>JBDUCH010000341.1:0-4506 GCA_040003555.1 Variovorax sp. | reverse complement strand
GGTGCCGCCGCCGATGACGATGTAGTCGAAAGTGGTGTCGCTCAACGTGTCTCCAACCCTATTTTGCCGTGGGCATCACGAACTCGGCGCCCTTGCCGATGCTCTCGGGCCAACGCTGCATGATGCTCTTTTGCTTGGTGTAGAAGCGCACGCCTTCTTCGCCATAGGCATGCATGTCGCCGAACAGCGAGCGCTTCCAGCCGCCGAAGCCGTGCCAGGCCATGGGCACCGGGATCGGCACGTTGATGCCGACCATGCCGACCTGAATGCGCCGCGAGAACTCGCGCGCCACATTGCCATCGCGCGTGAAGCAGCTCACGCCGTTGCCGAACTCGTGGGCGTTGATCAGGTCGACTGCTTCCCTCAGATCGTGCACGCGCACGCAGCCAAGCACCGGGCCGAAGATCTCTTCCTTGTAGATGCGCATGGCGGGCGTCACGTGGTCGAACAGCGTGCCACCCATCCAGAAGCCGTCATCGCAACCGTTGCCCGCCGCCCCGGCATCGAAGCCACGGCCGTCGACCAGCAGCTTCGCGCCTTCCTGCTCGCCCAGCGCGATGTAGCCGGTGATGCGCTCGTGGGCGGCTTTGGTGACGATCGGGCCCATTTCGGCTGCGAGGTTCTCGCCGTCGAGCACCTTCAGCGTTCGGGTGCGCTCGACCAGCTTGGGCAGCAGCCGGTCGGCCACGTCGCCCACCAGCACCGCCACCGAAATCGCCATGCAGCGCTCGCCGGCCGAGCCGTAGCCGGCTCCGATCAGCGCATCGACCGCCTGGTCGATGTCGGCGTCGGGCATCACCACCATGTGGTTCTTGGCGCCGCCCAGGGCCTGCACGCGCTTGCCGTGGCGGGCGCCGGTTTCGTAGATGTAGTTGGCGATCGGCGTCGAGCCGACGAAGCTGACCGCCTTCACGTCCGGGTGCTCGAGCAGCGCGTCGACCGCCACCTTGTCGCCCTGCACCACGTTGAACACGCCGTCGGGCAGGCCGGCTTCCTTCAGCAGCTCGGCCATGCGCAGTGAGGCGCTCGGGTCGGTCGGGCTGGGCTTGAGCACGAAGGTGTTGCCCGCCGCGATCGCCACCGGGAACATCCACATTGGCACCATCACCGGAAAGTTGAACGGCGTGATGCCGGCCACCACGCCCAGGGGCTGGCGCAGCGTCCAGTTGTCGATGCCGGTGCTGACCTGGTCGGTGAAGTCGCCCTTGAGCAGCTGCGGAATGCCGCAAGCGAACTCGACGATGTCGATGCCACGGCTGACTTCGCCCTGCGCATCGGTGAACACCTTGCCGTGCTCGGCGGTGATCAGGTGCGCCAGCTCGTCCTTGTGCCGGTTGAGCAGTTCAAGAAACTTGAACAGCACGCGGGCCCGGCGGATCGGCGGCGTATCGGCCCAGGCCGGGAACGCGGCTTGCGCGGCCGCCACCGCGGCACCCACTTCGGCCGCACTGGCCAGGCCGGCGTAGCCGGTGACCGAACCGGTGGCGGGGTTGGTGACGTCCTGGCCGCGGCCCGAGGTGTTGGCGACCATCTTGCCGTTGATGAAGTGGTCGATGGGTGTCTTGGTGAGTTGCATGGCAGGTGTCGGGTGGTGGCGGGGGTGCGGGCAGTTTAGGCAGCGTGGGCTGGCCCGCCAAGCGGCTGCCGGTGAATTGATTGTTCGCCATAATGAACAATACAGGCATGGATCACCAAAAGATCGAAGCGCTCTGGGTTCATCTGCACTGGCTCACGGTGCTGGCTCAGCAAGGCAGTTTCACTGCGGCGGCGCAGCGGCTGGGCGTCAGCAAGGCGGCCATGAGCCAGCGCATCGCCGAACTCGAGCGTGCGGCCGGTGTGCCGCTGGTGCAGCGCACCACGCGCAGCGTTCGGCTGACCGAGGCCGGCCAGCGGCTGGTGGAGGACATGCGCGAGCCCTTCGAGCAGATTGCCCGGGGCTTTGCCGGCGTGCGCGACCTCGCGGGCGTGCCGCGCGGGCTGGTGCGCGTGACCGCGCCGGTCGCGTTCGCGCGCCAGCAACTGGTGCCGCGGCTGGCCGAGTTCCTGCGCGCCCAGCCCGAGGTGCGGCTCGAACTCGACCTGTCTGATCGGCTGCGCTCGCTGGCGATGGAAGGCTTCGACCTCGCGATCCGGCACACCGCCGCGCCGCCCGACACGCACGTGGCCTGGACGCTCTGCCACACGCGCTCGGTGCTGGTCGCCAGCCGCGCCTACCTGCGCCGCCGCGGCATGCCCAACGAACCGGAGGCGCTGGCCGGCCATGACTGCCTGCACTACCCGCGCGCGCAGGACACGCCGGCCTGGCATTTCGAGGCACGCGCGCCTGGGCGCGGGCCGACGGCACCGCGCATCACCGTGCCGGTGTCCGGGCCGCTCGCGGCCAACAACAGCGAGGCGCTGCGCGACGCTGCCATCACCGGCCTCGGCATCGCGCTGATGCCGGATTTCAGCGCGCAGGCGGCGCTGCAGGCGGGCAAGCTGGTGGAGGTGCTGCCGCAATGGCAGCCGGTGGGCGCTTTCGGCGAACAGCTCTATGCGATCCGGCCTTACGCCACCCACGTGCCGCGCGCGGTCGCTGCGTTCGTGGCGTGGCTGCGTGAAGTCCTCGCGCCGGGGTTCAGCGTGGGCCGTGCTCCTACGTCGCGTGCACAACCCCTGCGGTTACGATGAAGTCCGCTTCCATACACGAGCCGCCTACGGAACCGATCGCACCCATGTCCGCCGCCGCGCCCAACCCTGCGCCTGACGCTTCGCCGCGCATCGAGCATGCGGGCAGCACCGTCGTGGCAAGCGGTCGCTGGACGGCGTTGTCGCTGTCCCGGGCCGGCGCCTGGCAGGCGCTGTCGAAGAGTCTGGCATCAGCGCAGGCCGCGACGGGCTGGGATCTGCGTCCGATCGACCAGCTCGACCATATCGGCGCGCAGGTGCTCTGGAATCACTGGGGCCAGGCCTGGCCGGCGCAGCTCCAGATGGATCCGCAGCACAAGGCCGTGCTCGACCAGGTTGCGCAATACACCTGCCGCGCGCCCGACGAGTCGCCGCCGTCGCTGGCCGACCGCTTCAAGACCTTTGCGCACACCGGCCCGCGCATCATGTTCGTGGCGAGGGATTTCCTGCGGTTGATCGGCCAGCTGGTGCTCGATATCGGCAAGCTGATCCGCGCGCCGCACCGCGGGCCGTGGCGCGATTTTTCGGGCCAGCTCTACCAGTTCGGCACCACCGCACTGCCGATCACCGCGCTGGTCGGGCTGCTGATCGGCGTGGTGCTGGCCTACCTCACCTCGCAACAGCTGCGGCAGTACGGCGCCGAGACCTTCATCGTCAACATCCTCGGCCTGTCGCTGATCCGCGAACTGGGTCCGGTGCTGGCGGCGGTGCTGATCGCCGGCCGCTCCGGCTCGGCGATCACGGCGCAGATCGGCGTGATGCGCGTGACCGAAGAGCTCGACGCGATGCGCGTGATGGGCATTCCGCACGGCTTCCGACTGGTGATGCCGCGCGTGCTGGCGCTGGCCATTGCGATGCCGCTGATCAGCCTCTGGACCTCGGCGGCCGCGCTGTTCGGCGGCATGATCGCGGCCGACCTGTCGCTCGATATTTCGCCCGCGTACTTCATGTCCGCATTGCCGCGCGCGGTGCCGATGTCGAACCTCTGGCTCGCGATATCGAAGTCGGCTGTGTTCGGCGTCCTGATCGCGCTGATCGGCTGCTACTTCGGCATGAAGGTCAAGCCCAACACCGAGAGCCTCGGGCGCGGCACCACATCGTCGGTGGTCACCTCGATCACGGTGGTGATCCTGGTCGACGCGCTGTTTGCCGTGCTGTTCAAGGGCATCGGGTTCCGCGCATGACCGACGCTGTCGATAACGTGGTCGAGATCCGCAAGCTGTGGACCGTGTTCACCTCGCCAGAGGGCGACCAGGTGGTGCACCGCGACCTCGACCTCACGATCCGGCGCGGGGAGGTGCTGTCGCTGGTGGGCGGCTCCGGAACCGGCAAGACGGTGCTGCTGCGCCAGATCCTCGGGCTCGAACACCCCACCAAAGGCGAGGTCACAGTGCTCGGCCAGCCGCCCGGCCAAATCAGCACAATGGCCGCGGCCGACGTTGGCATGCTGTTCCAGCACGGCGCGCTGTTCTCGGCGTTCAGCGTGCTCGACAACATCGCGTTTCCGTTGCGCGAACTGAAGCTGCTGCCGGACGACCTGATCCGCGATGCCGCACTGGTCAAGCTGCAGATGGTGGGGCTCGAACCGCAGCACGCCACCAAGAGTCCGTCGGATCTGTCGGGCGGCATGATCAAGCGCGTGGCGCTGGCACGCGCGCTCATCATGGATCCGCCGTTGCTGCTGCTCGACGAGCCCACTGCCGGGCTCGACCCTGAAAGCGCCGACGGCTTCTGCGACCTGCTGCGCGGCCTGCACCGCGAGCTCGGCCTCACGGTGGTAATGGTGACGCACGACCTCGACACCCTGTTCGACCTGAGCACCCGCATCGCCGTGCTGGC
>JBDUCH010000340.1:0-4534 GCA_040003555.1 Variovorax sp. | reverse complement strand
TGCGCGAGCCCGGCTACGAGCACGAAGGCATGCTCGACAGCGAGATGGCCGCGGCGGTCGCGGGTGGCGTGACCAGCCTGGTGTGCCCGCCCGACACCGATCCTGTGCTCGACGAGCCCGGCCTGATCGAGATGCTGCGCTTCCGCGCCGAGAAGCTGAAGGGCGCGCGCCTGTTTCCGCTCGGCGCGCTCACGCGGGGCCTGGCCGGCGAGGTGCTGACCGAAATGGCAGCGCTCACCGAGGCCGGCTGCATCGGCTTCAGCCAGGCCGACGTCGCGCTGGCCGACACGCAGGTGCTGCAGCGTGCCTTGCTCTACGCCAGCACCTTCGGCCACACCGTCTGGCTGCGGCCACAGGATCGCGATCTCGGCAAGGGCGTCGCCGCCAGCGGCCCGCTCGCCACGCGGCTCGGCTTGGCCGGTGTACCGGTGGCGGCGGAGACCATTGCACTGTTCACCATCATCGAACTCATGAAGAGCACCGGCGCGCGCGTTCATGTGTGCCGGCTTTCGAGCGCGGCGGGCGTGCAGCTGGTGCGCGAGGCCAAGGCAGCCGGCCTGCCGCTAACGGTCGACGTCAGCATCAATTCGCTGCACCTCACCGACAACGACATCGGCTTCTTCGACAGCAAGGCCCGCCTGAACCCGCCGCTGCGCCAACAGCGCGACCGCGATGCGCTGTCGGCCGCGCTGGCCGATGGCACCATCGATGCGCTGGTGTCCGACCACACGCCGGTCGAGGCTGATGCCAAGACGCTGCCGTTCGCCGAAAGCGAAGCCGGCGCCACCGGGCTCGAGCTGCTGCTGCCGCTCGCGCTGCAGTGGGGCGAGCGCAGCGGCGCCGGTCTGCGCCGCGCGCTCGAGGTCGTGACCAGCGCACCGGGCCGCCTGATCGGCAAGGCCGGCATCGGCCAGCTCGTGGCCGGCGGCAAGGCCGACCTCTGCGTGTTCGATGCCGATCACGAATGGCAAGTGCAGCCAGAGGCCCTGCGCAGCCAGGGCAAGAGCACGCCGTTCGCCGGCTATGCGCTGCGGGGCCGGGCGCGCTTCACGCTCGTGGGCGGTCGCGTGGTGCACGAGGCCTGACATGAACCCCCACGTTCATCACCTTGCCCGGCGCAAGCCCTGAGCGCCAATCCCATGCGCAATCTGTCGGCCTGCTGGAAGCTGTTGCGCGCCATCGCGCATGCGTTGTCGGGCTGGTGGATCATCCGCAGCACCTTCGACCGATTGACGCCGCAGCAGCGCGGTGAAAGGGTGCAGCGCTGGGCTCGCGAGATGCTCGAAGTGCTGGGCATCCAGCTCGTCGTGCAGGGCACGCCGGCGGCGCAGGGCCCGATGCTGCTGGTTTGCAACCACCTCTCGTGGCTCGACATCCTCGCGATCCACGGGGCACAGCATGTGCGCTTCGTGTCCAAGGCCGAAGTCAGGCGCTGGCCGCTGATCGGCTCGCTCGCCACCGGGGCTGGCACGCTCTACATCGAGCGCGAGCGGCGTCGCGACGCCGTCCGCGTGGTGCACCACATGACCGAGGCGCTGCGCAACGGCGACCTGGTGGCGATCTTTCCCGAAGGCACCACCAGCGACGGCCACGGGCTGCTGCCGTTCCATGCCAACCTGTTGCAGGCCGCGATCTCCTCGGGTGCGCCGGTGCAGCCGGCGGCCCTGCGTTTCGCCGATGCCGCCACGGGCGAGAGCAGCGCTGCGGCACGCTACATCGACGACGACAGCCTGGCGGACTCGCTCTGGCGCACGCTGCGGGCACCGCCGCTGCTGGCCATCGTGCGTTTCGGCGAACCCCAGACCGCACAGGGCCGCGAGCGGCGCGCCTGGGCTCATGCACTGCACGAAGACGTGCAGCAGTTGCGGCGCGAAACGCTGGCGTGAGGCAAAAAAAAACAGCGCCCCGAGGGGCGCTGTGTAACGACGCAGTGATGCGCCGGGAGGAGGAATCTGTTGGGGCGCTCTCTGTGTCTCAGAGAATTCCGAAGACCTTCAAACCGATGATCACGACGATCGGCACGCCACAGAGCCAAAGGATGATGCTTTTCATGAAGGTCTCCGGTGTGTTGATGTGACGCCAGCTTAGGGCGCCCGCAAACGGCGCCTGCCAGCGAATGCAATCCACCCGCGTCGGCGGGTACCTACATCACCTCACCGTCGCGTGCGGATGCAGCGGATGCGCCAGCGTGTCGGCGATCAGGCGCAGCGCGTGGTCGCACTCGTCGCGCGACATCGGCCCGCCCAGGCAGATGCGCACCGCTTCCGGCGGCATGCCGTCGGTCGAGAACGCGGCGCTCGCCACCACGCCGACGTTCTGGCTGCGCAGGTACGACGCGAACTCGACCGTGCTCCAGGCCGACGACAGCGGCAGCCACAAGTGGAAGCCCTCAGGTTGCGCCTCGATGCCGTGCGCGCCCAGATGCCGCGCGGCGAGCGCCTGGCGTGCTGCCGATTCGTTGCGCACCGCTTGCAGCATCGCCTCGGCCGTGCCGTCCTCGACCCAGAGCGTGGCCATCGCATTGGTGATCGGCGAAGCCATCACGGTGGTGGCCCGCAGGGCACCGGCCAGCCGCTGAGATTGCCGCGCGCTCGGCGAGCGCACATAGGCGCTGCGCAAGCCGGCGCCCAGCGTCTTCGAGAAACCCGTGATGTAGTAGGTGAGGTCGGGCGCTAGCGTCGCGATGGCCGGCGGCATCTGGCGCGGCAGCAGGCCGTAGGCGTCGTCCTCGATGATCGGAATCGAGTAGCGCAGCGCGATGTCGGCCAGCGCTTCGCGGCGCCCGCGCGAGATGGTCGCCGTGGTCGGGTTGTTCAGCGTCGGGTTGACGTAGAGCGCCTTCGGCTTGAGCGTCCTGCAGGCGTGCTCGAAGGATTCGCCCATCGGCCCTTCGCCGTCGAGCGGCAGTGCGTGCAGCTGGATGCCGAGTTGCGTGGCGATGGCCTTCACGCCTGGGTAGGTCAGCGCTTCGACGCAGATCAGCTCGCCCGGTCGCGCCAGCTGCGAAAACAGCGCGGCCAGCACGCTGTGGATGCCGGGGCACACCAGCGTCTGATCAAGCCGGCAGTCGGGCACGCGCGGGCGAAGCCACTGCATTCCGGCTTCGCGGTCGCGCGCTGTGCCGCCGAAGTCCTGGTAGCGCAGCAGGTCATACAGGTCGCTGTCGGCCAGGATGCGGCTCGCGCTGTCGTGCATGCGTTCCAGCAGCGCCGCGTCCTGCGGCTCGGGCGGCAGGTTCATCGTCATCTCGGCGCCACTGCCGCCGCGCAGCGGCAGGCTCGGGCTGCTGCCGCGGATGAAGGTGCCGGTGCCGGTGCGGGAGTCAATCAGCCCGCGCTTGCGCGCCTCGGCGTAGCCACGCGCCACGGTCGTGTAGTTGAGGTCGAGCGCCAGCGCCAGGTCGCGCAAGGTTGGCAGCTTGTCGCGCGCGGTCAGGCGGCCGCTGCGGATGTCGTCGGCAATCAGGTCGGCCAGCAACAGGTAAGCCGGCTTGTCGCTCGATTCGATGCGCTTGCGCCAGGGCAGGGTGAGGTTGTGGGACATGAAGTTGATCGCATGAGTTGATCGCATGGCGACGTCATTCATCGATGCAGGAACCATGCCGTGCCTGCAGCACGCCTGTGCATGGATCGAGTGCGTTGCACCCTATTGATCGGGTGCATTGATTGCGTAAAAAACGCCTCATTAGCGTGCCATGCGGAGCCTGCGAAGCGTCATGTCAGCGCCTTTCGGGGTTCCCGAAAAATTTTCAGCGGCTGCATTGCGCGCCATTGCTGGTTGATCGCAGCTTGATCGCACGAAGGCGATTTTCCGGTGGCACAGAGCGTGCGGAAAGAGGGTGCGCAACACCCTATTCATCTCTTTCAATCCACGGAGAACTGCATGCCCAAAGTCACCAAAGCCCCGAACGTCGCCGGCGAACACCTTGTCGACTACGAAGAAAAAGTCTTCGAGGACGTCAAGGCCGAGCCCGGCGAGAAAGCCCTCGTCACCTTCCACACCGTGGCCTTCGAAGGCTCGATCGGCTTCGTCAACCTGCTGCAGGCCACGCGCCTGAAGCGCAAGGGCTACGAGACCTCGGTGCTGCTTTACGGCCCGGGCGTGACGCTCGGCGTGCAGCGCGGCTTTCCGACGCTCGGCGACGAAGCCTTCCCCGGCCACCAGAACTTCAACAAGCAGATCGTCAAGTTCATGGAGGAGGGCGGCAAGGTCTATGCCTGCCGCTTCGCGCTGCAGGCGCTGTACGGCCACGGCGAAGGCTCGCTGATTCCCGGCATCACACCGATCAGCCCGCTGGACGTGCTCGACATCGTGCTGCTGCACAAGAAGGCCGGCGCGGTCGTCATCGACACCTGGACACTGTGAAATGACCGTCGTTCGCGCCGCCGCCGTCCAGATCGCGCCCGACTTCGAGAGCGAGGACGGCACCTTGCAGAAGGTATGCGAGGCCATCGATCAAGCCGCGTCCAAGGGCGTGCAGCTGATCGTGTTCCCCGAGACCTTCCTGCCCTACTACCCGTACTTCTCGTTCGTG
>JBDUCH010000339.1:0-4538 GCA_040003555.1 Variovorax sp. | reverse complement strand
CACCCCGAGATTGCATGGGTCGGCCAGACCGAGCAGCAGCTCAAGGCCGAGGGCCGCGCCTACAAGGCCGGCACCTTCCCGTTTCTGGCGAACGGCCGCGCACGCGCGCTGGGCGACACGACCGGCATGGTCAAGTTCCTGGCCGATGCGGCGACCGACGAGATCCTCGGCGTGCACATGGTGGGCCCGCAGGTCAGCGAGTTGATCTCCGAAGCCGTGGTGGCGATGGAGTTCAAGGCGAGCAGCGAAGACATTGCGCGCATCTGCCATGCTCACCCCTCGCTCTCGGAAGCGACCAAGGAAGCGGCGCTGGCCGTGGACAAGCGCACGCTGAACTTCTGATCTTTTGAGCGTCAAACAGGCCTACGAAGCGGAACTCGCCACGCGCGGGTTCCAGAGCGATCCGGCGCAGCTGCGCGCGGTCGAAGCGCTGGATCGCTGCGCCGGCGAATGGGCGGCCTACAAGGAGCAGCGCTCCAACGCGTTCAAGAAGCTCATTCGCCGACCGGAGATTCCGCGCGGCGTCTACATGTACGGTGGCGTCGGGCGTGGCAAGAGCTTCCTGATGGATCTGTTCTTCAATGCGGTGCCGCTCAGGCGCAAGACGCGCCTGCACTTCCACGAGTTCATGCGCGAGGTGCATCGCGAGCTGGCCGATCTGCAGGGCACGGTCAATCCGCTCGACGAACTCGGCCTGCGGATTTCGAAGCGCTACAAGCTCATCTGCTTCGACGAGTTTCACGTCGCCGACATCACCGACGCCATGATCCTGCACCGGCTGCTGGCTGCGCTGTTCGACAACGGCGTGGGATTCGTCACGACCTCGAACTTCAAGCCCGACGACCTGTACCCGAACGGGCTGCACCGCGACCGCATCCTGCCGGCGATCGCGCTGCTCAACGAGAAGCTCCAGGTGCTGAGCGTCGACAACGGCACCGACTACCGGCGTCGCACGCTCGAGCAATTGCGCATGTACCTCACGCCGAACGGTGCTGCGGCCGACCACGAGATGCGCGACGCCTTCAACAAGCTGGCCGAAACCGCCGACGAGAATCCGGTACTGAAGATCGAATCGCGCGAGATCCACGCGCGGCGCAAGGCCGGTGGCGTGGTCTGGTTCGATTTCAAGACGCTGTGCGGCGGCCCGCGCTCGCAAAATGACTACCTTGAGATTGCAACCCAGTTCCACACGGTTCTGCTGTCCGATGTGCCACAACTGTCGGTGAACCGGGCGTCCGAAGCACGCCGGTTTACCTGGCTGGTCGATGTGTTCTACGATCGTCGCGTCAAGCTGATCCTGTCGGCCGAGGTCGCGCCCGAGGCGTTGTACACAGACGGGCCACTGGCCCACGAGTTTCCTCGCACCGTCTCCCGACTCAACGAAATGCAGTCGGCCGAGTTTCTGGCGCTCGAGCGCCGCACGGTCGACACCCGCCTCACATGAAAAAGATCGCGCTTTCGCTGTTGTTCGCTGCCGTGGTCTGGCCCGCATGGGCCCAGACCAGTACCACCACGGGCGGGCTCGATGCCGAAGCCGAGCGCGCGCGCATCGCGACCGAGCGCCAGGCGCTCGACAAGCGCGTTGCCGCCGAGCGTGCAGCCTGCTATCAGAAGTTCGCGGTCGAAGACTGCCTCCAGGTCAGCCGTAGGCAGGCGCGCACGACCTCGGACGATCTGAAGCGGCAGGAGGCTGCGCTCAACGACGTCGAACGCAAGCGCCGCGCGGCTGCGCAACTGCAACGGATCGAGGACAAGGCCGCGCCGCAGCGCGCGCAGGATCAGGCGGCGCAGCGCGAGCAGGCAGGCGAAGCCCAGAAGGCGCGTGAAGAGCGGGCCGCTGGCCATGCGACCAGCCGCGAAGGGTTGGCCGCGCAAGAGGCAGAACGCCAGCGCGCATTCGAGGCCAAGCAGCGTGCGCATGCAGAAGAACAGGCCAAGCTCGCGCGCCAGCGTGGCAAGGCGCCCTCGATGGTGCAAGAGCAAGAGAGCAAGCTGCAAAAGGCGGCACAGCACCGCGCCGAAGTTGAACGGCGCAACGCCAGTCGCGACAAGCCGCGCTCCGCGCCGCTGCCCGCGGCGCCCTGAACTCAACGCTCCTTGGGGAGCGCCTCGAGCTTGAGGATGGCAATCGAGAGGTTGTCGCCGGTTCCGCGCGCCCGTTTGCGCGCTTCGGCCACCAGCAACTCGACCGCCGCGCGGGGCGATTGTTCGGCCACCACCGCACCCATCTCCTCGTGCGTGAAGTAGTGCCAGAGCCCGTCGCTGCAGGCCATGAGCACGTCGCCGGGTTTGAGTCGCGTCAATTGGTGCGTGACGATCGGCGGGGGAGCAGTGGCCATGCCCAGGCATCCCAGCAGGATGTTGCCCTGCGGATGCACGTTGGCCTCCTCCTCGTTGAGGTCCCCGCGGTCAATCAGCGCCTGCACATAGGAGTGGTCGAGCGTGCGCTTCACCAGCCTGCCGCGCTGAAAGTGATAGACGCGCGAATCGCCGGCGTGGATCCACGCGCCGTCGCCGCCCGGGTTCATCACGAAAGCAGCCACGGTGCTGTGCGGCTCCTGCTCGCTCGACTGCGCGGTGAGCTTGATCACGGTGTGGGCGTCATTCACGATCTGGCGCAGCAAGTCATGCAGGTCGTCCGTGGCCGGCGCATAGCGGCTGAACAGCTGCTTGGCGGTCATGAGCACCTGATCCGACGCCTTGCGCCCGCCGCTGCGGCCGCCCATGCCGTCGGCCACCACGCCGAGCAGGCAGCCTTCCACGCGGGGATGGTTCATCAGCAACACCTGGTCTTGCTGATAGGGGCGATCCCCCATGTGGAGGCCGGTGGCGGCGGAAATTCGAAAGCCTCGGGTCATGGGCGCAGCATGCGCCTGTGGCGCGATCTCGTTCGTTGTTCGTCAGTCGGTGAGACGACGTATTATCAAGCGAAGACGGGAAGCCCCGAAATGCTCCCGAACCGCGCCCGTTGGACTCCAATCTCCACTCCCTTTCCCGTCAACTGATCGAGCTGCGCATCGAGCACGGCGACCTGGACGCCACCATCGACCGTCTGGTCGAGTCGACGCCGCAGGACGAACTGCTGCTGCGTCGGCTCAAGAAGCGGCGCCTTGCCTTGCGGGATCAGATCGAGCGGCTGGTTCGGCTGCTCGATCCGCAAGAACCCGCGTGAATATGAACTACCCCAGGCTTCGCGCACTTCGTGCGCAGTGCTGAAAAACGCTGAGATGTCCCTGGAAGACAAGGTGCGCGAAGCTTTCGCGCAGCATGGCGCACTGTCCCGTGCCGCCGACCAGTTCCGCGAACGCGCGGGCCAGACCGAGATGGCGCTGGCCGTAGCGCGCACCATCGACGAGGGCGGGCAGCTCGTGGTCGAGGCCGGTACCGGCGTCGGAAAGACTTTTTCGTACCTGGTGCCGGCGCTGCTGAGCGGCGAACGCGTGCTGCTGTCGACCGCCACCAAGACCTTGCAGGATCAGCTCTTTGGCCGCGACCTTCCGCGCCTCGTCGAGGCGCTCGGGCTGCCGGTGCGCACCGCGCTGCTCAAGGGCCGCGCGAGTTACCTGTGCCTGCACCGGCTCGAACTGGCGCGTCACGATGCAGGCCCCGAGCGCGCGTCGGCTCGCACGCTGGCCAAGATCGAGCAATGGTCGAAATCCACACGCACCGGTGACCTGGCCGAGTTGCCGGGCCTCGACGAGCGCTCGCCGCTGATCCCGCTCGTGACCTCGACACGCGAGAACTGCCTGGGCGCGCAGTGCCCGCAGTTCCGCCCTTGCCACGTGAACGCCGCGCGGCGCGAGGCGCTGGGCGCCGACGTGGTGGTGATCAACCACCATCTGTTTTTCGCCGACTTGGCAGTGCGCGAGTCCGGCATGGCCGAACTGCTGCCGACCGTGCGCGTGGTGGTGTTCGACGAGGCCCATCAACTCAACGAAACCGGTGTTCAGTTTCTTGGCGTGCAGCTGGGCACCGCGCAGGCGCTCGATTTCGCGCGCGACCTGCTCGCGGCCGGTCTGCAGCATGCGCGCGGGCTGGTCGACTGGACGAGCGCGGTCGCGACGGTGGAACGCGCTGCGCGCGAGCTGCGGCTTGCAGTCGGCAAGCAGTGGCCCGGTGCCAAGTTGCGCTGGATCGATGCGGCACCCGAGGGCGTCGAGGCCCGGATCTGGCAGCAGTCGATGGAGGCATTGCAGCAAGGCTTTGCGCAGGCGGCGGACGCGCTCGACAGTGTGAGCGAGATCGCGCCCGACTTCGTGCGCCTGCACGAACGCGCGACGCAACTCACCCAGCGTGCGGCGCGTTTTGCGCTGGCTTGTGCGCCGGAGTCGGTGCGCTGGGTTGATGTGGGGCAGCAGTTGCGGCTGATCGAATCTCCGCTCGATATCGCCGAGGCGGTGCAAACGCGTGTGCTCAAGGCCGACAAGGCAGAGCCCGATTCCGTCGGGCGCGCCTGGGTTTTTACCTCCGCAACGCTTGGCGATGACCCGAAGCTGCGCTGGTTCACCGAACCCTGCGGCCTCGGCGAGGCCGAAGTT
>JBDUCH010000338.1:0-4556 GCA_040003555.1 Variovorax sp. | reverse complement strand
TGCACGACGGCATCGGCACCATGGTGATCGACGAAAAGCTCGAGTCGCTGCGCGAGGCCACGGCCGACGACATCGGCGGCATCCTGCAACTGATCGAGCCCTTCGAGCGAGACGGCACGCTCGTCAAGCGCGACCGCACCGAGATCGAGCGCGACGTCGGCCACTACACGGTCATCGAGCACGACGGCGTGATCTTCGGCTGTGCTGCGCTCTATCCCTACCCCGAGGCACGCACCGCCGAGATGGCGGCCCTGACGGTGTCGCCCAATGTGCAGTCGCAGGGCGACGGCGAGCGCATCCTCAAGCGCGTCGAGCAGCGCGCCAAGGCAATGGGCCTCGAGAGCATCTTCGTGCTGACAACGCGCACCATGCACTGGTTCATCAAGCGCGGCTTCGTGCAGGTGGATCCCGAATGGCTGCCCGAGGCGCGCAAGCGCAAGTACAACTGGGATCGCAAGAGCCAGGTGCTGGTCAAGAAACTCTGAAAGCATGACGTTCACAACCGCCCTCCTGTTCTCGATCGTCGCGCTGGCCGCCATCGCCACGCCCGGGCCAACCGTGCTGCTGGCGCTGAGCAACGGCTCGCGCCACGGCGTGCGCGGCGCGCTGCCGGGCATGCTGGGCGCGGCGCTGTCGGATTTCGTGCTGGTGGGCGCGGTGGCGCTCGGCCTGGGCGCACTGCTCGCGGCGTCGGAGTTCTGGTTCTCGATGCTCAAGTGGGCGGGGGCCCTCTACCTTGCGTGGCTCGGCCTCCGGATGCTGCGCTCGCGCGGTGGCTTCGATGTGCCGGCGGCGGGCCCGGGCGTCGGCGGACGACGCACCGGCCGGCAGGTCTTTTTCAAGTCCTTCCTGGTCGCGGTGACCAATCCGAAAGGCTACCTGTTCTGTTCGGCACTGCTGCCACAGTTCATCGATCCGGCGCTGGCGCAGGCGCCGCAATACGTTGCCATCGCGCTGTTGTTCGCCTCACTGGACGTGGCCGTGATGTGCATCTACGCATTTGTCGGCGCCCGCGCCATGCGCCTTCTCACTGCATCGGCCACACGCTGGCTCGATCGCACCTGCGGCGCCATGCTGCTGGCGCTGGCCGCATCGCTGGCCTTCTATCGCCGCGGCAACGCCTGAACGGGCGCGCGGGAGCGCTTCGGCACTGCGGGCGTCCCCGATAATC
This sequence comes from Variovorax sp., assembly GCA_040003555.1. Lineage (GTDB taxonomy): Bacteria > Pseudomonadota > Gammaproteobacteria > Burkholderiales > Burkholderiaceae_C > Variovorax. The sequence continues at coordinate 3,385 of JBDUCH010000338.1, read as the reverse complement.
GCGGGCATGAATCCCCTGCTCGCCAGACTGCAGCCCTACCCGTTCGAGCGGCTCAAGCAGCTTTTTGCAGGCGTCACACCAGACGCCGCGTTCCCGCCCATCAGCCTCGGCATCGGTGAACCCAAACACCCCACGCCGCAGTTCATCAAGGACGCGCTGACCGAAGGCCTCGGTGCGCTGGCCACGTACCCCGCAACGGCGGGCACGCCCGCATTGCGTGCCGCCTTCACCGGATGGCTGCAGCGGCGCTATGGACTGGCACTGGATCCGGCGACCCAGGTGCTGCCGGTCAATGGCTCGCGCGAGGCGCTGTTTGCATTGGCCCAAACGGTGGTGGACGCGAGCGCCGGGCCGAACCCGGTGGTCGTCTCGCCCAATCCGTTCTACCAAATCTACGAAGGCGCGGCGCTGCTGGCTGGCGCCGAAGTGCACTACGCGCCGAGCGTGGCCGAGCGCAACTTCGCCGTGGACTGGGACAGCGTGCCGGACGAGATCTGGGCCCGCACCCAGCTCGTGTTCGTCTGCTCGCCCGGCAACCCTACCGGCGCGGTGATGCCACTGGACGAGTGGCGCAAGCTGTTCGCGCTGTCGGATCGGCACGGCTTTGTGATCGCGGCCGACGAGTGCTACAGCGAGATCTATTTTCGCGACGAGCCGCCGCTCGGTGGCCTCGAAGCGGCTGACAAATTGGGGCGCCGCGACTTCAAGAACCTGATCGCCCTGACATCTTTGTCAAAGCGCAGCAACGTGCCGGGGCTGCGCAGCGGCTTCGTGGCGGGGGATGCGGCCATCATCAAGCGCTTTCTGCTCTACCGCACCTACCACGGCAGCGCCATGAGCGGCAGCGTCGCGGCCGCCAGCATCGCGGCCTGGAACGACGAAGCCCATGTGGTCGAGAACCGCGCGCTGTACTGGGCCAAATTCGCCGCCGTCACGCCGATGCTCGAAGCCGTGCTGGACGTGGGCCTGCCCGACGCCAGCTTCTACCTCTGGGCCGGCATTCCGGCCGCCTGGAACGGGGACGACGAGGCTTTCGCCCGCGCCCTGTACGCTCAATACAATGTGACGGTTTTGCCCGGAAGCTATCTGGCACGCGAATCGCATGGTCGCAACCCGGGCCGTGGGCGGATTCGCATGGCCCTGGTGGCCGACACCGCCGAGTGCGTCGAGGCCGCCGGGCGCATTGTTCAGTTCATCCAAAGAGACCTTTCTTCATGACCCAACAACTCCAGCAGACCATCGACGCCGCGTGGGAAGACCGCGCCAACCTTTCGCCGGGCCAGGCGCCAGCCGAAGTCCGCGAAGCGGTCGAGCAGGTGATCGGTGAACTGAACAACGGCAAGTTACGCGTCGCGACGCGTGAATCGGTCGGCCAATGGACGGTCCACCAGTGGATCAAGAAGGCCGTGCTGCTGTCGTTCCGCCTGAAGGACAACGAGCAGATGCAGGCCGGCTCGCTCGGCTTCTACGACAAGGTGCCGACCAAGTTCTCGCACCTTTCGGCCGCCGAGCTCAAGGAAGCCGGCGTGCGCATCGTGCCGCCCGCCGTGGCGCGCCGCGGCAGTTACATCGCCAAGGGCGCGATCCTGATGCCCAGCTACGTGAACATCGGCGCCTACGTCGGCGAAGGCACCATGGTCGACACCTGGGCCACGGTGGGCTCGTGCGCGCAGATCGGCGCCAATGTGCACCTTTCGGGCGGCGTCGGCATCGGCGGCGTGCTGGAGCCGTTGCAGGCCGGCCCGACCATCATCGAGGACAACTGCTTCATCGGCGCGCGCTCCGAAGTGGTCGAGGGCGTGGTTGTCGAAGAGAACTCGGTGCTGTCGATGGGCGTGTTCATCGGCCAGAGCACCCCGATCTACGACCGTGCCACCGACAGCGTGAGCTATGGCCGCGTGCCCGCCGGCTCGGTGGTGGTGAGCGGCAGCCTGCCGAAGCCCGGCGGCAAGTACAACATGTACGCTGCGATCATCGTCAAGAAGGTCGACGCCAAGACGCGTTCGACCACCTCGCTGAACGACCTGCTGCGCGACTGATCTTTTTTCTTTTCAACAACCCGCCGGAGGAGTCCCGATGACCGGAACGATGGAGCGAATTCTTCGCCTGATGGCCGAACGCAAAGCGTCGGACATCTACCTCTCGGCGCACTCGCCGGCACTGATCCGCATCAACGGAACCTGCCTGCCGATCAACGCGCAGATCCTGCCGCCCGATGCGCCGCTGCACCTGCTGGCAGAGGTGGTGCATGAGAGCCGCATCGCCGAGCTCGAACGCATGGGCGAGCTCAACATGGCCATTGCGCTCGAAGGTGCGGGCAACTACCGGATCAGCGCGATGCGCCAGCGCGGCACCTACGCCGTGGTGGTGCGCCACATTGCGTCGGTGATCCCGAGCTTTGCCGACCTGAACCTGCCCGAGATCCTCAAGACGCTCATCATGGAAAAGCGCGGGCTGATCCTGATGGTGGGCGCCACGGGTGCGGGCAAGACCACCACGCTGGCCTCGATGCTCGACTACCGCAACGAAAACGCCAGCGGCCACATCCTTACGGTCGAAGAGCCGATCGAGTTCACCTACACCAACAAGAAATCGATGGTGAACCAGCGCGACGTGGGCAGCGACACGCAATCGCTGCAGATCGCGCTGAAGAACGCGTTGCGCCAGGCGCCCGACGTGATCCAGATCGGCGAGATCCGCGACCGCGAGACCATGACGGCCGCCATCGCCTACGCGCAATCGGGCCACCTCTGCGTGGCCACGCTGCATGCCAACAACGGCCACCGTGCGCTGAATCGCATCCTGAGCTTCTACCCGGTCGAGGTGCGCGCCACGCTGCTGGGCGACCTCGGCAGCGCCCTGCGCGCGATCGTGGCGCAGCGGCTGCTGCGCACGCCGACCGGCAATCGGGTGCCCGCGCTCGAAGTCCTGCTGAACACGGCGCTCGTGGCCGAGTTCATCGAAAAGGGCGACTTCTCGGCGGTGAAGGAAGCCATGGAGCAGTCGATGGCCGAAGGCTCGCAGACCTTCGAGGAAGACATCGCGCGCCTCATCAACGACGACGTGGTTACGCGGGCCGAAGGCCTGTCGCAAGCCGACTCGCCAACCAACCTGATGTGGCGCCTGCAGAACCGCACCAAGCCATCGGCGAAAGCGGAAGAGCGCAACCTGATGGACCAGGTCGAAGAACCGACCTTCACCGACATCACACTGGATGTGAAGTTCTAGCTCGCCCCCAGGCTTCGCGCACTTCGTGTCGCTTCGCCCACCCCCGGCCGGGGGCAACACCAGCGGCCCGGCAAAGCCGGTTCCGCGGTGTTTCTGGAAGGGCCCTCCCATTCTTTGCGCCATGTCACGAACACTCCACCTTGCCGAACAACTGATC
>JBDUCH010000065.1:0-15474 GCA_040003555.1 Variovorax sp. | reverse complement strand
CGATCACGTGCATCAGCGGGCCGCCCTGCAGGCCGGGGAAGATGGCGCTGTTGATGGCTTTTTCGTGCTGGGCCTTCATCAGGATGATGCCGCCGCGCGGGCCGCGCAGGCTCTTGTGCGTGGTCGAGGTGACGACGTCGGCATGCGGCACCGGGTTCGGGTAGACGCCGGCGGCGATCAGCCCGGCGTAGTGCGCCATGTCGACCATGAAGAACGCGCCGATGTCTTTCGCGACCTTCGCGAAGCGCGCGAAGTCGATCTTCAAGCTGTAGGCGGACGCGCCGGCGATGATCAGCTTCGGCTTGTGCTCGTGGGCCAGGCGCTCCATCGCGTCGTAGTCGATCGATTCGTCGACCGACAGGCCGTAGCTGACGACCTTGAACCACTTGCCGCTCATGTTCAGCGGCATGCCGTGGGTCAGGTGGCCGCCTTCGGCCAGGCTCATGCCCATGATGGTGTCGCCGGGCTTCAGGAAGGCGAGCATCACGGCCTCGTTGGCAGAGGCGCCGCAATGCGGTTGCACGTTGGCGGCATCGGCGCCGAACAGCTGCTTGACGCGGTCAATCGCCAGTTGCTCCGCCACGTCGACGTGTTCGCAGCCGCCGTAGTAGCGCTTGCCGGGGTAACCCTCGGCATACTTGTTGGTGAGTTGCGAGCCCTGCGCCGCCATGACGGCGGGCGACGCGTAGTTTTCACTCGCGATCAGTTCGATGTGCTGTTCCTGGCGTGCGTTTTCGGCCTGGATGGCGGCCCACACTTCGGGATCGGTCTGTTCGACCAGGATGTTGCGTTGGTACATGGCAGTCCTTTGAAGACAAATGTCCTTGTTCAAGCAAACAAGGGCTGCCCAGGCGAACGGCTGAACGCCCGACGGCCGGGCGGTACGCTTCCCAGTGGTGTTCCACGTCAGCGCATGTCCCTGAAAAGGGTTGCGCCTATCGCCAGTCGCGTACCCGGCGAGTGTAGCCGAGGCGGCTCAGGAACTGCCCAGCAGTGCCACTTTTTCGCCCGCCGGCTCCACCGACTTGGCGGGCTCGTTCGACGGAGAATTCTGCGCACGCAAGGCGGGTGGCGCCACTGGCATGGCACGGCCGCCGGCGACCTGGCGCAGGCGCTCGTGCTCGGCCAGCACCTTGCCGGCGTAGCCGCCGTCGTCAGGGAGGTTCGCCGCGCCGACGTAGTAGCGCAGGCCCCCTTCGACGGAGCCGGCGCGCGCGATGCATTCCTGCAGCACCTTGACGCCAACCCGCATGTTGGTCACCGGGTCGAAGGCGGTCAGGGTGCCGCCTGCGCTTTCGTACTTGTCGCCATGCACGCGGGTCATGACCTGCATCAGGCCCTGTGCGCCCACCTGGCTCTGCGCGAAGGGGTTGAAGCTCGATTCCACCGCCATGATGGCCAGGATCAACGTGGGGTCGAGCTTGGTGCGCTTGCCGATGTCATAGGCCTCGGCCACCAGCACGCTGAGCGGCTCGGCCGCGACGCGGTATTTCTTGCTGAGCCAATAGGCCACTGCGGCCTGCTGCTTGGGCAGGTCGGTCGGGCTGGCGGCTGTCGTGCGGTCGATCGCGTTCGGTTGGAGGTCGGTCGCCTCCGGTGCCGGCTTGCGCGATTGCAGCCAGCCCATCAGTTGGTCTTCGCCCGACTGGCGCAGGTCGGGCCGTGCGACCAGTGCCAATGCGGCAAACACGATGGCCAGGCCAATCAGTGCAAAGCCGTTGTGCGTGATCTCGAAAAAGCCGTCTGCCACATCGGACGCAAAAGTCCGGAGCCCGCGGGCCGTGGCTTCCAACGCTTGTTTCATCGCTGTTCCTTTCGTGGGCGGCACCTTGATCGCATGCCACGCGCAGAGCGGGAATGGGGCGGAGGCGACGTCGCTTGGGATAAGTACGAATCAGATCTCCGCGCGAGGAGGTGTGGAGCGCGGCAGCCTGATCAAGCCGGCGGCATTAATGCACTACTCGGCGGCGGATTCATGGAGTCCGGCTGCAAGCGGGCAGCACGGTCAACGCGGATTCTAGGAGGCGCTAAATACACGGTCAAGTATAACGTCTAGGTTCGTTATTCTAATTTCAGTTGAAACGAAGTGTGTAAAAGCGCCTGAATCGAGCCGTCACAAATCATTGAAAAACCCGTTTGCAAAGCTCCGGGCGCGAGCGTAAGCTGACTTTGCCTGTGAATTCAGGTGCTCGCCAAAGACCGAGAACAGAGGGATTCCTCCCAGTTCAACGTCAGAGGCACCCCCCGGTGGCAATCTCTTGCTGCCTGCAAGGTCGGAACCATTCAACTTCCGGTCGAGCGAAAAGATGGCATGGGTTTTGTGCCCGCCATCGAGCCCGGTGACAAGACTTCGAGTCGAGCCACCGGGCTTTCTTGCTTCCGGGAACGCTCCGGCGTTTGCGGCACACTCACACGCAAATGAATGCAAGTGCGCTAAAACAAAACAAGTGGGTGCGGCGTGGGATCGTCGCGGTGTTGATTCTTCTGGGGCTCTGGCTCGTGGCATGGCTTGCGGTGCCGCCGATCCTCAAGAGCCAACTGCAGAAGATCGCCAGTGAAAAGCTCGGCCGCCAGGTCACGGTCGGCAAGGTCGACTTCAAGCCCTGGACGCTGGAGCTGACCCTGAAAGACCTGCGCATCGCCACAGCCGACGGCAAAGGCTCGCAGTTCCAGATCGCCCGCGTGTATGCCGATGCCGAGCTCCAGTCGGTGCTGCGGCTTGCGCCTGTGGTCGATGCGGTCGCCATCGATCAACCGTTCGTCGCGCTGACCCACCTGGCCGACGGCAAGTACGACATCGACGACATCCTGGCCAAGCTCGCTGCCCCGCCCGACAAACCGGCGGGCGACCCGCCGCGCTTTGCCATCTACAACATCGCGATCACGGGTGGCTCGGTCGATTTCGACGACCAGTCCGTTCAACGCAAGCATGCCCTGCGCGATTTCGTGCTCAACGTACCGTTCGTGAGCAATCTCGCGTCGCAGCGCGCGGTCAAGGTCGAACCCAAGCTTGCCTTCACGCTCAATGGCAGCAAGTTCGACTCGGCCGCATTCACCACGCCTTTCGCCGACGACCGCAAGACCGATGCCCGGCTCAGCTTCAAGGGGCTCGACCTGGCGCCTTACCTCGGCTACATCCCGGGCGGCCTGCCTGCGCAGCTCAAGGCTGGTTCGCTCGATGCCGACCTTAAGTTCGATTTCCAACGCGCAGCGACCGCCAGTCTGAAGATCAGCGGCACGATCGAAGCACATGGCGTCAAGGTGTCCGATGCCCGGGCGCGCGATCTGCTGGCTTTTGATGGGCTCAAGTTGGGCCTGGTCGATGTGCGTCCGCTCGAGCGCGTGGTTCACCTGGGCGAGGTGGCGCTTGCTGCGCCCACGCTGGCGGTGGCGCGCGATGCCGCAGGCAAGCTCAACCTGCTGGCCACCAATCCCGCCACCGGTGCTACAGAAAAGGTAGCGCCTCCCGCAGATCCGACGGGGGCTGCAACCCCCAAAGCACCGGAACCCCAACCGTGGCAAGTGCAGGTTGACAAGCTCGCGCTCAGTGGCGGCAAGATCGGCTGGCGCGACGAAACCACCCGCCCGGCCGCAGCCCTCGAGGCCAGCGCGCTCGACATCGGCGCCAGCGCGATCCGTTGGCCGATGGACAAACCGGCCAGCTTCAGCGGCAGCACCTCTGTTGGCGGCGCGGTACTCAAGTTCGAAGGCCAGGCCACCGACAAGGTGGCGACTGTCACGGCCCAGGTCGAGGCCCTGCCGTTGTCGCTGGCCGCGCCGTACCTGGCACAAAGCCTCGAACCCACGCTCGACGGCAAGCTCGGCGGGCAGATCGACGTGGCCTGGAATCAGCCCAACCTCAAGTTCAAGGCGCGCAAGCTGTTTGTCGACGGCCTGGCGCTCACGCAGGGCAAGTCGGCGCTGGCCAGCGTCGGCCGTTTCGAGCTGACCGACGCCGAGGTCGACATGACCGAGCACAAGCTTGCCATCGGTACGTTCAGTGCCAACCAGCCCAAGGTGCGCGTCGAACGCGACAAGGAAAAGCGCTGGATGTTCGAGCGCTGGCTCAAGGCACCCGCGGGTGCGGGCCAAACCGGCACCGAAGTTGCCAAGGCCGCTGCGCCCAAACCGGCCGAGGCTGGCGCCGCCCCTGCGGGCGCCAATACCAAACCCTGGGCGCTGACGATCGGCACGGTGTCGGTCGACGGAGGAGCCGTTTCCTATGCCGACCAGGCGAGTGCCACGCCGGTGGCGGTCGAAATCACGGCGCTGAAGGTCAGCGCGCAGAAGATCGCGCCCGACACCGCTACCGTGTCGCCGCTGCAGGTGTCCGGCCGCATCGGTGCCGGCCGGGCCGACCCGGGCCGCTTCGACTACAAGGGCAGCATCGTGTTGAAGCCGATCACGGCAGAGGGGCGGCTCGAAGTCGGAGCGTTCCCGGCGCATGCCTTCAAGGCGTACTACGCCGACACCCTAAATATCGATATCCGCCGGGCCTTTGCCAGCTACCGCGGCACAGTGCGCTATGCGCAGGCGCCGGCCGGCATGAGCCTGAAGCTGGCGGGCGACACGGCGGTGGACGATTTCCGCGCCAACAGCGTCTCCCTGACCCAATCGCCCGGCTTCGACCGCAGCAACAACCAGCTGCTGAGCTGGAAAACGCTGAGCCTGCGCGGCATGCAGGTGGCGCTGGCGCCGACCGCACCCCTCGCGCTGGATGTGCGCGAAACCACGCTGACCGACTTTTTCGCCCGCGTGATCGTCGACCCGACCGGTCGTCTCAACCTGCAGAACCTGACGAAGAAAGGCGAGCAGGAGGGCGCGGCGAAAGCCGAGGCCACAGCGCAGACCGGCACCCGGCGCAGCCTTGGCGGCACCACCACCACGACCCGCGCAGCATCCGCGCCAGCTACGGCGGGCGCACCGGTGTCGGCAGAGCAGATGGTCGGCGGCGCGCCGGCTGCGGCTGTGCCGGCGCCTGCCGCGGTCGCGCAGGCTGAAGACACCGGCCCCAAGCCGATCATCAATTTCGGCCCGATGAGCCTGGTCAACGGCAAGATCGACTTCACCGACCTGTTCGTCAAGCCCAACTACTCGGCCGATCTGAGCGAGCTGACCGGCAAGCTCAGCGCGTTCTCGTCCAATCCGCCCAAGGGCTCGGGCGGGTCGCCCGCGCTGGCCGATCTGGAACTGCGGGGCAAGGCCCAGCAGACCGCGTCGCTCGAAATCACCGGCAAGCTCAATCCGCTCGCGAAGCCGCTCGAACTCGACATCACGGCGAAGATGCGCGAGCTCGACCTGGCGCCGCTGTCGCCGTATTCGGTGCGCTATGCCGGCCATGGCATCGAGCGCGGCAAGATGAGCATGGACGTCAACTACAAGATCGCGGCCGATGGACAACTGACCGCCACGAACAAGCTGGTGCTGAATCAGCTTCAGTTCGGCGAGGAGGTGCCAGGCGCCCCCGCCAGTCTGCCGGTGCGCCTTGCGGTCGCCCTGCTGGCCGACCGCAACGGCGTGATCGATGTCGATTTGCCGTTGCGCGGCTCGCTCAACGACCCGCAGTTCAGCATCGGGCCGCTGATCTTCAAGGCGATCGTCAACCTGATCGCCAAGGCGGCGACGGCGCCGTTCGCCCTGCTCACGGGCGGGCTCGGCGGTGGCAGCGGCGAGTCGAGTGCCATCGTGTTCGACGCCGGCAGTTCATCGCTGAGCCCGGCCGCCAAGGAGAGCCTCGACAAGGTTGCCAAGGCGCTGGTCGAGCGTCCGGCCCTGCGCATGACGGTGGTCGGCACCGCCAGCCTCGAACAGGAGCGCACCGCCTACCAGAAGCAGCGCCTGCGCCAGCTGGCCCAGGCCGAGAAGCGCCGCGCCGCAGCGCGCGGCGGCCAGAACGCTGCAGAGGTGGCGCCGGTGACCGATGCCGAATACCCCGAACTGCTCGCTGCGGTTTACAAGCGCGCCGACATCACCAAGCCGCGCAACATGGTCGGGCTGGCCAAAGACCTGCCGACCAGCGAGATGGAAAACCTGCTGCTCGCGAGCGTTCCGGTCGACGAGGAGTCGATTCGGCAGCTCGCGGTGGAGCGTGGCGCCGTGGTGCGCGACTACCTGCTGGCACAGAAGCTGTCGACTGAACGGCTGTTCGTCGGCGCAGTGCGTACACAGGCCAGCGGCAGCGACTGGAAACCGGGCGCAGAGCTCAAACTCGACACCCGTTAGGCCCTCCCGGCAAGCGCCGGCAGACAGCCGGCCGCCGGTCTGTGAAAATGCACGGTTGGCCGGCATTGCCGGCCTGTGCGTTTTGCTCTTCTTTTTCAGACAACGACTTTCGCTCCGTGACCTCAAGCTCCACCAAACCCCTCGACCTCCAGGCCCTCGACACGCTCACCGGCGGCGCCTTCACCGCGCCGACTTCGGGCGAGCGCGCCCAGCGCATTCGCGATTGGCTCACGGGTCGGCCCACGCCCGAGCAACTGCAGGATGTGTTCAAGGAGCTCAGCGGCCGCGACAAGGGCGCTGCACGCCCCGTGCGCGAAAAGCTCGACGAACTCAAGCGCGCCAAGGGCCAGGAGGTGATCGCCGCGGAGTGGTCCCAGAAGGCCGAACTGTTGTTGGCCCAATCCAAGCTCAACATTGCCGACGCATTGGCCTGGCAGCGCGATGCGGCCAAGGCCGGTGCCCCGCTGTCGCGCGAGCCGCTGGCCGGCTTCAAGGCCCAACTGGCCGAACGCGTGAAGGGCATCGAAGATCTTCAGCACCGCGCACAGGTGCATCGCGAGGCGGCCGTGCTGCTGGCGCAGCGCTTCGAGGTGCTCTCGACCAAGGGCTGGAAAGACGCGCAAGCCGCCGACGAATCCCTGCGCGGTGATGTCGCGCACTGGCAGCAGCAGGCGGACGAAATCACCACCGACGCCAACTGGAACAGCCTGGACGCGAAGTTCGCGCCGCAGCTCGAAGCCTCCCGGGCCCAGTTGCTCGTGGTGTCCGATGCGTTCCATGGCGCGCTGTCGCAGGCAGTCGCAGCCGCGAATGACGCAGCGGCGGCACTGCCGCCGGTGCCGGTGTGGGCCGACGAACTGCGCACTGCGCGCGGCGAGGCCGTGGTGCCCAAGGCAGCGCCTGCCAAGCCGGCGCGTCCGCCGGTCGACCCCGCCGTGCGCGCAGCTGCGCAGGACGCGGTGCAGGTGGCGCTGGTCAAGCTCGAGCAGGAAACCGCCGAAGGTCATGGCAAGGCCAGTGCCGGCGCTGCCGCCGCACTGCGCGCGGTGCTCAAGGAACACGGCAAGCTGGTCGAATCCGAGCTGGAGGCGCGCGTGCATGCGGCGCTGGTTGCGGCCGGTGAACTCGAAGGCTGGCAGCGCTGGAGCGCTGACAAGGTGCGCGAAGACCTGGTCGCCAAGGCCGAAGCTCTGCTCAAGCGGCCCGAGGGCCAGGCGCTGGGCGGCCGCAAGATGCAGGAGACCCTGCGCGCCCTGCGCGACCAGTGGAAGCAGGCCGACCAGGGCGGCGTGCCGAACCATGCGCTGTGGAAGCGCTTCGACGAAGCCTGCAACGAAGCCCACAAGGTGGTCGAGGCCTGGCTCGAAAAAGTGCGCGCGGATGCGGCTGAGCACCGTGCGCACCGCATCGCGCTGATCGAGGAAGTCAAGGCCTGGGCGGTCGAGCATGCCGATGCCGCCGATCTCAAGGCGCACAACCGCGCGCTGCACCAGTTCGCTGACCGCTGGCGCGATGCCGGCCACGTCGGCGAGAAGATGTTTGCCGAACTGCAGCCACGGTGGAACGAGGCTTTCGGCGCCGCCCGTGCGCCGTTCGAAGCGGCGCAGAAGGCCAGCGTTGAACGCCGCCAGGCCATGATCGCGGAGGCGGCCGAACTGGGTGCCCAGCCAATGTTGCGCATCGACGCCGTCAAGGCGCTGCAGCAACGCTGGCAGGCCGAGGCGCAGAGCGTGCCGCTCGATCGTCGCCACGAACAGAAGATGTGGGACGCATTCCGTGCCCCGATCGACGAAGCCTTCAACCGCAAGACGGCGGAGCGCGAGAAGGTGTCGTCCGCGATGAGCGAGCACGACCGCAACGTGCTGCTCGCTTCCAAGGCGCTCGAAGCGGCCAACGCCACGGGCGACGCGCAGAAGATTCGCGTGGCCATGAATCAGCTCGAAGCGGCGATGCGCGGCGAGAAGATCAACCTGCCCGAGCCGGCGGCGAAGCCGGCTCCGACGCCCGCCACTTCGCACACCAACACCGCCGAAGACGCGGCGCCTGCGCAAGCCGCAGAGGCAGCCGAAGCTGAATTCTCCGAAAGTGCCGGCCTGGCGCCCGCGCCCGGTGAAGTCGATGAGGCAGCGGCCACGCCGGCGCACGCCCACGCACACGATCTCGTGGCGCCGGACGGCAGTGCCGACGCTGCCGCGCTCGGCGACACTGAAACCGATTCGATCCCTGAACCGGCCGCCGCACCGGCGGCGCCCGCAGTACCCCCCAAGCCGGTGGTCGCGATGCGCCGTGCCGACGACCGTCCCGGCGGCCGCAAGGCCGAGCCCGCGATGGCGGGCCGTGGCGGCCGTCCCGGCGATCGGCCGGGCGATCGGCGCGACAGCCGCGGCCCGGGCGGCCCCGGCGGGCGTCCCGACCGCGCAGGCGGCTTCGGTGCTGGCGCCGGTGGCGACCGCGGCGGCCGCTTCGGCGACCGCGCCGCGCCGCGCTTCGAAGACCGCGGCCCGCGCCTCGGCGATGCAGCCTTCCGCGCCCAGCGCGACGCTGTCGAGCATGCCCAGGCCGCATTGCGCAAGCTCGCAGCGCAGGCGCACGGCGAAGCATTGACGCAGTTGCTCGGCGCCTGGGAGAAGCGCGATAGCGCCAGCGTGCCCAGCGTGCAGGAACTCGGCCGCGCCGTGTCGCCCGCAGTGCGCGGCGCGTGGTCGCAGGCGGTCGACTCCGCGCCTGCGGGCAATGCGTCCGACGCGTTGCTGCGGCTCGAGATCGCCGCCGGGGTGCCGACGCCGGCCGAGCATGTGGATGCGCGCCGCGCGATGCAGCTCCAGTTGCTCACCAAACGCAACGAACCGGCGCCTGCGCAGACCTGGGGCCAGGATGCGGCGAAGGTGCTGGCCAGCGGCCACGATGCCGCCACCGCGCGACGGCTGCAGAGCGTGCTCAAGACGCTGCTCAAGGGAGCATGACGATGGCACGCAACCGCATTACCCTGCTGCTGGCCGCCCTGGCGTTGGCCGCAGGCCTGAGCGGCTGCGGCATATTTCCGTCGACCTCCAAACCTGCAGACCCCGACGCAGCCGCGCTGACGCCGGCGCAGGAGCAGGCCAAGGCGGCGCTGCCCGAGTCCGCGCGTCGCGTCACCGCCCAGACGCCGGCCGTGCGCGCCTACCGCAAGACCGGCGCGCGCTACATCTACACGCGCTATGCCGACCGCATCTACAAGGGCAAAATTCCGCCGCTGGTGTATGCGGTCGCGACGGTGGAAACGCACATCGACGCCAAGGGTGAGGTGGAGAGCGTGACCTTCATGCGCGCCCCTACGCACGCCCCCGAGGTCAGTGTGCAGATCGTCGAGCTGATCAAAAAGGCGTCGCCGTTGCCAGCTCCCGGCCGTATCGGTGCCCACACCTACGTGGAAACCTGGCTCTGGGACAAGAGCGGCAAGTTCCAGCTCGACAGCCTGACCGAAGGCCAGCGCAGCCGCTAGGCGCCGTCACGCCCGATTCGGCCTGAAGAACTCGTCGAACAGCCCGGGCAGGTCGGGAAACTCCGCGCCGAAGCGCGCCCGGTTCACGAAATAGGCTTCGCAGGCCACCGCAAAGAACTCGCCGATCGACTCGGCGCCGTAGGCGTCGAGCCAGGGCGGCTCGCCGCCAAAGCGGTCTGCGAGGATGGTTTTTTCGCGAAAGCCTTCGTAGGCGGCCTGCAGCACCTTGCGCCAGGCGGCACGCGCCGCAGCCGCCGAGGCCATGCCCGCGAAGCCGGGCGGCAGCGGTGGGCAACCGTCGACCGCGCCATCGCGCATGTCGAGCTTGTGGGCGAATTCGTGAATCACGACGTTGTAGCCATCGTCGGCTGTGGTGCTGCTGGCCAGCACATCCTGCCAGCTCAGCATCACCGGCCCGTGCTCCATCGCTTCGCCGGCGATCACCTCGTCGTACTCGTGCACCACCGCGTCCACGTCGGTCACGCGGCGGCGCGCGACCACCTCGCCGGCATGCACCACGATGCCGACGAAATCGTCGTACCAGTTCAATCCGCCCGGCAGATGCAGCACGGGCAGCACGGCCTGCGCAGCGATGGCCAGCGCCACTTCATCGGTGATCGTGAAATCGCCGGCGCCATGGAAACGCTTGTCGCGCAGAAACAGCGCAGCGAGCTCGCGCAGACGCACGCCATCGGCGGCGGGCAATGCGGCCAGGAAGCGGTAGCGCGCCAGCGTGGCCTGCCACGCGGCATCGGGAATCTGCGGCCCCGCGCGCAGGCCGCGCAGCCAGCGGAGCATCAGCGCAGGTCGACGCGTTGCGCGCCGGCGACGGAAAGGCAGAGCAACTGTGCGCGCTGCGGGCGCGCGGCCATGTCCCAGTCGCTCAGCACGATGCGGCGCAGGCCATCGCCAAGATCGTGCTCGGCCGGCCGGTGCGTGTGACCGTGGATCAGCGTGCGCGCATCGGCGCGGTGCAGCCAGCCGCGCGCTGCGTCAGGGTCGACATCGGCCCAGACCATATCGGGGCTGCGCTTGCGGTCTTCGCTCCGGGTGCGCATCGAGCGCGCGAGGGCGCGGCGCTCCTCGAGCGGCCGCGCCAGAAAAGCCTGCTGCCAATCCGGCGAGCGCACCTGCGCACGGAACTGCAGGTACTCGTGGTCGTCGAGGCAGAGTTCGTCGCCATGGCTCAGCAGCCAGCGCTCCCCGTGCAGCACCAGCACGGTCGGGTCGGCGAGCAAGGCGATACCGCAGTCGGCCGCGAAGGCCGATCCGAGCAGAAAGTCGCGGTTGCCGTGCATGAAGAACACCGGCCGGTGCCGCGCCGTGCTGCGCAACACCTCGGCGCATTGCGCCTCGAAGCCGGGCAGGGTGGCCGCGTCGTCGCCGATCCACACTTCGAACAGGTCGCCGAGGATGAAGATCGCATCAGCCGGCGTGGTCTCCATGTACCCGCGCCAGGCCTCGAAAGTGGCCGGCTCTCCGGCCTGGAGGTGCAGGTCGGAAAGCAGGTCGACCGTGCGCCAGCCGGCAGGCGCGGCCAGCTCGGCGAACGGGGTCATTCCGTCGTGACGACAGCCTTTTCGATGATCACGTCTTCCAGCGGCACGTCGTCGTGGAAGCCCTTGCGGCCGGTCTTCAGGCCTTCGATCTTGTCGACTACGTCGGTGCCCGAAACGACCTTGCCGAACACTGCATAGCCCCAGCCTTGCGCCGACGGCGCGGTGTGGTTCAGGAAGCCGTTGTTCGAGGCGTTGATGAAGAACTGCGCCGTGGCCGAGTGCGGTGCGTTGGTGCGCGCCATGGCGACCGTGTACTTGTCGTTCTTCAGGCCGTTGTTGGCCTCGTTCTCGATCTCGGCACCGGTCGGCTTTTGCGTCATGCCCGGTTCGAAGCCGCCGCCCTGCACCATGAAGCCCGGGATCACGCGGTGGAACACCGTGTTGTCGTAGTGGCCCTTCTTCACGTAGGCGATGAAGTTCTCGACCGACTTGGGCGCCTTGGCGCGGTCGAGTTCGAGCGTGACGACGCCCTGGTTCTTGATGTGGAGTTCGACTTGGGGGTTGCTCATGGTGCTGTCCTCGTTTTACTTCGCCACGACGGTGGCGGACTGGATGGTGATGGGTTCGAGCGGCACGTCGGCCATGCCGCCCTTGTTGCCGGTGCGTGCAGCGCGGATCTTGTCGACCACGTCGCTGCCCGCGACGACCTTGCCGAACACGGTGTAGCCGTGGCCGTCGGGGTTGGGCGCATTCAGCATCGCGTTGTCCTTCACGTTGATGAAGAACTGCGCGGTGGCCGAATTCGGGTCGCTGGTGCGCGCCATGGCGATCGTGTACTTGTCGTTCTTCAGGCCGTTGGCTGCTTCGAGCGGCACCGGGGGGCGCGTGGGCTTTTGCTTCATGTCGGGCGTGAAACCGCCGCCCTGGACCATGAAGCCGTCGATCACGCGATGGAACACGGTGCCGTCGTAATGCTTGTCCTGGACGTACTGCAGGAAGTTGGCGACCGTCTTGGGTGCCTTGGCCGCATCGAGCTGCACCACGATGTCGCCCATCGAGGTGGCGATCTTCACGCGGGGATCGGCGCCTTGCGCCCAGGCAGAAGAAGCGGCCAGCAGCGCGACGGCGCCAAGGGCCAGTGCCGCGCGGCGTGTGAGGGCATGGATGTTCAAGTGAAACTCGCTTTCAATGGCGGTGCCGCCGGCACCGCCGGAGCAGCGCCATTGGCGGGGTTACTTCCGGGTGCCGGGCTTGGTCGCCTGGGGAATGGCCGGCGGCAGGGCGCCTGCAGCCTTGTCGGTGGCTGGCGTGAAGATCTGGCGCAGTAGCGTGAGCTTGGGGGCGACACTGGCATTGGCCGTGGCAAAGCTCTGCGCCTTGCCGTACGACTGGGCCGCGAGCCGCACGTACACATCGCCGAGGTTTTCGTGCGCCGTGGCGTAGTTCGGATTCAGGCGGATCGCCATTTCCAGCGCGACGCGCGCCTTTTCGAACTGGCTTTGTGCCGCGTAGAGCGCAGCCAGATTGTTGTAGGGCTCCGGCAGCTCGGGGAAGTCCTGGGTGAGCTGGGTGAAGGCGGTGGTCGCGTCGGCCTGCTTGCCCTGCTCGGTCAGGATCACGCCGCGCAGAAAGCGCATCTGCGGGTCGCGCGGCTTGCCGGCAATGTAGGTGTCGGCCTTGGCCAGCGCCTCGGTCGGCTTGCCCTGACGCAGCAGCTGGTTGACATCGGCGTACTCGTCGGCATGGGCTGCGCCGAAGGCCAGCGCGAGCGCCAGAACGGAAACGATGCGGGAGAAAGGGAGAAGGGGGAACGCGGCGTGCTTCATGAAGCCTCTGGAAAAAGGGCAGGATGCGGGCTCTACCAACACCCGAAAATGCCCATCGGGGGCCGTTTATACTGGGCTGGATTGTAGCCGAGGGGCCATGTCCCGCCCCTCGTCGCCACAGCTCCAACACCCCTGAAATCCGCGACCGTTTTCGGCATTGCTCCAGCAATGCCCGGGCGCGAACGACTGCTTTCCGAATTCCATGAGTCTGCGCATCTACAACACGCTCTCGCGTGAACTGGAGGAGTTTTCTCCTTTGCGACCCGGCCATGTGCACATCTACGTGTGCGGCATGACGGTGTACGACTACTGCCACCTTGGCCATGCGCGCTCGATGGTCGCGTTCGATGTGGTCGTACGCTGGCTGCGGTCGAGCGGCTACACGGTGAACCATGTGCGCAACATCACCGACATCGACGACAAGATCATCCGCCGCGCGGTCGAGAACGGCGAGAGTATCCGCGCGCTGACCGATCGCATGATCAGCGCGCTGCACGAGGATGCGGACGCGCTCGGCATCGCGCGGCCGAGCCATGAGCCGCGTGCGACCGACTACGTTCCGCAGATGCTGTCGATGATCGGCGCACTGGAGCAGAAGGGCCTGGCCTACCGCTCGGCCAACGGTGACGTGAACTACGCCGTGCGCAAGTTCCCGGGCTACGGCAGGCTCAGCGGCAAGTCGCTCGACGAGTTGCGCGCCGGTGAACGCGTAGCCGTGTCCGACGGCAAGGATGACCCGCTCGACTCGGTGCTCTGGAAAAGCGCCAAGGCCAGCGAGCCCGATGAGGTCAAGTGGGCCAGCGAGTTCGGCCCCGGCCGGCCTGGCTGGCACATCGAATGCTCTGCGATGGCCTGCGAGTTGCTTGGCGACACGCTCGACATTCACGGCGGCGGCATGGATCTACAGTTCCCACATCACGAGAACGAAATCGCACAGAGCGAAGGCGTAACGGGCAAACCGCTCGCCAACTTCTGGATGCACAACGGTTTCATCAACATCGACAACGAGAAAATGTCCAAGAGCCTGGGCAACTTTTCGCTGATTCGCGATGTGCTGAAGTCCTTCGATGCCGAGACCATCCGCTTCTTCATGGTGCGGGCGCACTACCGCAGCGACCTCAACTACAGCGACATGCATCTCAACGATGCGCGCAATTCCCTCAAGCGGCTCTACACCGCCCTCGATCTGGTGGCGCCGGCCGCCGTGGCGATCGACTGGGCCGCGCCGTACGCGGCGCGCTTCAAGGCGGCCATGGACGAAGACTTCGCCACGCCCGAAGCCGTGGCGGTACTGTTCGATCTGGCAGGCGAAGTCAATCGAACCCAATCGGCCGAACTGGCCGGCCTGCTCAAGGCGCTCGGCGCCTGCCTCAATGTGCTGCAGGGCGATCCCAAGGACTTCCTTCAAGCCGGCACCACGCTCGACCCGGCCTCGATCCAGGCGTTGATCGATGCACGCGCCGCCGCCAAGGCCGCGAAGAACTTTGCCGAGGCCGACCGCATCCGCAAGGATCTGGCCGACCAGGGCATCGTGCTCAAGGACTCGCCCACAGGTACCACCTGGGCTTCGGCACAGTGAACCGGGACTGAACATGCCGTCGTCCAAAAAGACAACCGTTGACATCTTCACGCCCGACTACTGGGAAGAAGCCTGCAAGCACCTGTCCCGGAAAGACCGGGTCATGAAGCGGCTGATTCCGCAGTTCGGCGACGTCTGCCTCGAATCGCGAGGCGATGCCTTCACCACGCTGGCCCGCAGTATCGTCGGCCAGCAGATCTCGGTGAAGGCGGCCCAGACGGTCTGGGACAAGTTCGAGGTGCTGCCGCGCCGGATGACACCGTCCAACGTGCTCAAACTCAAGGTCGATGACATGCGCGCCTGCGGCCTGTCGGCGCGCAAGGTCGAATACCTGGTCGACCTGGCGATTCACTTCGACACGCAGGCCGTGCACGTCGATGCGTGGAAAGACATGGCCGACGAACTCATCATCGAGGAACTGGTCGCGATTCGTGGCATCGGCCGCTGGACGGCCGAGATGTTTTTGATCTTTCATCTGATGCGGCCCAATGTGCTGCCGCTCGACGACGTGGGCCTGATCAACGGGATCAGCCACAACTATTTTTCGGGCGATCCGGTGAGCCGCAGCGACGCCCGCGAGGTCGCGGTGGCCTGGGCGCCGTATTGCAGCGTGGCGACTTGGTATATTTGGCGCTCGCTCGACCCGGCGCCGGTCGCGTATTGAACAACTGGAGAAGAGTTTGGCCAAACGAACCTTCCTCGACTTCGAGCAGCCCATCGCGGAACTCGAAAGCAAAATCGAAGAACTGCGCTATGTGCAGACCGAATCGGCGGTCGATATCTCGGAAGAGATCGACCAGCTCGGCAAGAAGAGCCAGCAGCTCACCAAGGACATCTACAGCGACCTGACGCCCTGGCAGATCA
>JBDUCH010000337.1:0-4574 GCA_040003555.1 Variovorax sp. | reverse complement strand
TACATGCTCCTTGTCGTCATGCTATGCCTCGAACACAAAATTCCGGACAGGCTCCTGTGCAAGAGCAGCCCGGCCTGCTTGCCGGCACGATGCTTGAACCACGCCATTCGCAACGCATCGCTCACGATGTCGCGTGTCATTTCTTCGCGCAGCGACCAGCCCACCACCTGACGGCTGAACAGGTCGATCACCACCGCCAGGAACAGCCAGCTCTCGTCGGTAGCGATGTAGGTGACGTCGCCCACCCCGACCATGTCGGGCTCGCTCACGGCGAACTCGCGGTTCAGCACATTGGGGAGATCGGAAGATCGTGGCGACTGTCGGTGGTGACTTTGAAGCGGCGCTGGCCTCGGGTGCGAATGCCGTGGCGTTGCATCAGCTTTTGCACCCGCTCCTTGCCCACGCGGATGCCGCGTGCGAGCAGTTCCTTCCAGATGCGCGGCCAGCCGTAGCCGCCACGTGTCTGCGCATGGATGACCTTGATGTCCCAGCAAGTGCATCGTCGCTCAGATGGCGGCGCTGCGCGCCGCTGGCCTTGCGCACGAAGTGCTCGTGGTATCCCGCCATGCTGATTCGCAGCACCCGGCATTGCACCGAGATGGGCCACACCCGTCGGTGGCGTTGCACAAAGGCGTACTTCACCGCTGCGCTTTCGCGAAGTACGCCGTCGCCTCTTCCAATATATCGCGCTCCATCTTCACGCGCGCCAGCTCGGCGCGAAGCCGACCAATCTCCATCTGCTCGGCACTCACGCCTTGCTGTCAGTACCGGTGAGCTTGCCTTGGCGCTACGCCTTGACCCAGTTGAACAAAGTCTGCTCGACCAAGCCCAACGTGCGCGCTGCCGCCGCGATGCTCTGGCCGCACTCGACCAGCCGCACCGCCTCCTGCTTCCCGCAACCCATCCTATTGTTGGATCCGCAATGGTGTGTTGCGTGCTTTGATGAAATCCATTGTGAACTTTGTCACGTAGAGACTTGGCGAACCGCTGATTCCTGCGGCCGCAAAGATGTCTGCCCGACCCTACCCACCGTTTGAGGTACCCCCGATGAGACTCACAAAACAACCCCTTCAGGTCTGTGCGCTCGCGCTTTGCGCGGCCGCGGCCGGCGGCGCTCTGGCGTCAAGCCACCGCGAGGCGCCGTCGATCGCCGGCATGCCGAAGCTCGACGCCACCGACTTCTACATGTTCCGCAGTTACGAGCCGAACCGACAGGATTTCGTGACGCTGATCGCCGACTACCAGCCCGACCAGAGCGCCTACGGCGGGCCCAACTACTTCACGATGGATCCGAACGGCCTGTACGAGATTCACCTCGACACCAACGGCGACGCGAAGGAAGACATCACCTTTCAGTTCAAGTTCAAGAACACGCTGCGCGACATCCAGCTGGGGATCTCCGGCAAGCAGGTGTCGATTCCGCTGGTGCAGGCCGGTGCCATCACCGCGCCGAACCAGGCCACCAGCAACCTGCGGGAAACCTTCACGCTGAACATCGTTCGCGGTGACCGGCGCAAGGGCAAGGTCGACGCCATCACCAAGACCGACGGCGGCACCGAGTTCGACAAGCCGACCGACAACATCGGCGAAAA
Source organism: Variovorax sp. (assembly GCA_040003555.1). Lineage (GTDB taxonomy): Bacteria > Pseudomonadota > Gammaproteobacteria > Burkholderiales > Burkholderiaceae_C > Variovorax. Next base: position 2,982 of record JBDUCH010000337.1, on the reverse strand, counting down.
GACTTTCGGCGCCGGCGCGGGCTACGAAACCTATGCCAATCAGCACATCTATGCCATCAACATTCCGGGCTGCAACACGCCGGGCCGGGTGTTCGTGGGGCAGCGCAAGGATCCGTTCACCGTGGCGCTGGGGCAGGTGTTCGACCTGATCAACCTCAACCCGCTGGGTGGCTCCAACGTCAATCCGGACGCACTGGTCGACAAGAACGTGACGACGATGGCGCTGGAAGTGCCGATCGCCTGCGTGGCCGGCGCCGAGCCCGTGATCGGCGGTTGGACGACCGCGAGCGTGCGCCAGGGCCGCCTGATCGCCAGCCCGCCGAAGAGCGGCCACGGCACCACCGCGCTGAACGGAGGCGCCTGGGCGCAGGTGTCGCGCCTCGGCATGCCGCTGGTGAACGAGGTGGTGATCGGCCTGAAGGACAAGGACAAGTTCAACAGCTCCAAGCCGATGGACGACGGCCAGTTCGCGGACTATGTGACCAACCCGACGCTGCCGGCACTGATCCAGACGCTGTTCTCAGCGCCGGCGCCGACCAACTTCCCGCGCACCGACCTGGTGGCCGCGTTCCTGACCGGCGTGGAGGGCGTGAACAAGCCAGCCAACGTCAAGGCGTCGGAAATGCTGCGGCTGAACACGACCACGATGCCGACGCTCAAGGCCAACCAGAACAACCTCGGTGTGCTGGGCGGCGATCTGGCGGGCTTCCCGAACGGCCGCCGGCCGGGCGACGACATCGTCGACGCCGAGCTTCGTGTGGCGATGGGTGTGCTGTGCTTCGCCACGACGAATGCGGACAATTTGAAGGTGGGCTGCAAGCCCGCCGACGCACCCGCCGGCAGCGCCGCGTTGACCGACGGTGCAGCGCAGAGCCCTGCGCAGTTCCCTGCCGCGTTCCCGTACCTCAACACCCCACTGCCGGGCGCCCGCCTGCCGGCCAACTGAGGAGCACCCGCATGAAGCAACGCACACTTCTGCGCTGGGCGCTGCCGCTCGCTGCTGCGCTGGCCCTGTCGGCCTGTGGTGGCGGGGGTGGTGGCGGTGGCGGCGGGTACATCCCGCCCATCGGCGCCGGGACGCCGCCGCCGACGACCGGCACACCGCCGACCGACCCGCCGGTGATGCAATCGCCCTATGACGCCTTCATCGCCTACATGAAAGCGATCGTCGAGACCGCACTCGACACCTCGGAGCCGGCCGACGTGGCGGCCTTCGACCCACCGCCTGTGTCCGATGTTGCGGATCCGGTGGCGACGCAATAGTGCCAGCGCTGCGGCGGCATGGGTCGCTGCGGTCTTGCTGATGCCTGCGCCGGCCTCTGCATCGCCACGCGTGCCGGCGAATGACAGCGAAATCGTCGAGACCCTGCCGGCCGTGGCCGGTTGGTCGCGCGAAGAGCGTCGCTTGCGGCGCGAGCTGGTGCAGCGCCCGCGCGACACCGCCGTGGCACTCGAAGCGGCACGGGGTTACCTCGACCTCGCACGCACGCAGGGCGACGCGCGCTACGCCGGCTACGCGATGGGTGTGCTGCAGGCATGGGCACCCGTGTCCCCAGCCACGCCGAACGAGATTCTCGTGATGCACGCGACGGTGGCACAGTTCCTTCATGATTTCGACGGTGCAGAGGCCACGCTGAAGATGGCGCTCGCACAACAACCGGGCAATGCCCAGGGCTGGCTGACGCTGGCCACCATCCTGCGTGTGGGCGGCCGCTACACCGACTCCGATGCGTCGTGCAACGCGCTCGCACGCATTCGACAGAATCTCTATGCCGTCGCCTGCCTGGCCGAGAACGCCGGCCTCCGCGGCGAGCATCAAACCGCGCGCGAAGCGTTGCAGGGCTTGCTGCAGAACCCTGCACTGCAAGACCCGCGGCAAGGTGCCACGCGGCAGTGGCTGCTGACCACTGTGGCCGAGGTCGAAGAACTCGCCGGCCGGCCCGCGGCAGCCGATACAGCCTATCGCCAGGCGCTGGCCGCCGACCGCTCGGGCTACGACATGATTGCCTACAGCGATTTCCTGCTCGCTCAGAACCGGGCCGGCGAGGTGCCGGCGCTGCTGAAGGCCGAGCCACGCAGCGATGCGGTGCTGTTGCGTTTGGCGATCGCGGCGCAGCGGCAGGCCGCAGGGCGATCAATGCCATCCAGACCCGCGGCCACCGCTCAACGCGGCATCGCCGAACTGACGGCCCGCTTCGAAGCCGCCGCGAAGCGTCCAGGCACCACCGCGCTGCACGCCCGCGAACAGGCGCTGTTCGCGCTCGACGTGCAGGGCGATCCGGCGCGCGCACTGATGCTGGCGAGGCTGAATGTGCAGCTGCAACGCGAACCGATCGACCTGCTGGTGCTGGCCCGCGCCGCCGCCGCCGCGAACGACGACACAGCCCGGCGCGAGGTGAAGGCGTTGATGCAACAGATCGGCCTGCGCGATGCGCGGGTCGACGCGGCGCTGTGACATGAGGCCAGGCCGCATCGCTTTCCTGTTCGGGCTGTTTCTGTGCCTGCTGGCGGGGCCGGTTCAGGCCCACAAGGCGAGCGATGCCTACCTGCAGTTGCAGCGCACGGCCGACGGGGTTGCACTGCGCTGGGACATGTCGCTGCGCGACCTCGATGCGATGCTCGAGCTGGACAACAACGGCGATCAGAAACTGAGCTGGGGCGAAGTCCGCACCCGCCTTGACGACATCCGCGCCTATGCGCTGGCCCATCTGCACCTGCAGCAAGGCCGCTGTGCGCTCACGGAAGCGCAGACGCCCGCACTGGAAAGCCGCGTCGATGGCAGCTATCTGGTCTTGCAGCTTCAGGCCCAGTGCGCGCCCGGCCCATCGGTCGAGATCGACTACCGGCTGTTCCGCGAGGTCGACCCGACGCACCGCGGCCTGCTGCGTGTCGAGATGGGCGATGGCGTTGCGCCCGCCTTGCGCTCGCTCGACCCGATGGCCGGCGCGCTGACCATCGACTTGCCGCGGCGGCAAGGCGACC
>JBDUCH010000064.1:0-15558 GCA_040003555.1 Variovorax sp. | reverse complement strand
GCCGACCGCTCACAGGCCATGAAGGTCATCCTCAACTTCGATTGAGCCGCCGCGCAAAGGCGAGGCGAAGCGAGGCGAGGCGCAGCCATTGAGGGCATCCGCCTCAAATGACTCGCCGGCGGCTGACTGCCCGGACATTTCTTGCATGCACGGGGTTGTGCTGTGGTTATCTGTCATTGGCGAAAATCGTCGCTGGACGAACTGTCCAGCGGCTACCTCGTGGTGCTGCACCAGGGCGCCAATGTATTCGCCGAGCTTTCCACAATCCGCCGCAGCGCCGCCAATCGAATGCTCGACCATTCCAATCTCCGCACTCTCCCATCCATGCACGCTGAAAGCAGTCTCTTCGAGGCAAAAGGCTGCCCTCCCCAATCAGCGGCACTGCCAATGCCAAAAGACATGCTGGGGTGCACGGTCGGTCATCTCCAGAAAGACCAGGCACTCTCGGCCAACGGGGTGCGGATCTACCGCAAGACCGTGAACGCCGATGAGCGCCACCACGTGGAGACAGCCGCAAGCGCGCGCGGAGTGCTGCTCGGCATCTCGTTGCGCGACGGCCACCGCAGGCGAATCCTCCATGAGCACCATGCGTCGTGCCACGACATCAGCAAGGGCTCGATCTATGTCCGGAATTTTTGCGACCGCTACCGCGCGGACATGCAAAGCGGCTTCGACTTCGTGCTGCTCGAAATCTCGCACCCGGCCCTGGAACGCGCCATCGATGAAAAGCAGGGGCCCCGCGTTGGCGGCCTCGTCGATGTTGCGGGTGTCAGGGACGATGTACTCGCCAACCTCGCGAGCGCGCTGACCCCTGCGCTCGAGCGCCCTGCCGAAGTCAGCCAGCTGTTCATCGACCAGATCGGCATCGCGATGACGAGCTACCTGGTCGACAACTACGGCCGCGGGGCCACGGCAACCGAGCCCCGGACGAACCGGCTGCTTTCGCGTTCGCACGAGGCCCGCGTCAAGGAGATGCTGCGCAGCAAGATGGATGGCGACATTTCGATTGCCGAGATCGCCGACGCCTGCAACCTGTCGCGCAGCTATTTCATCCACGCCTTCCGCGAAACCACCGGACAGACGCCGCACCAATGGCTGATTGCGCAGCGGATTGAACGCGCGCAGGCGCTGCTGATGGACTTCGAACGGCCACTGACGGACGTTGCCGCGGCCTGCGGCTTTGCGGACCAGAGCCACTTCACGCGCGTCTTTTCCCGGTACACCGGAACGCCGCCAGGCACCTGGCGCAGAAAGATGCGAATCGGAAAGTGAAAAGACCAGCACCAGCTGCTTCGCGATGCCCCGGGCCGTTCAGCCCTTGATGAACGCCAGCAGATCGGCGTTCACCTGATCGGTGTGCGTGTTGCAGGTGGCGTGCGGTGCGCCGGCGTAGACCTTGAACTGGCTGCCCTTGATCATCTCGGCCGCGAGCTTGCCGGTGGCCTCGATGGGCACGACCTGGTCGTCGTCGCCGTGGATCACGAGCGTAGGCACGTCGATCTTGGCCATGTCGGGGCGGAAGTCGGTTTCCGAGAACGCGGTCACGCAGTCGATGGTGGCCTTGATGGAGGCTTGCAGCGCGATCTGCAGCGTCTGCTTGAACACGCCCTGCGAAACCTTGGCGCCCGGACGGTTGGTGCCATAGAACAGCGTGCTGAAGTCGTCGAGGAACTGCGGGCGGTCGGCGGCCAGGCCGGCACGGATGCCTGCGAACAGCGATGCATCGGGGCCCACCGGGTGGTCGGCCGTTTTCATGAACAGCGGCGTCACGGCGCTGATGAGCGCGAGCTTGGCCACCCGCGCGCTGCCCTTGCGCGCGATGTAGCGCGTCACGTCGCCGCCGCCCATCGAGAAGCCCGCAAGGATCACGTCCTTCAGGTCGAGCTTCTCGATCAGCTCGGCGATGTCGTCGGCGAAGGTGTCGTAGTCATAGCCGGTCCACGGCTGGCTCGAACGGCCGAAACCGCGGCGGTCGAACGCGATCGTGCGGTAGCCGCGTTCCGCGAAGAACAGCATCTGGGCGTCCCACATGTCGGCGCTCAGCGGCCAGCCGTGGCTGAACAGAATGGGCTGGCCCGAGCCCCAGTCCTTGTAGTAGAGCTCGGTGCCATCGCGCAGGGTGAGAGTGGTCATGGTTTTTCCTTTTTTTGGATTGAAGTGAAGGGGAAAAAAAGATGCAGGAAGGTGGGTCGCTCAGCCTTGGCGCACCGACTCGAACAGGAACCACGTGCGCTGCTCGGCCTCGTCGATCCAGTTCTCCAGCACGCTGGCCGTGGCCACGTCGCCGTACTCGTCGCACACGCCGTGCGTGGCGCGCATGAAGCCCGCCAGGCGCTGGTTGTCCTCGCGCAGCTCGGCCAACATGCCGATGGGGGTCACGAAGTCGGCGTCGTTGTCCGACAGGCGCTGCAGGCGCGCGGCGTGGCCGGTTGAACGCAGCGTGGTGCCGCCTACCTTGCGCACGCGCTCGGCAATGGGGTCGGCCGTGGCGAAGATCTGGTCGGCCTGCTCGTCCAGCAGCAGGTGGTAGTCGCGAAACGACGGGCCCGACATGTGCCAGTGGAAGTTCTTCGTCTTGAAGTACAGCGCGAACACGTCGGCCAGCAGCACATTGAGCGCCGCGGAGATGTCGCGTGTGGCGTCGGCGCCCAGGTCGCTCGGGGTGTGCAGCGAGGCGACGCGGCGCGCCTTGGTGCTGCTGGCCAGGGCCTTGACGGTCTTGGTGGGCTTTGCAGATTTAGCGGACTTTGAAGTGGCCATGTTTTTCCTTGGTTTGGTCAGAGAGAAAGAAAGTGATGCACCTCGGGTTTGCCCGGGCCGATGTGGAAGCGCACGGCCTCGCTCTGCAGGTCGGCGTCGGCGTGCGACACGCGGTGGTGCTGGCGCAGGTGCTCCGCCCACGACTCGACGAGGAACCACTCCATCACGCGCTCGCCGTCGCCGGTGTGCTCAGTCACACCCCAGGCGTAGGCGCCGTCGCGGCGGCGCTCCAGCGACAGGCGCTTCATCGCATCGAGGAAGGCCGGGCGATCCTCCTTGCGGATGCGGTACTCGACCTGGATCATCACTGGGCCACGGTCATGCGCAATCGGTTCGGCCACGAGCGGCTCGGGCCAGTGGTTCGAGGCCTGCAGGTCCGACTCGCCCGCGGGCAGCCGCGCGCGGTGGAACAGCAAGGCCACGATCACGAGGCCGACGGCACCAACCACCAGCGTGTAGGGCACGCCGATTTCCTGCGCAACCAGGCCCCAACCCAGGCTGCCGGCGGCCATCGCGCCGTTGAACACCGTGAGGTACACGGCCAGCCCGCGCCCGCGCACCCAGTTCGGCAGGATCGACTGCGCCACGCCGTTGAGCGTGGTCAGCGCAATGATCCAACCCAGGCCCAGCAGCAACAGCAGCACGATGGCCAGCCACTTCGGCGGCGCGAACACCAGCGCGCCCATCACGGCGGCGGTGATCACCGAGGCCAGCAACACGAGGCCGTCGGCATCGAGCCGCTGGCGCAGTCGCGGCATGACCAGCGCGCCGGCAATGGCGCCCGCCCCCACCGCGCCCAGCAGCACACCGTAGAAGCCGGCCGTGCCGCCCAGCATCTGGCGCGCCACCAGCGGCAGCAGCGCCCACACCGAACTCGCGAACAGGAAGAACACCGCCGCGCGCAACATCACGCGGTGCAGTTCCTTGCTGGCGCGCGTGTAGCGCAGGCCGGCACGGAAGGCGCCCAGGAAGTTTTCCGACAGGCCGCTGTCGACCGCGGCCGGGCGCTTCCACCAGATCAGCGCGGCGATGACGAACACGTAGCTCAGCACGTCTGCGCCATAGGTCATGGCCGCGCCAAAGCTCGCGAGGATCAGGCCGCCTGCGGCCGGGCCGATCGAGCGCGCGATGTTGATGCCCAGCGAGTTCAGCGCCACCGCGCTCTTCAGGTCGGCACGTGGCACCAGCTCGGGCACGATCGATTGCCAGGTCGGCCCCATCAGCGCCGCGCCGATGCCGCCGACGAAGGTCAGCGCAATCAGGTACTCGACGGTGAGCGAGCCTGTGTGCGACAGCACCAGCAGCGTGCCGCTGACGCTGGCCAGCACCAGCTGCACGAAGATCAGAAAGCGCCGGCGGTCGAGGATGTCCGACAGCACGCCCGCCGGAATGGCGAGCAAAAAGATCGGCAGCGTGGCCGCCGTCTGGATCAGCGCCACCGCCGTGGGGTTGGCCGACAGGTCGGTCACCAGCCACGAGCTGGCCACGTCGCGCATGAAGCTGCCGATGTTGCCCAGCACGGTGGCGGCCCACAGCACGGCGAAGACGGGTTGGCGCAGTGGCGCAAAACTGCTGCCGCTGCCGCCGCCCGTGGCGGCCTGCGTGGCCTTGGTGGACTCAGTCATTCTTGCGCCCCTGCAGGTCGTGCCAGGCCACCAGCAGGAAGCCGCCGACCAGTCCGAGGTGTTCGAAGAAGGAGTTCGCGGCCATGAAGCGTTCCTGGCCCACCGGCATCTGCCAGAAACGCAGCGCCACGAAAGTGGCGAACAGCGTGAACGCGGCCAGCGCCACGGCGCCCAGCCAACGGTAGAAGCCCGTGAGGATGAGCACCGAGGCGCCCAGCTCCAGCACGATGACGGCAGTCGCCATCGGTACCGCGGGCACCAGGCTTGTAAGGCCGAAGTGGTTCATCTCGGCGATGGCCGAGCCGAAGTCCATCGCCTTGTTGAAGCCGCCCTGCAGGTAGGCCGCGCACAACAGCAGCAAGGCGATCCAGCGCAGCACGGGTGAAGGTTGCCAACGCATCTTCATCAGACCGCCCAGCAGGCGCAACCGAGCGCGCCCCAGAAGCTCTTCAGGTCGGCAACGGGCAGCTTGCTGCTCCAGGCCGTGGCGTGCTGGTGGCCGTGCACGCTGCAGTCGTTGGCGCAGGCGCAGGCGGCAGCCGCCTTCCGCATCGAGTTCTGCAGCACCTTCTGCATCGGTGCGCCTTCTGCCGTGTAGGCCCAGCCGCCGTAGCCGCCGAAGGTGCGCGTGGGCGACCAGTCGGGCATGGCCGGCGGCGGCGTGCCTTCGTCCAGCGGTGCGAACGGACCGGCGCCGTAGACCACCTTGCCGCCCACCATGGTGAGCAGCGCGGTGGTGTCGGCAATGTCCGATTCGGCGCAGGCGAAGAAGTCGCGGTCGGGCACCATCAAGTCGGCCAGCTGGCCCGCCTCGATGCGGCCCTTCTTGCCGACTTCGTTGGAGAACCAGGTGACCTTCTCGGTCCACATGCGCAGCGCCGTCTCGCGGTCGATGCAGTTGCGCTGCGGCGTGAGCTGCATGCCGCCCACGGTCTTGCCGGTGATGAGCCACGACAGCGACACCCACGGGTTGTACGACGCGACGCGCGTGGCATCGGTGCCGGCGGACACGTTCACGCCCTTCTCGAGCATGCGCTTCACGGGCGGGGTGGCCTCGGCTGCGCCTGCGCCGTAGCGCTCGACGAAGTACTCGCCCTGGTAGGCCATGCGGTGCTGCACCGCAATGCCGCCGCCGAGCGCCGCGATGCGGTCAATCGACTTCTCGGAGATGGTCTCGCAGTGATCGAAGAACCAGTTCAGGCCGGCCAGCGGCGTGTCGCGGTTGACCTTCTCGAACACGTCGAGCGCGCGGTCGATGGTTTCGTCGTAGGTGGCGTGCAGGCGCCAGGGCCAGCGGTTCTGCGCGAGCACGCGCACCACTTCTTCCAGCTCGCCTTCCATCTCGGGCGCCATGTCGGGGCGCGGCTGACGGAAGTCCTCGAAGTCGGCGGCCGAGAAGACGAGCATCTCGCCCGCGCCGTTGTGGCGGAAGTAGTCGTCGCTCTGCTTGTACTTGGAGGTCGAGGTCCAGTTCAGGAAGTCCTGCTTTTCCTGCTTGGGCTTCTGAGTGAACAGGTTGTAGGCCAGGCGAATGGTGAGCTGGCCGGTGTCGGCCAGCTGCTGGATCACCTGGTAGTCCTCGGGGTAGTTCTGGAAGCCGCCACCCGCGTCGATGGCGCCGGTCACGCCCAGGCGGTTCAGGTCGCGCATGAAGTGACGCGTGGAGTTGACCTGGTAGTCCAGCGGCAGCTTCGGGCCCTTGGCCAGCGTGGCGTACAGGATGGAAGCGTTGGGCATGGCCAGCAGCAGGCCGGTGGGGTTGCCGGCGCTGTCGCGCACGATTTCGCCGCCGGGAGGCGCGGGCGTGTCCTTCGTGTAGCCCACGGCGCGCATGGCGGCGCCGTTAAGCAGTGCGCGGTCGTACAGGTGCAGGATGAACACCGGCGTGTCGGGCGCGACGGCGTTGAGTTCCTCGATGGTCGGCAGGCGCTTTTCAACGAACTGGTGCTCGGTGAAGCCACCCACCACGCGCACCCATTGCGGCGCCGGCGTGATGGCGACCTGGCGCTTGAGCATGCCCATGGCGTCGGCCAGGCTGCGCACGCCGTCCCAGCGCAGTTCGAGGTTGTAGTTCAGCCCGCCGCGAATGATGTGCAGGTGGTTGTCGATCAGCCCAGGCAGCACGCGCTTGCCCTGCAGGTCGACCACGCGGGTGCCCGCGCCGGCCAGCGGCAGCACTTCTTCCTGGCGGCCCACGCGCAGGAAACGGCCGTCCTTGATGGCCACGGCACTGGCCTCGGGGTTGGCGCGGTCCAGCGTGGTGAAGCGGCCGTTGTGAAGGATCAGGTCGGGTGCGGTGTTGCCTGCCATGTCGGAGGTCCTTTGGGCGTTGGAGGGCGACATTGCCGTACCGGCAATGGCCGCGCCGAGCGTGCCCAGGCACAGCCGGCGGCGTTGTTCGTCGAATGAATTGCTCATGTCTCTTTGCGGGAGGTCGCGGCAGCGGGCGTTGCCAGGTCGGCCTTGGTGCATTGCGGCAGCTCGCCGAACACGTGTGGCTTGACCTGGTGCTGCAGCCACGAAGTGGCCACGGCGTCGGGCTTGATGACGCTCTTGATGAGCGGCGGGATCTGCTCGCCGAGCAGGATCCCGAGAAGCCCCACGAGGGCGATGACCGGCGGCGCCGGCGAGCGCACGTGGAACAGTGCGTAGATCACGCCGACCAGCAAGCCGAGCGCAAGCGACAGGACGTAGGGCTTCATCTTCTTGCTCACTGCCGGATTCAGCCTTCGTGCGCGCCGAACATGGTCTTGGCGTAGGTCACGCCCAGGCCGTAGGCGCCGCCGAACTTCCTGGCGATGCCGGTGGTCATTTCGTAGGTGTCGGTGCGGGCCCAGTCGCGTTGCAGCTCGAGCAGGTACTGCAGCGAGGTCATGGGTTGCGCGCCGGCCTGCACCATGCGGTCCATCGCGCGGTTGTGCGCCTCGGTCGACACGTCGCCGCAGGCGTCGGCCAGCACGAACACTTCAAAGCCTTGGTCGATGGCCGACAGTGCGGGGCCGACGATGCACACGCCGGTCCACAGGCCCGACAGCACGATGCGCTGCTTGCCGATCTCGTTGATGCGGTCGATCACGGCCGCGTCTTCCCAGGTGTTCATCGAGGTGCGGTCGAGCATCTTCTGGCCCGGGAAGGCATCGGCGATCTCGCTGAACATCGGGCCGGAGAAGCTCTTCTCGGCCACGGTCGTGAGGATGGTCGACACGCCGAAGCCGGCAGCCGCGTTGGCCACCAGCGCGGCGTTGTTGCGCAGGTTGACCGCGTCGATCGAGTGCGTGGCAAAAGCCATCTGCGACTGGAAGTCGATCATGACCAGCGTGTGGTCCTTGGGGGTGAGCAACTTGGCGCCGGCGGTGGGGGTGGCTTTGATGGACATGAATAACTCCGCAATGAGATGCATGAGAGGTTGGCGAGAGAAAAAGGCTGGGGTTTACCCGTGGGGCGCATCCTCGTTGGAGCGAAGGTGCGTGTCTTGTCGATTAATGAGGCCGTTTGGACATTTGCCGTCATTCGGCTCAGAACGCGGGCAGCTCCTTGGGGCGCAGGTCGAACACCAGCACCTCGGCGCCTTCGCCGCGGGCCAGGTCGAGCTGGCGTACGTCGCGCAGCCGCACGCCATCGCCTTCGTTCAGGCGCTGGCCGTTGAGCTCCACGCTGCCGCGGGCCACGTGCACATAGGCATAGCGGTCGGCATCGAGCCTGAGCGAGGCCTGCTCGGCGCCATCGAACAGCCCGGCGTAGACGCGGGCGTCCTGGTGCACCGCGAGGGAGCCGTCGGTGCCTTCCGGCGAGATGATCAGGCGCAGGCGGCCGCGCTTTTCTTCCGGCGCGAAGTGCACCTGCTGGTAGCGCGGTGCCACGCCCTTCTTGCCCGGCACGATCCAGATCTGCAGGAAATGCAGCGCATCGGTGGCCGACGAGTTGAACTCGCTGTGGCGCACGCCGGTGCCCGCGCTCATCATCTGCACGTCGCCGGGGCGGATGACCGAGCCCGTGCCCATCGAGTCCTTGTGCTCGAGTGCGCCGTCGAGCACGTACGAGAAGATTTCCATGTCGCGGTGCGGATGCGTGCCGAAACCGTGGCCGGGGGTCACGCGGTCGTCGTTGATCACCAGCAGGTCGGAGAAGCCTTCCTGCTTCGGGTCGTGGTAGTGGCCGAACGAGAAGGTATGGCGGGACTTGAGCCAACCGAAGTCAGCGATGCCGCGATCGGTGGCGCTGCGAATTTCCAACATGATTCACTCCTTTGTGGTTTTTGAATTCGATCGAATTCACAATTCGCTTCGGAACTCGTTTCCGAGGCATGGGATGAATCATCAGGTTTTAGGCAGGATCGATTGGCGAAACATTTCGCCTTTCATAATCGAATTTTTCGAATATCTATTTTCAAGGAGCGACACGTGCTCAAGCTCAGCCTGGAAGCCATCGAGGTGGTTGACGCCATCGACCGTCATGGCTCGTTCGCCGCGGCCGCCGCGCGCCTGAACAAGGTGCCGTCCACCATCTCGTACGCGGTCGGCAAGCTCGAGGAGCAGCTCGGCATGCAACTGTTCGAGCGCAACGGGCCGCGCGTGACGCTCACCGCCGCGGGTGTCGAGATGCTCAAGGAGGGACGCTGGCTGCTTGGCGCCGCGAGCGACCTCGAATCGCGCATGCGGCAGATCGCCACCGGCTACGAGTCGGAACTTCGGCTGGTACACGACTCGCTCATTCCGACGCAGGCGCTCATCGACGATGTGCGCGCCTTCGAGGATCTGCGCTGCGGCACGCGTTTGCGCATCGGCTGCGAGGCGCTCACCGGCAGCTGGGAGGCATTGCGCGAAGGGCGCGCTGATGTGGTCATCGCCGCGGGCGAAGGCCCGGCCGGCGGGGGTTATCAAGCCGTCCCGGTGGGCAGCCTCGACTTCGTGTTCTGCGTGGCGCCCACGCACGCGCTGACCCGCGTGGGCCGTCCGCTGCAGCGCGGCGACCTGCTGGAACACAACGCCATCGTGGTAGGCGACAGCGCGCGCACGCTGTTGGACCGCACCGTCGGGCTGCTGGCCGGCCAGCCGCGCATCGCGGTGCCGTCGATGACCGCGAAGATCGCCTGCCAGGCGGCAGGGCTCGGGCACGGCTTCCTGCCGCGCGCGTGCATCGAGGGTGAGCTGGCGCGCGGCACGCTGGTCGAGTTGCAGACCGAGGAGCCGCGCGCGGCCGAGACCTTCTGGCTGGCCTGGAAGACCGGCGCCAAGGGGCAAGCGCTGCAGTGGTGGGTGAAGCGGCTGAGCCGGCCGCTGGTGCCGGCATTGTTGCCACGGTCGCCATCGATGCCGTGAGCCGTGGTCGGAAGCGACGCGCGGATCAGCCGGCGTTCAAGCGACGCCAGCGCGCCGGCGAAGTCCCGATGTGCGCGGAGAACACACGCGTCAGATGGCTCTGATCGGCAAAGCCGCAGGTCGCAGCGATCTCCGCGATCGGAAGATTGGGCTGGCGCAGCAGGCGACGCGCGGCATCGACGCGCTGCGTCACCAACCATGCATGCGGTGTCTGGCCGATGGTCTGCTTGAAGGCCTTGCTGAAATGGCTGCGGGACAGCCCGCACTCGCGCGCCACCTCGGCCAATGACACATCACCGGCCAGATGCTCCATCAGGAAGGCTCTGGCGCGGCGCTCCTGCCAGGGCGCCAAGCCCCGTGAATCGGCATTGGCCCCGCCCACGGCGCGACCGTAGGCATGAAGCACATGGGCCTTCAATGCCAGCGTGAGGTGATCGACAAACAACATGCTCGCCTCTGCGGGCTGCATCAATGCCGGCAGCATCGCGCGGCCGAGACTCGCCACCACGGTGTCGACCGTGCCCGCATCGCAACGCAGTGTGCCAACGCGGGGCATGTCCATTTCCTCGGCAAAGGAGTCGATGGTTTCACGCGGCAGGTGGAACAACATCGAATGGAACGGACTGCACACATAGGCAGAGTTGCATTCCGACAGGTCGGCGATGTGAAAGGCGCCCGTCTGCTGCAGGCCGAGCCGCAGCTCGGTACCGCCGCGGCTGATCTGCCGGTAGCCTCCCGGGGCGATTTCCACGCTGAGCAGGAAGGCGTCTTCGGCCGGCAGGGGCGGCAACACGAAAAGATGCGGAAGGTCGTAGTGCAGGCGCGCAATGCCGAGCTCCGAACCCCAGCGCGACGTGGCGATGAGCGACGGGACGACATCGACGCCGTACTGCTTCGCCAAGCGTTTGCCAAAGCGGTTGTTTGAGCAGTGTGTGATCGACATGTGAGCGAAGAGCCGTCACGCGTATTCCGGCGAAGGGCTGCATCTTAGTTCGGCAGGCACACCTCGCTTCGGCCGTCATTCGCCCAGTTCCCCAATGAAAAAGGGCGTCCGGTGGATGAAACCGGACGCCCTTGGACGTTTTGTTGGTCGGTGTGAAAGGATTCGAACCTTCGACCCCTTGCACCCCATGCAAGTGCGCTACCAGGCTGCGCCACACACCGAAGCCCGCAATTATAGCGGGCAGATTTCAGTGTCCTGCGCTAAGCAGCTCGCGGATTTCGAAGAGTTCGCGGCGCAGTTGGGCCAGCAGCGGCGTGCCGAGCCGTTGCGACGACGCGGTGTGCATGTTCAGTTCCTCGTCCTGCACCGCAGCGTCGAACTCTTCCTGATCGATCTCGATGGCTTCGACGCCTTCCAGCGGCACCTCGCCGGCCTTGCGGCGGTCGCGTTCGTGCTGCACCAGTTCCTGCAGCTTGTTGCGCGCGCCGCTGATGGTGAAGCCCTGGTCGTAGAGCAGGTCGCGGATGCGGCGGATCATGAGCACCTCGTGGTGCTGGTAGTAGCGCCGGTTGCCGCGCCGCTTCATTGGGCGCAACTGCGTGAACTCTTGTTCCCAGTAGCGCAGCACATGCGGCTTGACGCCGCAAAGCTCGCCCACCTCACCGATCGTGAAGTAGCGTTTGACGGGAATCGGGGGGAGGGTTTTCTCCATTGAAATCAAGACAGTGCGCGCGAAACCTCAGAGGTTACTCTACGCACCTTCCGGGCGCCAAGAACTATTCGGCGCCAATGCTCCACTCGACCTCTTGCGCGCCATCTTCCGTGATGTTTCCGTGAATCTGTTCCTTGAGCTTGGCGCTTGCATGGAACGTGGCAACGCGGCGTGCACCGATCGGAATGGCTTCACCGGTGCGCGGGTTGCGCCCCGGGCGCGGGGCCTTGGTTCGGATCTGGAAATTGCCGAAGCCCGAAATCTTGACGTCGGTGCCTTCGATCAGGCTGGTGGCGATGAGGTCGAAAAACGCTTCGACCATGTCTTTGGACTCGCGCTTGTTCAGGCCGATCTGCTCGAACAGCAGGTCGGCCAGATGCGCCTTGGTGAGAGCCGGCGTTTCGAGGGCTTCGAGCGTGAATTCCATGGTCATCGTCCTCTGTCTCTGTTATCCACGCAGGCGGGCGCCGAGCCGGGAACCGAGCTGGTCGATGATGGCACGCACGGCCGGTTCGATCTGCTCGTCGGTCAACGTGGCCGCATCGCTCTGAAAGCTCAGGCGCACCGCCATGCTCTTCTCGCCCTGCGCCAAACCTGCCGACGAAGCCGCAGCGCCGTCGCGCGCCGGCTGCGGGCGGTAGATGTCGAACAGGGTTGCGCCCTGAAGCAGGCCGGCATCGGCCGAGGCAGCCTCGATGGTTTCCATTAACGCGTCGTGCGTGACGGCTTCGGCCACCACCACGGCAATGTCGCGCTCGACAGCCTGGTGGCGCGGCACCGGCTGCGCGACCGGCACGGGCCGCGCATTGACCGCGTCGAGATCCAGCTCGAACAGTACCGGCGCCTGCGCCAGTTCCCACTTCTGGCGCCAGCGCGGGTGCAGCTCGCCGACCACGCCGATGTCACAGCCATCGACACGCACACGCGCCGCACGGCCCGGGTGCAATGCGGGGTGTTCGGTCGCCTCGAAGGTGGGCAGCAACGGCGCCAGCAGCGCTTCGACATCGCCCTTGACGTCGAAGAAGTCGGTGCGCTGTGGCTTGCCGTCCCAGCGCGACTCGTCGGCGTCGCCCCACACGAGGCCGGCCACGCGCATCGGCTGGCGAACGCCCTTGACGGTGCTGTCGGTCGTGACCACGCTGTCGTCGCGCACGAACACGCGGCCCACCTCGAACACGCGCACGCGCGGCGCCTTGCGGTCGAGGTTGAACTTGAGCACCTGCAACAGCGAGCCGAGCAGCGACGAGCGCATCACGCTCATCTGGCTGGCAATCGGGTTCAGCAGCTTGACCGGATTGGCGTTGCCTGCAAGGTCTTGCTCCCAGTGCGCTTCGACAAAGCTGAAGTTGATGGTTTCCTGGTAGCCGAGCGCGGCGACGCGATGGCGCAGCGCGAAAGAACCGCGTTGCGCTTCGGGCCTCACACGCGCGGTGATCGGCGCCAGCGGCGGCGTGGTCGGCAGGTTGTTGTAGCCGACGAGGCGTGCAACTTCTTCGATCAGGTCTTCCTCGATCAGCAGGTCGAAGCGGTGCGGCGGCGGCGTCACGCGCAGCGTGCCATCGCCCTCCTCGATCGGCAGACCGAGTCGGCCCAAGGCGTCGACGCATTGGGCCTGGGTCAGCGACATGCCGATCACGCGCGCGGCACGGGCCACGCGCAGGGTGACAGGCCTGGCCTCGGGCAGCTTCAGCGTCTGGTCGTCGATCGCGCCGGCCTCGCCGCCGCAGATATCGAGCACCAGTTGCGTGATGCGTTCGATCACCTCGACGGTGCGGCTCGGATCGACGCCGCGCTCGAAGCGGTGACCCGCATCGGTCGAGAAGTTGAAACGGCGCGAGCGCCCCTGGATCGCCTCGGGCCACCAGAACGCGGCCTCGACGTAGATGTTCTTCGTGTCGTCGGTCACCGAAGTGGCGTCGCCGCCCATGATGCCGGCCAGCGACTCGACCTCGCGCTCGTCCGAGATCACGCCGACTTTTTCATCGACCGTGACGGTGTTGCCGTTCAGCAGCTTGAGCTGTTCGCCCGCCTTGCCCCAGCGCACTGTGAGGCCACCGTGGAGCTTGTCGAGGTCGAAAATGTGCGAAGGCTGGCCCAGCTCGAACATCACGTAGTTCGAGATGTCGACCAGCGCTGTCACGCTGCGCTGCCCGCAGCGCGACAAACGCTCGACCATCCAGGCCGGCGTAGCCGCCTGGGTGTTCACGCCACGCACGATGCGGCCCGAGAAACGGCCGCAGAGTTCGGGCGCGTCGACCTTGACGGGCAGCACGTCGGCAAACGATGCAGTGATCGCCGGCACGGCCGGTGTCTTGAGGGGCGCGCCCGTCAGGGCGGCCAGCTCGCGTGCAATGCCGTAGACGCTCAGGCCATGGGCCAGGTTCGGCGTGAGCTTGAGCGTGAGCAGTGCGTCGTCGAGCTTGAGCACATCTCGCACGTCGGCACCCACCGGCACATCGGCCGGGAGTTCGAGCAGGCCGCCATGGTCTTCGCTGAGTTGCAGTTCGCGCGCCGAGCACAACATGCCCTGGCTCTCGACGCCGCGCAGCTTGCCGAGTTTGATGAGGAAGGGTTTGCCGTCTTCGCCGGGCGGGAGTTCTGCGCCGACCAATGCGCAGGGCACCTTGATGCCGACGCGCGCGTTGGGAGCGCCGCAGACGATGCCGAGCAAGGCGCCCTGCCCCGCATCGACCTGGCACACGCGCAGGCGATCGGCGTTCGGGTGCTGCACGGCTTCCTTGATTTCGCCGACCACGATCTTGCTGAAGGGCGGCGCCACCGGGCGGCGTTCTTCGACCTCGAAACCGCCCATGGTGAGCGTCTCGGCCAGTTGTTCGCTCGACAGCGGCGGGTTGCAGAACTCTCGCAACCAGGACTCGGGGAATTGCATCTCGTTGTTCTCGTTCTTGTCGGTTTACTGGAACTGGCTCAGAAAGCGAAGATCGCCGTCGAAGAACAGGCGCAGATCGTTCACGCCATAGCGCAGCATGGTGAGCCGATCCGGGCCCATGCCGAACGCGAAGCCAATGTAGCGCTCGGGGTCGAGGCCCATGTTGCGCACCACGTTCGGATGCACCTGGCCCGAACCCGCGACTTCGAGCCAGCGGCCGGCGAGCGGCCCGCTCTGGAACTGGATGTCGATCTCGGCGCTTGGCTCGGTAAACGGAAAGAAGCTCGGGCGGAAGCGCAACACCAGGTCGTCGCTTTCGAAGAAGGTGCGGCAGAAATCGGTGAAGACGACCTTCAGATCCTTGAAGCTCACGTTCTCGCCAAGCCACAGGCCCTCGCACTGGTGGAACATCGGCGAATGCGTGGCGTCGCTGTCGACGCGGTAAGTGCGGCCCGGTGCGATCACGCGGATCTCGGGGGCGCGCGTGGCGCCGGTGGCATCGGCCGCTGCGGCCTCGAACGCGGCCGCGTGCTTCTTGATGTGCTGATGCGCATAGCGCACCTGCATCGGGCTGGTGTGCGGACGCAGGTTGTAGGGAATGCCATCCTCGCCGTCGATGTCGACGTAGAAGGTGTCCTGCATCGAACGCGCCGGATGGTTCGGCGGGTTGTTGAGCGAGGTGAAGCTGTGCCAGTCGCTCTCGACCTCGGGGCCGTCGGCCACATCGAAGCCCATGCTCGAGAAGATCGCTTCGATGCGCTCCATGGTGCGGCTGACCGGGTGCAGGCCACCGCCCACACGGCGGCGGCCGGGCAGCGTGACGTCGAGCGCTTCGGCGCGCAGCTGCACTTCGAGCTCTTCGTCGGCCAGCGCCTGGCGACGGTGGTTGAGTGCGGCCTCGATCGCCTGCTTGGCAACGTTGATGGCGGCGCCACGCGACTTCTTCTCGTCGACGCTGAGGGCCGCCATACCCTTCATGAGTTCGGTGATGCGACCGGCCTTGCCGAGGAAGCGGGCCTTGGCATTCTCCAGATCCGCCGGCGCTTTCGCGAGGGCGAAGTCAGCGCGGGCGGTGTCGACCAGGGAGTCCAGCTCGTTCATAGGAATTCGGAGAGAGAAATAAAAAAGGGCTGGAGCCTTTTCAAGCGCCAGCCCTCATGCCGTGGGCGCAGGCAGCCATCCAGAAGACAGCGGCCTGCTCTGCGGGATCAAGCAGCCAGCTTGGCCTTGACCTGCTCCACGATGCCGGCAAAAGCGGCCTTGTCGTGCACCGCGATGTCCGCAAGCATCTTGCGGTCGATCTCGATGCC
>JBDUCH010000336.1:0-4587 GCA_040003555.1 Variovorax sp. | reverse complement strand
TGGTCGAGCGCGTTGTGGTGCGTCTTGAACGGCTTGGCGTTCGCGCCGCCCGGGATCGGGTGCAGCATCGGCGTCTCGACCTCCAGGAAGTCGTTGGCGACCATGAACTCGCGCAGCGCGCTCACGGCCTTGCTGCGCGCCTTGAAGCGGTCGCGCGCCGACTCGTCGGTGATCAGGTCGACATAGCGCTGGCGGTATTTCTGCTCCTGGTCGGCCATGCCGTGGAACTTGTCCGGCAGCGGACGCAGGCTCTTGGTGAGCAGGCGCAGCCTGGTGACCTTGACCGACAGCTCGCCGGTCCGGGTCTTCATCAGCGTGCCTTCGGCGCCGACGATGTCGCCAAGATCCCAGTGCTTGAACGCGGCATAGGCGTCGTCGCCGATGGTCTCGCGCTGCACGTAGAGCTGGATGCGGCCAGTGGCGTCCTGCAGGGTCGCAAAGCTCGCCTTGCCCATCACGCGCTTGAGCATCATGCGGCCGGCCACGGTGACGGGTGCCGGCGTGGCTTCCAGCCCCTCGGCCGGCGTTTCGCCGTGGGCGGTGAGCAGCGCTGCGGCACGGTGCTGCGGCTTGAAATCGTTCGGAAATGCGACGCCCCCGCCGTCGGCCTGCGCGCTGCGCAGCGCCTTGAGCTTGTCGCGGCGCTCGGCCATGAGCTGGTTGTCGTCGGTGGCGGGCGCGGGGGAGGGGGTGGAGTCGGTCATGAAAAGCAGGCTGGGTGCAGCAAGAAGGCGCATTCGGCGGCGCGGGCAACCCCCCATTTTAGCCGCCGGAAACTCCAGCGGAATTGGCCGCCAGCGCCTGCGGGACGGGTGCAGGCAGCTATTAAATCAATAGCAAGCTATTCAGCGATACCGGTGCGTGCAAGCAGATCGCTGACCAGCTCGAGGCGCATCAGCGGGCTGTCGAGTTCCATCAGCTGCTGCTTCAGGTGCGGCGGCAGCGGCAGCAGCTCGCACCAGCGGTTGGCCACCCAGCCGCAATCGGCGAACTGGTAAGGCGCGCGGATCGGCAGGCGCACGTTGCCATCGGCCTCCATCTGACGGCGCTGCTCGAGCGTCTCGACCAGGCGGCGCAGCGCCTCAGCCGTGTGCTGCAGGTCTTCGGGGATCGCAAGCGCCACGTCGTCGGGCAGGGCTTCGACCTCGGCCGTCCACAGCCCGTACTTCTGCAGCGCGCTGTTGCGCACCCTGAAGCGCTGGGTGCCGACGCATTCGATCTGCAGCAGGCCGGCTTGCGGCGCCTCGAAGTCACGGATCACCGCCAGCGTGCCGATGCTGGAGAAGGTCTCGGCGGACGCGCCGGCCACGCGCACCTCGGCACCCTGCGTGAGCCTCACGACGCCGAACGGCGCGTCGGCCTTGTGCACCTTGCCGATCATGTCGAGGTAGCGCACCTCGAAGATGCGCAGCGGCAGCAAGCCGCCGGGAAAAAGCACGCTCCCGAGTGGGAACAATGGCAGTGCGGAAAGCAGGGGAGATGTCATCGTCGTCAGCCTTTGCGTGGCTATCATCGCACTCCCTTCACGCTGCCTGCGCCATGCTCTACCAGATCCCCTCGTTCCTGCTCGACGTGATCGTCGGCCTCCTCGGCGGCGCCTGCCTGCTTCGGCTCTACATGCAGTACCACCGCGTGCCGTTCGGCAATCCGCTCGGGCGCTTCGTGTTTGCGATCAGTGACTGGATCGTGCTGCCGCTGCGCAAGGTGTTGCCGTCCATCCGCCGCTGGGATCTGTCGAGCCTGGTCGCGGCCTGGCTGCTGGTGATGGCGAAGTTCTTGTTGTTGTGGCTGCTGATCGGCAATTTCAGCCGTCTGGCCGTGTTGCCGCTGGTGTCGCTGATCGGGCTGCTGCAGCTTGCCGTGTCGGGGCTGACCGCGCTGCTGGTGGTCTATGCCGTGCTGTCGTGGGTGCCGAACGCATCGTCGATGCTGCTGGACCTGATCACCCGGCTGGCCGACCCGCTGGTGCGGCCGCTGCGCCGCTTCATTCCGTTGGTGGGTGGCGTCGACCTGTCGCCGCTCGCGGCCATCGTGCTGCTGCAGGTCATCGCGATCGCGCTCGGCAGCCTGATGGGCTGGGCCTGGACGCTCGGGCGCTGAGCACCAGCGCCGCTGGGCTCAATCCACCGCGTCGGCGGGCTGGCGCAGCAGCATGGCGAGCGTGTTGGCAATCGTCTTGCGCAGTTCGCGCCGGTCGCAGATGAAGTCGATCGCCCCCTTGGTTTGCAGGAACTCCGCGCGCTGGAAGCCTTCGGGCAGGGTCACGCGTACGGTCGACTCGATCACGCGCGGGCCGGCAAAACCGATCAGCGCCTTGGGTTCGGCGATCACCACGTCACCCACGAACGCGAAGCCGGCCGACACGCCGCCCATGGTCGGGTCTGTCAGCACGCTGATGTAGGGCAAGCCCTTTTTCGCAAGGCGCGTGAGCGAGGCGTTGGTCTTGGCCATCTGCATCAGCGACAGCAGGCCTTCCTGCATGCGCGCACCACCGGTGGCGGTGAAGCAAATGAAGGGCACCTTCTGCTCGATCGCGGTTTCGACGCCGCGCACGAAGCGCTCGCCCACCACGCTGCCCATGCTGCCGCCCATGAATTCGAACTCGAAGCAGGCGACCATCACGCTGATGCTGTGCACCGAGCCACCCATCACCACGAGTGCATCGGTTTCGCCGGTGTTTTCGAGAGCCTCTTTCAAACGCTCCGGATACTTGCGGCTGTCCTTGAACTTGAGGGCGTCGACCGGCAGCACTTCCTGGCCGATCTCGTAGCGGCCTTCGGCATCGAGAAAGGCATCGAGCCGCGCGCGCGCGCCGATGCGGTGGTGGTGGCTGCAGCTCGGGCAGACGTTCTGGTTGTGCTCGAGGTCGGTCTTGTAGAGCACTGTCTCGCAGCTCGGGCATTTGATCCACAGCCCTTCGGGCACCTGGCGGCGCTCGCTCGGGTCGGTCTGGGCGATTTTGGCGGGAAGCAGTTTTTCAAGCCAGCTCATGGGGGAGTTCTCCTGAAGTTCGCGGATTATCGGCCAGCCGCGTTTTTGGGGGTGGCGGCCGGCAGGGCGTCGAGCGCCTCGCGGATGCCGGCGAGAAATTCACTGCATACCGCGACGACCTGGTCGCGCGGCTGCTCTTCGATGAGCTGGATGATCCGCGTTCCGATCACCACCGCATCAGCGGCCGAGCCGACTGCCTGCGCCGTGCGCGCATCGCGGATGCCGAAGCCGACGCCGACCGGGATGCTCACGTATTCGCGAATGCGCGGGATCATCCGGCCGACCGCCTCGGTGTCGAGGTGGCCGGCGCCAGTCACGCCCTTGAGCGAGACGTAGTAGACATAGCCGCTCGCGAGCCGCGCCACCTGCGCCATGCGCTCGTCGGTGCTGGTGGGCGCCAGCAGAAAGATCAGGTCAATGCCGGCGGCGCGCAGCGCAGCCGCGAAGGCTTCGCATTCTTCCGGTGGGTAGTCGACGATCAGCACGCCGTCGACGCCGGCCTTCGCCGCATCGCGCACGAACGCGCGCTGGCCGTGGATGCCGTCGTAGCGCTCGACCGGGTTGGCGTAGCCCATCAGCACCACGGGCGTCTTGGTGTCCTTCTCGCGGAAGGCCGCGACCATCGCCAGCACCTGCTTCATGCCGATGCCGAGCGCCAGTGCCGCTTCGCCGGCCTTCTGGATCACGGGGCCGTCGGCCATCGGGTCGGAGAAAGGCACGCCGAGTTCGATCACATCGGCGCCGGCCGCGACCATGCCGTGCATGAGCTCAGGCGTGATGTCGGCATAGGGAAAGCCGGCGGTCACGTAGGGAATCAGCGCGCGCCGGCCGTCCTGCTTCAGCGCGTCGAAGGTGGCAGCAATGCGGCTCATGCCTTGCCTCCCTTCACTTGCAGTCCGCGCATCGAAGGGCGGTCGTAGAAATCGACGCCCGACAGATCGGCCACGGTCCCGATGTCCTTGTCGCCGCGGCCCGAGAGGTTGACCAGGATCGACTGATCCGCGCGCATCGTCTTCGCGAGCTTCATCGCATAGGCCACCGCATGGCTCGATTCGAGCGCCGGGATGATGCCTTCGGTGCGGCACAGGTAGTGAAAGGCGTGCAACGCTTCCTCGTCGGTGATGCCGACGTATTCGGCGCGGCCGATATCGGCCAGGTATGCATGCTCGGGGCCCACGCCGGGGTAGTCGAGCCCGGCGCTGATGCTGTGCGTTTCGGTGATCTGGCCATCGTCGTTCTGCAGCAGGTAGGTGCGGTTGCCGTGCAGCACGCCCGAACTGCCGCGCAGGATCGAGGCCGAATGCTTGCCGCTGTCGAGGCCCTCACCGGCGGCTTCGACGCCGATCAGGCGGGTGCCCGTGAACGGGATGTATGGGTAGAAGATGCCCATCGCATTGCTGCCGCCACCGACGCAAGCCACCACCACATCGGGCTGCCTGCCTTCGGCCTCGCCGGTGATCCCGTCGGCTGCCAGCATCGCCGGCATCTGGTCGATGCACTCGGTGCCGATCACGCTCTGGAAGTCGCGCACCATGGTCGGATACGGGTGCGGGCCGGCGACGGTGCCGATGATGTAGAAGGTGTTTTCGACGTTGG
>JBDUCH010000335.1:0-4609 GCA_040003555.1 Variovorax sp. | reverse complement strand
ATCGGAGAAATCAAATGGCTGCAATCACCGCAAGCATGGTCGGCGAACTGCGCGCGAAGACTGACGCGCCCATGATGGAATGCAAGAAGGCCCTGACCGAGGCCGACGGCAACATGGAAAAGGCCGAAGAGCTGCTGCGCATCAAGCTCGGAAACAAGGCCGGCAAGGCCTCGGCCCGCGTGACGGCTGAAGGCGTGGTCACCGCGTATGTCGACGGCGCCGCCGGCGGCATGATCGAAATCAACTGCGAGACCGACTTCGTCACCAAGAACGACAGCTTCCTGGCCATGGCCAAGGCCGCCGCCGAACTGGTCGCGAAGAACAACCCGGCCGACCTGGCCGCGCTGGGCGCCATCGCGTACACGCAGGACGGCTTCGGCCCGACGCTGGAAGACGTGCGCAAGGGTCTGATCGGCAAGATCGGCGAGAACATGAGCTTTCGCCGCTTCAAGCATTTCAACTCCGGCGCCAAGCTGGCGTCGTACCTGCACGGCACCCGCATCGGCGTGCTGGTGGAGTTCGAGGGCGACGACACCGCTGCCAAGGATGTGGCCATGCACATCGCCGCGATGAAGCCGGTTGCACTGTCGACGGCCGACGTGCCGGCCGAGTTGATCGAGAAGGAACGCGCCGTGGCCGTTGGCAAGGCCGACGAAGACCGCAAGGTTGCCGAAGCCGCCGGCAAGCCGGTGCAGCCGCCCGAAATCGTCGCCAAGCGCGTCGAAGGCGGCGTGCAGAAGTTCCTGAAGGAAGTCTCGCTGCACAACCAGCCGTTCGTGAAGAACGACAAGCAGACCGTCGAGCAGATGCTCAAGGCGGCCGACACCTCGATCAAGAGCTTCACGATGTTCATCGTGGGCGAAGGCATCGAGAAGAAGGTCGACGACTTCGCTGCCGAGGTCGCAGCGCAGGTGGCTGCCGCCAAGGGCGAAAAGTCGCCCGCCTGAAGCACGACGCCGCTATCGCGGCGTCGTCGCTTTCACCCCGTACACTCGCCCCCGCCAACAACAAAAGGAAGTCTTTCATGCCCAACGCCCGCCCAGCCCACAAGCGCATCTTGTTGAAGCTGTCGGGTGAGGCACTGATGGGCGACGACGCCTTCGGCATCAATCGCGCGACCATCGTGCGGATGGTGGAGGAGGTGGCGGAAGTGGTGAATATGGGCGTGGAGCTGGCCGTCGTGATCGGCGGCGGCAACATCTTTCGCGGTGTGGCCGGCGGTTCGGTTGGCATGGATCGCGCCACCGCCGACTACATGGGCATGCTGGCCACGGTGATGAATTCGCTGGCGCTGGCCGATGCCATGAACAAGCAGGGCCTCATTGCACGTGTGATGTCGGCCATCGCCATCGAGCAGGTGGTTGAGCCCTATGTGCGGCCCAAGGCGCTTCAGTACCTCGAAGAGGGCAAGGTCGTGATCTTCGCGGCTGGCACGGGCAATCCGTTTTTCACGACCGACACGGCGGCCGCGCTGCGTGGTGCCGAGATCGGCGCCGAACTCGTTCTCAAGGCCACCAAGGTCGACGGCGTCTACAGCGCCGACCCCAAGAAGGATCCGACCGCCACGCGCTACGCCTCGCTGACTTTCGATGAAGCGATTGCGCAGAATCTTGGCATCATGGACGCCACTGCCTTCGCGCTGTGCCGCGACCAGAAACTGCCGATCAAGGTGTTCTCGATCTTCAAGAACGGTGCGCTCAAGCGCGTCGTGATGGGCGAGGACGAAGGCACGCTGGTGCACGCCTGAGGAGACTAGACAGATGACCATTGCAGACATCCGCACTGCGACCGACACCAAGATGACCCAGTCGCTCGCAGCTTTCCAGAACAACCTGACCAAGATCCGCACGGGTCGCGCCAATCCCGCGATCCTCGATTCGGTGCATGTCGACTACTACGGCTCGCAGGTGCCGCTGAGCCAGGTCGCCAACGTGACCTTGCTCGACGCGCGCACGATCAGCATCCAGCCCTGGGAAAAGGGCATGGGCGCCAAGATCGAGAAAGCCATTCGCGAGAGTGACCTCGGGCTGAATCCGGCATCGATGGGCGACCTCATCCGCGTCCCGATGCCGCCGATGAGCGAAGAGCGCCGCAAGGAAATGACCAAGCTGGTTCGCAACGAAGGCGAAGCCGCCAAGATCGCCACGCGCAACCTGCGCCGCGATGCGAACGAAGCGGTCAAGAAGCTGGTCAAGGACAAACTCGCGTCGGAAGACGACCAGAAGCGCGCCGAAGCCGAGATCCAGAAAGTCACCGACCGCCACATTGCGGACATCGACAAGATGGTCACGGCCAAAGAGGCCGAGATCATGGCCGTCTGATCGGCTGCGCATGACCGCTTCACCTGCCGTCCCCCATCACATCGCCATCGTGATGGACGGCAATGGCCGCTGGGCCACACGGCGCTTCTTGCCGCGCGTGGCGGGTCACAAGCAGGGGGTGGAAGCGCTGCGCCGTTGCGTCAAGGCCTGCGCCGACCGCGGCGTGGGTGTGCTCACGGTATTCGCCTTCTCGTCGGAGAACTGGAACCGCCCCGTCGAAGAGGTCTCGGGCCTGATGGAGCTGATGGTCGGTGCGCTGGGCCGCGAGGTTCCCCGCCTGCGCGACGATGGCGTGCGCCTGCACTTCGTGGGCGAGCGCGGCGGGCTGTCCGAGAAGATGATCGCCGGCCTGGTGCAGGCCGAGGCGGCCACCGCGCACAACACGCGGCTCGTGTTCAACGTCTGCTTCAACTACGGCGGCCGCTGGGACATCGCCCGCGCCGCAGCGCAGCTTGCCGCACGCGGCGAGGCACTGACGGAAGCCAACCTCGACCGTGCCATGGCGCTGGCTCACGTGCCCGATCCCGACCTGTTCATTCGCACCGGCGGCGAGCAGCGTCTGTCCAATTTCCTGCTCTGGCAGAGCGCCTATGCCGAACTGTTCTTCAGCGACAAGCTGTGGCCGGAGTTCGATGAAGCCGCGCTCGACGAAGCGATTACCGCGTTCCAGCGACGCGAGCGACGCTTCGGCCAGACTTCTGCGCAGCTTGCTTCGAGTGCGAAGCAGCCGCGCCAGCTCGCCTGATTCCGGATGCTCAAGCAACGCATCATCACCGCGCTGGCCTTGCTGGCGATCCTGTTGCCGGCGCTGTTCTATCCCGGCTACGTGCCGTTCGCGGTCGTGATGCTGGTGCTGATCGGCGCTGCCGCGTGGGAATGGGGCCGTCTTAACGGCTATGGCTCGCGCATGTCGCTGTTTCTCGGTGCGGAGATGGTGCTGCTGTGCGCGCTGTCCTGGTGGCTCGGCCTGCTTGGCATGCAGCTGACCCTGGCGTGGGCGCTTGCCGGCGTCGTCTGGGTGCTCGGCGGTGCTGCGCTGTTGCGGGTGGCGGTGCCCGGATGGCCGCGCATTCCGAAGGCGCTGCGCCTGGTCGGCGGCCTGCTGGCACTCTGGGTGGCCTGGCTGGCGGCCGTGCAGGCGCGCATGGTCGGCATCAACTTCCTGCTCTCGATCCTTCTACTGGTATGGGTGGCCGACATATTCGCCTATTTCGCGGGACGGGCCTTCGGCCTCAAGTTCACCAGGAACAAGCTCGCGCCCGCGATCAGTCCGGGCAAAAGCTGGGAAGGGGTGTGGGGCGGCATGGCGGGCGTCGTGGTGTTGGCCCTGGCCTGGGTCTGGGCCGACAAGGCGTTGCAGGCTTCGGTGCCCAGTCTCTACAGCCGGCTCGCCGATCGCGGCTGGTGGCTGCTGGTGCTCGGCGTGATCTTTCTGGCTGCGATGAGTGTGGTTGGCGACCTGGTCGAATCGTTGATCAAGCGCAGCGCCGGTGCCAAGGACAGCAGCAACCTGTTGCCCGGCCACGGCGGCGTGCTGGACCGGATCGACGCATTGCTGCCCGCGCTGCCGCTGGCGATGATGCTGGTGTCGTTGTGAACGAAGCACGCAGGCAACGCATCACCGTGCTCGGCTCGACCGGCTCGGTCGGCGTCAGCACGCTGGACGTGATCGCCCGGCATCCGGAGCGGTTCGAAATCTTCGCACTTTCGGCAGCGACCAAGGTGGACGAATTGCTCGCGCAGTGCGCGCGCTTCAAGCCGCGCTACGCCGTCATGGCCAGCGCGCCGCATGCCGTTCGACTGGCTGAAAAGCTCAAGCAGAACGGCCTCGCCACCACGGTTCTGACCGCGCACGATGCAATGGAGTCGATCGCGTCGCATGAGGACGTCGATACGGTGATGGCAGCGATCGTCGGCGCTGCGGGCCTGGGCCCGTGCCTTGCGGCGGCGCGAAGCGGCAAGCGCCTGCTGCTGGCCAACAAGGAAGCACTGGTGGTCGGCGGCGAACTGTTCATGCGTACTGTGCGCGAGGGCGGTGCGACATTGCTGCCGATCGACAGCGAGCACTCGGCGATCTTCCAGTCGTTGCCCGAAAACCCGACAAGCTGGCCGCTGTGCGTGGACAAGATCATCCTGACCGCGTCCGGCGGGCCGTTCCGCTCGCGCGCCCTCGGCACGCTCGGTACAGTCACGCCCGAACAGGCTTGCGCCCACCCCAACTGGGTGATGGGCCGCAAGATCTCGGTCGACTCGGCCACGATGATGAACAAGGCGCTCGAGGTGATCGA
>JBDUCH010000334.1:0-4616 GCA_040003555.1 Variovorax sp. | reverse complement strand
GAAGGCGTGGGCTACTTCCAGGTCAACCAGAAAGACGGCTGGCGCTGGAACACGGCCAAAGCCTTCCTGCGTCCGACCTGCTACGGCCGGCCCAACTTCGAGATGTGGGTCAACGCCCATGTCACGAAGCTGATCGTCGAAACGCAACCCGACGGCACGCAGCGCTGCACCGGGGTGCAGGTGTGGGACGGCCACGAGATGGTCACCGCGCATGCGACGCGCGAAGTGGTGCTCTGCGGCGGCAGCATCGGCTCGCCGCAGGTGCTGCAGCTGTCGGGCATCGGCCCTGCCGACCTGTTGCAACAGCACGGCATTCCCCTGGTGGCCGACCTGCGCGGCGTCGGCGCCAACCTGCAGGATCACCTGCAGATCCGCGCCGTGTTCAAGATCGACGGCGCGCCGACGCTGAACGTGCTGGCCTCGTCGAAGCTCGGCAAGGCGAAGATCGGCCTCGAGTATTTGATGAAGCGCAGCGGCCCGATGAGCATGGCGCCGTCGCAGCTCGGCGCCTTCACGCGCAGCTCGCCAGAGCATGAGCACCCGAACCTCGAGTACCACGTGCAGCCGCTGTCGCTCGACGCCTTCGGGGAGCCGCTGCACAGCTTTCCGGCCTTCACCGCGAGCGTGTGCAACCTCAACCCGACCAGCCGCGGCACGGTGCGCATCAAGAGCGGCCGCTACCAGGATGCCCCGGCCATCGCACCCAACTACCTGAGCACCACCGAAGACCGCAAGGTTGCGGCCGACTCGCTGCGCGTGACACGCCACATTGCAGCCCAACCCGCGCTGGCCAAATACAAACCCGAAGAGTGGAAGCCGGGCGTGCAGTACCAGAGCGACGAAGAACTCGCGCGCCTGGCCGGCGATATCGCCACCACGATCTTCCACCCGGTCGGCACCACCAAGATGGGCGCCGACAATGACCCCATGGCAGTGCTCGACTCGCGCCTGCGCGTGCGCGGCATCCAGGGACTGCGCGTGGTCGACGCCGGCGCGATGCCGACCATCACCAGCGGCAACACCAACAGCCCGACCTTGATGATGGCCGAGAAGGCGGCCGCGTGGATTCGGGCCGACGCACGCGCGTAAGCCCCGCGGGTTAACTTCCGGACACAAATTCGCGACGCGAGAAGGATGGCGCAACGGGTATCCCCCAATGCACTGGGCCGGTGCGCCGCCTACAGTCTCGCCACTCGCAACGGGCCATGCCCGTCAGGGCGGGGCCGAGGAGACAAACTTCGCGAACCAGTAAAACGATTCCAAAGGCATCCACGCACGAGATGCCCCTCTTCCAAAGCGCCGCCGGTCGGCGCTTTTTTTTGGCGAATCGTCCTGCAGCCTTGACCGGCAGGGCACTCATAGCTATTGATTCGATAGCAAATCCCGGTGCGAGAATGGCCGCCATGGAAATGCTGGTGGTGACGGGCGCCTCGCTGCTTGGGGGCTTTGTCGATTCGATCGTGGGCGGCGGCGGTCTCATCCTGGTGCCCGCTCTGTTCGCCACGTTTCCGGGCGCGCCACCCGCCACGCTCCTCGGCACCAACAAAAGCGCCTCGATCTGGGGCACCGCCGCATCGGCTGCGCAGTTCAGCCGGCGCGTGCAGATCCAGTGGTCGGCCCTGCTGCCGGCCGCAGCCGTCGGTTTTGCAGGTTCGATGGCGGGTGCCTGGGCCGTGACGGTGTTTCCGGGTGAATTCCTGCGCCGCGCCCTGCCCTTCATCCTGCTAGCCGTGCTGGGCTACACGCTGGCGCGCAAGGACATGGGCCGCCACCATGTGCCGCGCTTCGTCGGGCGCCACGAATCGCTGGCCGCCTGCACCATCGGGCTGCTGATCGGCCTGTACGACGGCTTCTTCGGGCCCGGCGCCGGCAGCTTTCTCGTGTTCCTGTTCGTGCGCTGGCTCGGCTACGACTTCCTGAACGCGTCGGCCTCGGCCAAGCTGATCAATGTGGCCACCAACCTCGCCGCCCTGCTGCTGTTGGCAGCCAAGGGCCATGTCTGGTGGCACTACGGGCTGGTGATGGCGGTCGCCAATGTGGCCGGCAGCGTGCTGGGCACCCGCGTCGCGCTCAAGCACGGTGCGGGCTTCGTGCGCGGCGTGTTCATCGTGGTCGTGAGCGCCCTCATTCTCAAGACGGGCTACGACGCGTTCCTGCGGTGAGCGGGCCGCGGGTCAGTGGATCAGCTTGCCGCCGCCACCGAACATCGCGAAGTCCACGTAGCGCGAGGCGGTCTGGCCCCTGGTGCTGAAGTCGAGCAGGTAGCCACCGACGTCAACGGCTTTCGCCGAAGCCAGCGCGGCAGCGACACCGGCCGCGTTGAGGGTGCTGGCACCCTCCATTACCTTGACCAGCGCCTTGGCGGCGATGAAGCCCTCCATCGAGCGCGCCGAGAGATCCGCATCGCTGGAGGCCTGGCGCAGTTGCAGGTACTCGCGCCCCACGGTGCTGCGGTCGCCATCCTGCGGCAGAACGACCGAGAAGGCGTAGCCGCGCGCGCGGTCGGGCCCGAGCGCCTTGAGCAGCGCATCGGTGTCGATGATCGACATGCCATAGACCATGCTGCCGGCCCCGCCTGCGGCCACGTATTGTTTGACGAACTCGATGCCCGCCGCCGTGGTCGCACCCAGAAAGACCACCTGCACCTTGGCCTTGGCGATCTCGGCCACGGCCTTCTCGACGGCGACGGAGTTGCGGGGGTAGCCGGCACGCACGACGAGCTGCATGCCGTAGCGCTTGGCGGCCGCCTCGGCACCGGCCAGCACATCGCGGCCCAGGCTGTCGTCCTGGAACAGCAGGCCGACGCGCTGCACGCCCACACCGGACAGTTGACTGAACAGCCGCGCCACCTCGTCCTGGTAGCTCGCCTTCACCACATGCATCCCCGGCGCCTGCGCCACGCTTCTGGCGCCCGAGACGGCACCGATCATCGCGATCTTCTGCTGCGCGAGCACGCCGTCCTTGGCGATGGCCTCGAGGTTGGCGGTTCCCACCGTCCCGATCAGGGCGACCGGCGATTCGGCCGCGATGATCTCGCGGGTCAGGCGCACGCTCTCCTCCACCTTTTGCGCATCGTCACGCGTCACGAACTTGATCGGCCGCCCGCGCACCCCGCCTTTGGCATTGACGGCATCGAAATAGAGCTTGGCGCCGGCGTGGATGGCCCGGCCCGTGACCGCCTGTGAGCCGGTGAAAGGCGCGACCTGGCCGATGACGATGGGCTCGCCGGCGGCCACGGCATTCCAGTGAACGCCCGCCAGCAAAAAAGCGGCCGCGCATGCGCGACGCCAACCCCCGAGCCGATATCCCTCTTGCTTCCCCATGTCCGTAACCTTTCCAGCGCGCTTCGCCGCCATCGTTTTATGTAACGATTGTTTACAAAAGCGGGGAGCGTACCGATTGGGAGGTAACCCGTGCTGATCGAGGGTTAACCCGCAGTTGCCAGTGCGGCCGGTGCGCGACGACAGGCCGATCAGTCACCTGAAAGCGCAAGGAGTTCACGAAAACTTTTGTCTACCTCTGGCGATCCGGATCGATCATCAAGGCTCCTCGAAAGGAATCACCATGCGCAGCCAGCACAGCCCGACCCGCACGCCCGCCTCCGCGCAGCCGCGAGCGGCCATGGTGACAACCGTGGCGCGTCATTTCGGGGTTCTTTCGCAGCGCCGGAATCGCCTCAACGCGCAGTTGCAGCAAGAGCGGCTCAGCCGCCTCGATCCCGACCAACGGGTGCGCGAAACCGGCGAGTGGTGAGCTGAGATTCAGGGCGCGGTGGCAGGCGTCGCCGCCGGCGCCGGCCAGGCCGCCTCGCTCGCCAACCGCGGTTTGCCGATCGGCGCGGTGGCTTTGCCCACCTGGATCGCCGCCATGTCGGCCTCGCTCGGATACTGGCCGAGCAACCAGTAGTCGAACACACGCCGCGCGATCGGCGCCGCGGCACCAGCCCCCCACCCCGCGTTTTCCACGATCACCGCCAGTGCGATCTTCGGGTCGTTGGCCGGGGCGAACGCCATGAAGAGTGCGTGGTCGCGCTGGTGCTCTTCGAGCGCGCGGGCGTTGTACTTGGTGTTCTGCGCCTGGCTGACCGCCTGCGCGGTGCCGGTCTTGCCAGCCGCGGTGTAGGGCGCGCCGGCGAACACGCCGCGCGCGGTGCCGGCGGTGATCACCGCCTGCAGCCCCTCGCGAACCACCGCCACGTTGGCCGGTGCAAAGCCGAGGTCGACGACCGGCGGTTGCTCGACCGGCACGGCCTTGCCGCTCACCGCATCGCGCGTCGCGAGCACCAGGTGCGGCCGGTGCTTGAGGCCGCCATCGGCCACGATCGCCGTCGCCTGGGCCAACTGCAGCATGGTGAAACTGTTGTAGCCTTGCCCGATGCCGAGCGAAATGGTTTCGCCCGCGTACCACTTCTTCGCCTCGGGCCGCTTGTAGGCGTTGCGTTTCCACTCGGTGCTCGGCAACACGCCGCGCAGCTCGCCGCCGAGGTCGATGCCGGTGATCTGGCCAAAGCCCATCGGCTTCATGAAGTCGTGGATCAGATCCACGCCCATGTCGTTGGCCAGCGAGTAGTAGTAGATGTTGCTCGACAGCTGGATCGAGCGGCGCATGTCGACGCC
>JBDUCH010000063.1:0-15664 GCA_040003555.1 Variovorax sp. | reverse complement strand
CCATCTCGGTCATGCCCAGGCTCTCGTGCACATGCAGGCCGAACAGGCGTTCGAAGCGCGCTGCGAGCTCGGGCGCAAGCACGGCAGCCCCGGTGCGGCAGTACTTGATGGAGGAAATGTCGGCGCCAGCCAGCGGCACGTTGGCCAGCGCCGCCAGCACGGTGGGAACGGCTGACAGCGAGGTCGGCCGAAACTTTTCGACCAGCCGCCAGTAGTTGGCGACCACCGCCTTGCTCCGCAGCAGCGCCGTGGTCGGCATGATGGTTTCGACGCCCGCCGACAGGGCCGCCAGCGACGCCGGCAGCACGCCCGCGACGTGGAACAGCGGATAACCGTTGATCGTCACGTCCTCATGGGTGAGACCCTGCAACTTGACGCAGGCCCAGGCCGTGAACACCTGCGCACCGTGGCTGTGGCGCGCCAGCTTCGGGGCGCCGGTGGTGCCACCGGTATGAAAGTAGGCGGCGATGTCTTCTGGTGCGATGTCGCGGCCGCTGGCCAGACGGTCGTCGGGCTGCGTCGCGCGCAGGGCGGCGAAGTCGCCGACGCCCTCGGGCAGTTCGACCGCGGCATCCGCCGGCTCGTCGTGCGGCGCAACGCGCAGCACCTTGCGCAGCGACGGCACCTGCCCGCGCAATCGCATCGCCTTCGACCACATGCCGGAGTCGGCGTCGGAGCCGTAGGCGATCAGCACCTTCGCGCCGGCCGCGTTCATCAGCGACACCAGCTTCTCGTCGGTCAGCAGCGGGTTGAGCGGCTGCACGATGCCGGCCGCCTCGCCGCCCCAGAGCGCCAGGTGGTATTCCAGGCAGCCGGGCAGCAGCACCGCGACCGCGTCCTGCGGGCCGACGCCCAGCGAATGCAGCAGGTTGGCGGTCTGGTGGATGCGGGCCAGCAGCTGCGCGTAGGTCCAGCGGATCGGCGGCGTTTCGGGGTCGGCGTCGCGCAGGAAGGTCAGCGCCGTGCGATCGCCATGCACCGCGGCGGCGTTGCGGAACAGCTCGTAGGTGCTGCGCACGGCGATCGCTTGTTCGAGCGGCGTGGCTTCGAGGCGGCGCACGTCGGCCAGCGAACGGATGGGAAAGGATGCCGTGAAAGGCGGGGCCATGGGGCGCATGCAAGAGTCTCCTGGGGGGTCGCGTGGTCGATGCTACGCCCACCCGCCGCCGGGCTCAGTCCCCTACGAGCCTGCGCGCACCAGCTTGCCCTGCACGCCTTCGGCCAGCCAGTTCATCTGAAGGATCTGCGCATCGGTCAGCGCCGCTCCGCGCGGGATCACGACATGGCCTTCGTTGTCGCGCACATCGGCCGCTGCGCGAAACGGCTGCAGCTTGCCGGCCGCAATGTCGCGCTGGCGCGCCAGCACCTCGTCCTGCACCGTCTTCGGCACCTTCGTGCCGAAGTCGCCGACGCGGATCATGCCTTCCTTGACGCCGCCCCAGACCGAGCCGCTCTTCCAGCTGCCGTCGAGCACGGCGCGGGCGCGCTCCGTGTAGTAGCCGCCCCACTGGTGCGTGACGGCGACGATCTGCGCATCGGGTGCGACACCGCGCATGTCGGAGTGGTAGGCCACGGCCATCTTGCCGCGCTCCTGTGCCGCGGCCATCACGGCGGTGGAGCCGGTGTGGAAGGCGATCACGTCGACATCCTGGTTGAACAGCGTCATGGCCGCGTCGCGCTCCTTCGGCGGATCGAACCAGGCGTCGAGCCAGATCACCTTGACCTGCGCTTTCGGATCCACCGAGCGCATGCCGAGCGTGAAGGCGTTGATGCCCTGCAGCACCTCGGGGATCGGGAAGCCCGCGACGTAGCCCGCGACGTGCGTCTTCGTCATGCGGCCGGCCGCAATGCCCGCGAGGTAGCGGCCTTCGTAGTAGCGCGCGTTGGACACGGCCACGTTGGGCGCGGTCTTGTAGCCGGTGACGGACTCGAACTTCACGTCCGGAAAGTCCCTCGCAACCTTCAGCGTCGGCTCCATATAGCCGAAACTGGGCGTGAAGATGAGCTTGTTGCCCTGCTGGGCGAGGTCGCGGATCACGCGCTCGGCATCGGCGCCCTCGGGCACGTTCTCGACGTAGGCGGTCTTGACCTTGCCCGGCAAGGCCGCCTCGACGGCCTTGCGGCCCTCTTCATGCTGGCGCACCCAGCCGGCATCGGTGAGCGGTGCGACGTAGACGAAGCCGATCTTGAGCGGATCGGTCGCAGGCGCGGCGGACTGTGAAAAAGCGGGCGACGAAAAGCAACAGGCAGCCGCAAGCGCGGCCACGAGGTTTTTGTACATGGTGTTCCTCTACATGGCCCCGGTGAAGCAAAAACGCGTTGCAGCCGGGACGCCTGCAACGCGGGCCGTATTTTAGGCGCTGCGGCGTACGGCCGGCCTGGGCGCCTGCTGCTCCTGCCGCATGGCATGCATGAGCAGATCGGCCAGCAACGCGACCGGCGGCTCCGGCTGCGCCTGCGCGCGGTGCAGCGAGAGCGCGATCGAGGGCAGCGCGGGCAGGCCTTGCGCCTTCGTATCCAGTGCCTGCACGGTGCGCGGCACGCCGATCGGCGTGCGCAGCGTCAGGCCGAGCCCGGCCGAGGTCGCGGCCCACAGTGCCGCGAGGCTCGCGCTCGAGAAGGCGTGCCGCCAGGCGATGCCCGCCCGATCGAGCGCCGTGGTGGCGATCTCGCGCAGCGGACACGGCGCGTCGAGCAGCACGAGCGGCAGCGGCTCGGCGCCACGGCGCCAGCCGCCCTGCTCGCGCTTGGGCCACCAGGCCGGCCGGTTCGCAGGATCGCCGGCCATGGCGATCCATTGCAGCGGCACTTCGAGCACGCGCTCGCCCTGCGGCACGACCGCACTGTCGCCCGCATCCCAGGCGAGCGCCAGGTCGAGGCGTCCGAGCGCGAGGCGCTCGCGCAGGTCTGCACTGCGGGCCACGCTGGCTTCGACACGCACCTTGGGGTGGGCGCGCGCAAAACGGCCCAGCACGGCGGGCAACAAGGTTTCGCCAAAGTCCTCTTGCAGGCCCAGCCGCACCCAGCCCTGCAGATCCGCACCGCGCATCGCTGCCGCCGCTTCATCGTTGAGTTCGAGCAGGCGATGCGCATAGGCCAGCATGGTGTGGCCGGCGTCGGTGAGTTCGAGCCCGCGCCCGGCCTTGCGGAACAGCGCCGTACCGGCCTGCGCCTCGAGCTTCTTGAGTTGCGCGCTCACAGCCGAAGTGGAGCGGCCGAGCCGATCCGCGGCACGGGCGTAGCTGCCGAGCGCCATGCCGGTGGAAAAGCTGCGCAGCACATCGAGGTCGAACATCACCTGGGCCATCTTGATCTTCCTGTTTTTTGGGATTGTCAGATGATTATTTTCTGATTTTCAAAACCTTTGCAAGCGCGGAGACTGGCGCTCATGTTGCAAAGCACCCTCGCCTTTTCTTCCGTCGCCGCGCCCCGCCATCGCTGGAAGGTGCTGGCCGCCGGCGTGGCGGCGAACGCCGCTTTCTCGGTCGCCTTCAGCGGCATTCCCATGACGGCCGTTCTCATACGTTCGGGCTATCAGCTCGACAACGCCATGCTCGGCCTGGTGCTGGGCCTGATGGGCCTGGGCATCGCAGTCGGCGAACTGCCCTGGGGCCTGCTGACCGACCGGTGGGGCGACCGACCGGTGCTGCTCACCGGCCTGGGCGCAACCGCGCTGGCGCTGGTGGCGATGGCGCTGTGGGCCGCGCCGGTCGCGCAGCACATCCCCGCGCTGGGCTGGTTGGCCAGCGGATTGCTGCTGGTTGGCTTGCTGGGTGGCAGCGTCAATGGCGCGAGCGGCCGCGCCGTGATGACGTGGTTTGCCGACGGCGAGCGCGGGCTCGCCATGAGCATTCGCCAGACCGCCGTCCCGCTCGGCGGCGCGATCGGCGCGCTGGTGTTGCCGTTCGTCGCATTGCACTGGGGATTTGCGGCGCTCTATGGCGTGCTGGCCACGCTGTGCGCCGCGAGCGCCCTGCTCTGCCTTGCGTGGGTGCACGAGCCCCCGTCGGCGAACAGGGCGCCTGCTGCGCCCGTGGCGGCGGGTGCACGCGCCGGGCCGCTGCGCGACCCACGCGTCTGGCGCATCGTGGCCGGCATCGGCATCCTGTGTGCGCCCCAGTTTGCAGTGCTGTCCTTCGGCACCGTGTTCCTGCACGACTTCGGCCACGCGGGCCTCGCCGCGATCACGGCCACCATGGTGGCCGTGCAGGCCGGCGCAATGGTGATGCGCGTGTGGAGCGGCCGCTGGACGGATCGCCGCCGCAACCGGCCGGCCTACCTGCGCGTTTGCGCGATCCTCAGCGTGCTGCTGTTCGCCGGGCTCGGCGCGGCCGCCTGGAGCGGCGGAGAGAACGTCGCGGGCTCATGGCCGCTGCGCGCACTGCTGGTCGGGCTGCTTGCGGCCAGCGGGATCTGCGTCTCGGCCTGGCACGGCGTGGCCTACACCGAACTCGCCACGCTGGCGGGTGCCGCGCGCGCCGGCACCGCGCTCGGCATGGCCAACACCAGCGTGTTTGCCATCTGCTTCCTCACGCCGTTTTCGATCCCGCACCTGCTCGCCTTCCAGGGCTGGCCGCTGGTCTGGTGCGCGGCGAGCGCCTGCGCACTGGTGGCACTGCCCTTGCTCGTGCCGAAGGCCGTGATGCCCGAATCTCAGGCAAAGGTTTCGAACGCGGCGTTGAGGCGGTCGACGTAGGCGCGCTTGGCCGAGGCCTCGATGAAACTGCCCTCGAAGCTGTTGGCGGCGAGCTGCCATGCCTGCTGCGCCGTAAGGCCGGTGGCCGCAAAGGTCTGCACGAAGTTCTCGTTCATGTAGCCGCCGAAGTAGGCCGGGTCGTCGGAGTTCACCGTCGCGACCAGGCCGGCGTCGAGCAAGGTGCCGAGGTTGTGCTGGGCCAGGTCGGGGAACACGCAGAGCTTGAGGTTGGACAGCGGGCAGACGGTCAGCGGAATCCTGTCCTGCGCCAGCCGCTTCATCAATGCCGCGTCTTTGGTGGCCTGCACACCATGGTCGATGCGCTCGACCTTGAGCACGTCGAGCGCACTCCACACGTACGCGGGCGGGCCCTCTTCGCCCGCGTGCGCCACCAGGTGAAAGCCCAGCGCGCGGCAGCGCGCGAACACGCGCGCAAAACGCTCGGGCGGATTGCCGACCTCGCCCGAATCGAGCCCGATGCCGATGAACTTGTCGCGATACGGCAGCGCCTGCTCCAGCGTCTCGAACGCGTCTTCTTCGCTCAAGTGCCGCAGGAAGCACAGGATCAGCGCGGCGCTCAGCCCCAGCTTCGCCCTGGCATCGACGCATGCGCGGTGCAGCCCGTCGATCACCGTCTTGATGTCGACGCCGCGCGCCGTGTGCGTCTGCGGGTCGAAAAACATCTCGCAGTGCACCACGTTGTCGGCCGCGGTGCGCTCGAGGTAAGCCCAGGCCATGTCGTAGAAGTCCTGCTCCTTCAGCAACACGCTGGCACCGGCGTAGTAGATATCCAGAAAGCTCTGCAGGTTGGTGAAGGCATAGGCTCGGCGCAGATCCTCCACGCCGGCGTAGGGAATGGTGACCCCGTTGCGCTGCGCGAGCGCGAAGATCAGTTCGGGTTCGAGCGAGCCTTCGATGTGCATGTGCAGCTCGGCCTTGGGCATGGCACGCAGCAGGGCGGGCAGGCGGTCGGCGGAGATCTTGTCGAAGGCGGGGCGGTGGTCGGTCATGGCGGGGAAATCTGCGTTGTGATCCCTCAAAGCATAAGCGCAGCCACCGCTGTGTGATGCACGAGATGGGCTTCGCGCGCGAGGTGGGCGACCGCGGCCGCGTCTTTGGATGCACGTCGCAACGTTCGCACAGAATGTCAAATATGCGGCGATCGCACTTGGTAGGCTGTGTGCACACCAACCAACCCGATCAGAACGACATGAACAACGCCAAGCAGATCACCTGGGAAACGTACACACGTGCCTGGCGAGAAGCCACACCCGAAGCAAAGGCTGCAGCATTAGAGCAAAGCGCAGCCGCTTCCTGCCTGTACCAGGATCCGTTGATGGTCACCAAAGGCCACCGCGAACTGATCGACTACATGATGGACTTTCACAAGCAGCTTCCCGGCGGGCACTTTGTCACCACGTACTTCCTTGCGCATCACGAATCGAGCGTCGCCAAGTGGAATATGGTCAACGGCTCAGGCCAGGTCGTCGGTGACGGAGTGAGCTTTGGCCGGTACGACAGTCAAGGTGCGCTTGTGGCGATGACCGGATTCTTTGAGGCTCCCGCTTCCTAGGCGAATTCGGGCGAGTTACCAATGAACTACCTCGATCAGGTGCAGCGCGGGGTTGACTACATAGAAGCCCATCTGGAACACGATGTGCAACCCTCGGATGTCGCCCGCCATGCAGGAATCAGCCACTGGCACTACCAGAGAATCTTCAAGGCGCTAACCAACGAGACACTCAAGGCCTACATTCGTTCGCGGCGGTTCTCGCAGTCTCTGGAGAAGCTCGCGACTACCCGAGAGCGGGTGCTCGACATCGCGCTTGCAGCGGGGTTCGAATCGCAAGAGAGCTTCACGCGCGCGTTCAAGAAGGCATTCAGCGTCACTCCGGCCCACTACCGTCGACACTCCAGTGCCCTGGCCTTTCTGCGCAAAGTCCGTTTCGATGAAGACTATCTGCGACACATCCATGCCAACGTGTCGCTGGAACCTCAGCTCATCGAGCAAGCCGAGATTCATGTGGTGGGCCTCAGTACACGCTTCTTCGGTGTCGACTCCGAGAAGAACAACGTGGCGAGCAAGCTGCCGAGACTCTGGGCGGCATTTTTGACCCGTCTCGGTGAGGTGCCAAATCGCATCGGCGGCGGCTGCTACGGCGTGGTGCGTCAGAGTGCGGAGCGATCCGACGAGTTGGAGTATTGGGCGGCCGCCGCAGTGACACATGTCGGGCCGCTGCCGAAGGGCTTGGCGAGCCTGCGCATCCCCGCGGCTCGATACGCCCGCTTCGCGCACCGCGGAAACGTGGCAGGCATGGATCGAACCGTCAACTACATCTACTCCAGCTGGTTGTTGCGGTCCGAAAGAAGACACACATACGGGTGTGACCTCGAGTTCTACGGCCCAGAATATGCGGCCGACTCCGACGGCTCGACCGTGTACTACGCGATACCCATCTGCGCTTGATGATGCGGATGAGATAGATGGGCCGATGCAGGCCGCGCCTGTCGCACGGCCTTGACGTGCAGGCTTGATGGCATTGGTGAATCGGCGTGGTCTCTGACGGCTGCCGCAGTCACGCCCTGTCCAAGGGCGGCGAGGTGACAGGTGCGATCAGGTGGTGGACAACCAGGTCGCGAGTCCCCAGGCGACGAGAAGTACGCCAGCGGCGCGGCTGACCCGATGGCCGGCGGGTACGAGCTTCTCGACCGCGACGAACACGGCGATGCCGGCAATCCAGCTCAAATTCATCACGCCACCAATGAAGAGCAGCAGCATCAGCAGCCAGCAGCAGCCGAGGCAGACGGCACCGTGCCGCGCGCCCATCGCGAACGCGCCTGAGGCGCCGTCGCGCCAGTGCGCCATCACGAACGCCAGCGGCGAACGGCAGCGCTGCAGGCAGTCGCGTTTCAAGGGAGTCCACTGATAGACGCCGGCTGCGACGAGGATCGCGCCCGCAAGGAATATGCTCGTCGTCTGCATCATCGGCGACAGCAGGGCGAGGCGCTCGAGCGCGTACTGCAGTGCTGTCGCGGCAATACTGAAGAGAACCCATATCGCGAGGTAGCCGAGAACAAAGGCGCCCGACGATGTGCCGGCAGGCGCGCTTCCTGCCCGGCGTTGGCGCGCGATCGCGGCGTGGAACAGCACCATCGGCGTCGCACTCGGCAACATCATCGCGGCCATCATCGCGATCCACATCACAACGACGACAAGAACATGGCCGAGTGTCCACGGCCCGCTGCTCATCGGCATCAGCGTGCCGCCCATCTCGTGCTGCATCCCCGCGCCGGTAAGCAGATGGCCCCACGACACGACGACAACGAGCGCCAGCGCGGCGAGGACGAGCAGGCGCTCGCGCCGCAACGCAAGCTCGATCAGCGACGACCCGTGCATCATCGCGAAACCCTCAGGCCGCGTCGGGCCCACGCCAGTCGAACGGGAAATGCTTGCTCGACTTGCCGCTGCGGTCCCATTTGAAACCAAAACCGTCGGCGCGATCGGTCGTTGCCACGCCCCAGGTCGCGATCTGCCCCGGCCCGACCTCGGCGCCCGGCGCGTTGTGCACCTGGACGCGTTTGCCGGGCGCCGTTGTCGGCCCGGTGAGCGCCTGCGCCTCGCCCAGCGCGATGCCGGGAATCTCAACGCGCCAGCTCGACAGATCCTCCGCGACTTCGAAGTCGATGTGCGCGGTCGCCATGCCGCGCATCGTTTCAACGAGGCCGGCGAAACCCGCCATCCAGCCGCCCGCCTGCCCACCCCAGATGGCCTGGATCGCCTGCCGCTGCATCGCGCTGGCGCGGTCGTCGATGTAGATCGCCATCTGCGCCTTCGCGCCTGCCCAGAGGTTGCCGGTGAAGGCCCCGAGCGCGACCACGCTCAGCCTCGACAGGTCGACCTCGCCATAGCGGCCTTCGTCGATGTGCCAGGCGAGGATGCCTTCGCAGTTGTTGTCGGTTGGAGGCTGTGCGAACGTGCAGGGGCATGGGATGTTGCAGCTGCAAACGTCGAACCAGTCGCCCTTGGCGTGCCATTGCGGAATGTCGGCCATCGCGAGCCTCCTTTTGCCACTGGGCAAGCATTCAAATTACTCCATCGCAAACCGCATTGCAAGGTGACTTGGCAGGCTAACCAGACCCGGCCTCGGAATTTTGAACGGGCCGATATGGGCGCCGGTGCACAGGCGACAATCGCGGCGTCGCGACAGTCGACTCAACGAGGTACGTCCATGCCCGCAACCCAGCGCATCGTGCAAGTCAGTCTCTTTGTTGTTGCCGCAATCGCATTGTTCGGCGGCACGGTTCAACTGGTCATGGGACAGCCCGAAACAACGCCCAGGCTGGACAACCTGCACCGCTTCATGGGCGGTGTCTATCTGTCCACCGGGGTCATCAGCTTTTGGGCGGCGGCCACCATCCGGAAACAGGGAACCCTCGTCTATCTGATTGCCTTCGCAGTCTTCATGGCTGCGGTCGGAAGGCTTGTCTCCATGAGCAAGGTCGGGCTGCCTGAGCCGGCAGGGCTTTGGCTGGCCTATCTCGTCTCGGAGTTGGTGTTCCCCGTCATCATCGCTTTCGCTCACCGGGCTTCGCATCGACGGACGACTGGCGAAGGCTGACGCGGACCGCTTTCGGCGCGCTCCAGCGAAAGTTGTCGGCCGCTCAAGCCCGAATTACCTTTATCGATCCATGAATCCACTATCAAAACTCGGCAACTGGCACGGAACCCGACGCGAACACCCTACTCGCTGCTCCCGCAGGGCCGCAGCGAAAAGCTGTACTTCGCGATTGGATCGATCGCCATATTTGAAGTCGCAGATCGGCGCTATGCGAATCTTCGTCGTCGCCTCCCAGGTTCAACGAATTCACCACGAATAACCGATGCTGATTGTTCTCGGCGGGCTACCAGGCACAGGCAAGACCGCCATAGCGCGCAAACTCGCTGTGCGTTCGCCCTCTGTCTATCTGCGCATCGACACCATCGAGCAAGCGCTCATGAAAGTGAGCGCGCTGAAAGAGGTCGGCCCCGCCGGCTACGTTATTGCCTACGAGCTTGCCAGATCCAATCTCGCGCTTGGAATGATTGTGGTCGCCGATTGCGTCAATCCGCTCTCGGTTACCCGCGAGGCGTGGCGGGCTGTAGCAGCCAGCACATCCTCAGGCTTGCTCGAGGTTGAAGTCGTGTGCTCTGACCCAGCCGAACACCGCAGGCGCGTAGAGGGCCGGACGGCCGATATTTCGGACTTCAAGCTACCCACCTGGGAGGCTGTCCTCAACCATCAATATGAGCCCTGGACTACCAGCCGCCTGATCATTGATTCGGCACTCTTCAACGCGAACGAGGCGGCAACTTTGATATGCGAGCGGTTGCGCGGTGATCCTCAGCATATGGAGCCAACCCGCCAGACCCCGAACCATCTCCTCAGCGTCCAGGAAGAACTCGTTCAACGCGAACCCATCTTCCATCGACCGGAACAGGCTGCAACTCGGGCCGCATTGGAGAGCGTGACGGCGCCGGAGTTTTGGGAAACTGGCGCGTCCGGCAAACGCTACTCCAGGAGCCACATCCTCGACATCGTCGAAGGACGCCTGGCTGCATCGCATCAAGACGACTGGAAGACAGAAGACTTCTACTGCCAGCAGATCGCTCCGGACAACTACCTTCTGACCTACACGCTCCACCAGGGTTCGCGCGTTACGCGTCGAGCCACGCTCTGGCGCCGCGCCGTGGGCGGCTGGGTGATCGTCTATCACCAGGGCACGGTTGTGGAGTCAACCTGATGCAATGCCGTCCCGCTCCCCTTTCGAGGGAGAATCCTACTTGGTTGCTCGCACATCACAACGATGAGTCTCGTTTACTACTTGCTAATGCTCTTGCTCGGATTTGCCTGGTACAAGTTCGGGCAAAACTTACTCCAGAAGGGGCATCGCGATGAGAACGGCGAACTTACCGAAGGAGTTGTGGGACCAGTGGGATTCCTCGTGACCGCTGTCGTGGCCTGCATCCTCTTGTTTGGCTTGTTGCGTGCGCTGGTTCGGGGTGAAGTGTCATGCCTCGGCAAGGGTTGCGGGATACAGGTTTACACCTTGGTGGCAGAGGCTGGCGACTACTGGGCCAACGTGTTTTTCCTAGCGTGGATGGTGCTCGGCCTTGGCTATGGGATGTATGTGACGCTCAAGATCTGGTACCGAGCCTAGTGGGGCCGGAAACCAACTTGGCCGTGCGCTTACCGCAAGTCGAAAGGACACTCACGATGACCGTCACCATCACCGCCTTTGAACGGTCGCCCGATGGCGGCAAGGGTCTGGCGCGCGACACGCGCGTGCGCTGGGCGCTGGAGGAGGCCGGCCTGCCCTACGAGGTGCGCCTCGTGACCTTCCGCGCGATGAAGGAGGCCGCGCATCTGGCGCTGCATCCCTTCGGCCAGATCCCCACCTACGAAGAAGGCGACCTCGCGTTGTTCGAGACCGGCTCCATCGTGCTGCACATCGCCGAGTGCCATCCGGGCCTGTTCCCCGCCGATGCCAACGCAAGGGCGCGCGCCATCACTTGGATGTTCGCGGCGCTCAACACGGTCGAGCCTCCCGTCCTCGAACTCGTCACCGTCAAACTGCTGGAGGGCGACAGGCCCTGGAAGGACGAGCGCCTGCCCCTCGTCCAGGATCGAGTGCGCGCCCGACTGAACCAACTGGCCGCCCGCCTGGGCGACGCCGACTGGCTGGACGGCGGCTTCAGCGCGGGCGACCTGCTGAT
Source organism: Variovorax sp. (assembly GCA_040003555.1). Taxonomy (GTDB): domain Bacteria; phylum Pseudomonadota; class Gammaproteobacteria; order Burkholderiales; family Burkholderiaceae_C; genus Variovorax. Next base: position 4,214 of record JBDUCH010000063.1, on the reverse strand, counting down.
GGTGACAATACTACTCCGGCTGAGACCGTCCGGCCTGCTGAACGAGTTTCCCAGCCTTGCCGCTTATGTCGCTCGCGGCGAAGCGCGACCGGCCTACCAGCGGGCGTTCGCCGCGCAACTGGCGATCAATGCTGCCCTTTTACCGGCAGTCTGACGGAGCGCCGCTGCCGGGCACGGACGAGGGGCGATGCACAGCCTTCGCCCTGGTCGCCGCAGGCGAGCCGTTCAAGGTGGGTTCGTGGGACGCTCATGGTTAAGGGTTGTCCGACACCTGCCCGCATAACACCTCGATGCCGACCATGACGACGGCCCGAGGGCAGGTGTTGGACAACCCTTAACCGAAGCGGATCTAGTTCGAATACCGGCTTTGCAGCGGAAGCCGTCGTTTGCAGCCCGTGGTCGAACCGCCGAGTTCGTCCACCGCCAGCCGTTCGCGGATCCGGCAGAATTCACACCCCAAAGCAGACGTTGGGCGCGCCCGTGCAAACGCTTGTGAGAATCCACATGATTCACATGGGACAACCCGAAGATGCGTCGAGCCCGACGAATCGCGCGTACTCGTTGCTGGGCTTCGTTATTCCGCTGAGCCGCCTGCTGAGCCAGATCGATGCGTCACACTGCGGCAGGCTGCGAGCTTCGGCGATACGCACCCGGTGCGGCTCCGCTCGATCGTTTGAACGCCTTATTGAAGGCTGCCTCGGACTCGTATCCGACGCTGCCGGCGACCTCTACCAACGGCTTGTCCGTGTGGCGCAGCAAATGCCCGGCGCGGAACATGCGCCAGCGCGTGAGGTACTCAAGTGGCGATTGTCCAACCTTTTCCTTGAAGCGCAGCGCGAACCCCGAGCGCGACATGCCAGCTGCCGTGGCCAGCGCCTGCACGGTCCAGTTCGACGCGACATCTTTGTGCAGAAGATGCAACGCCGCGCCGATCCGGCGATCCGATAGCGCCGCGAGCCATCCAGTCTCTGTTTCGGCATCGAGCGTGTCGATGTAGGCCCGAACTGCCTGCACGAAGATGATGTCCGCCAGGCGGCTGACGACCAGACCAGATCCGAGACCCCGTTGCGCTGTCTCCATGGCCAGCAGTTGCAGCGCAGCGTGCAGCAGATGTGTTCGATCCTGATCCATGCGGATGTGCAACAGCGCCGGCAACAGATCCAACAGCGGCCCTGCGCCGTACGGGTCGAAGTTGAACCAACCGCTGATCACGGTGGTGCCCGCGCCGCCACCGCCGATCGGCACCACACCGCCGATGTTCGCGCGCACGACGTCGACACAGTTGACCGTCGTGGACTTCAGGTCGTCGCGCAGCGAGTACGCCAGGCCGCGTGGGATGACGAAGCAGTCCCCTGCCGCCAAGGCAATGGGCTCCTGGCGAGCCGCGTCATCGTCGAGCGTCAGCCAGCAGCCGCCGCGCACCATCAGGCCGAAGCGCGCCGTGTCGTCGCCTCGACGCGTGCTCAAGCCCCAGGGTGCCGTGGCCTCCAGCCGCGCGTACAGGGCGTTTTCGACACGCATCGCAGCGAACACTTCGTCGAGCGGATCCATCTTTGATCAGTATTTGGATGATCGGACAAGAACTCTAGCGCCCCGGGCATTGAGTGTCCATCGCACGGTTCTTAGCATTCACCGTGCAGTCTCTTTGAACAGGATTCATGTGATGTCACAGACCGTCCCTCTCGCCGCACCCGAGCCGTCTTCGGCAGGTATCGCGCAGCGTCCCAGCGTTCTTGCGCTGCTGGTGTTGCTCAGCGGCACCTTCATGGTGGTACTCGATTTCTTCATCGTCAACGTCGCCATTCCGTCCATTCAGCACGATCTGCACGCGAGCGCCGGTGCGCTGCAATTGATCGTCATCGGCTATGGCCTGGCCAACGCCGCGGCGCTGATCACCGGCGGGCGTCTTGGCGACATCCATGGCCGCCGGCGGCTCTTCGTCATAGGCGTGGGCATGTTCACCCTGGCCTCCGCCGCGTGCGGCATGGCGCCGAACGCAGCCGTGCTCGTCGCTGCACGCGTCGCGCAGGGCGTGGCCGGTGCATTGCTGCAACCACAGGTGCTAGCGATGCTGGGTCTGCTCTACACCGGAGCGCAACGCGCGAAGGCGTTCGCCGCCTACGGCCTGGCCTTGGGGCTGGCGGCGGCAAGTGGCCAGATTGTCGGCGGGTTGCTGATCCACGCAAACTTCGGTGGCTTCGGGTGGCGCAGCTGTTTCCTGATCAACCTGCCGATTGGCGTGCTGGCGCTGGCACTCAGCAATCGCGTGTTGCCGCCGATGCAAGGTCAGCGCTCGAGCCGCCTGGATCTGCCTGGCATGGCGCTCGTCGCGTTAGCGCTGAGCGCCGCTGTGCTTTCGCTGGTGGTCGGGCGCGACGAGGGATGGCCGCTGTGGAGTTTTGGCTGTCTCGTCGTGTCGGTGCCACTGCTCGTCGTGTTCTGGATCTACCAGCGTCGCCTGGCGGCGCGCGGCGGCCAGCCCTTGCTTGCGCCCTCGCTGCTGGCTCAGAGGCCCTTCGTGCTGGGCTTGCTGGTCACGCTGATGTTCTTCGCGGGCAACGCATCGCTCTACTTCGTTCTGGCGCTGTACCTGCAACAGGGGCTCGGGCTGCCACCGCTCGAGTCGGGCCTGGTCTTCACCGCGCTCGCCGTCGGTTTTTTTGCGACCTCAATGGCCTCGCCATGGTTCGCGAGAAGGCTCGGCCGGCACGCAATCTTCACCGGTGCACTGGTGATGGCTGCCGGCCATGCGGCGCTGTATGGCCTGCTCGGCAGGCTGTCCGCGCAGAACGTAGCCCTCATGCTGCCGTTGCTTCTGGTTCAGGGCTGTGGCCTTGGGATGGTCATGGCGCCCCTGGCCTCGACCGTGCTCGCCGGGCTACCGTCCCAACACGCAGGCGTTGCATCCGGCGTGATGGCAACGGTGCAGCAAGTTGGCAATGCGCTCGGTGTCGCGCTGATCGGCATCCTGTACTACGGCGCGCTGGGTCAGGGCACTGGTCTTGCCATCGTCGCCCGCGCCTTCGGCATCAGCTTGTTGTACCTGTTCGCTTTGGCACTGGGCGTGGCGGCCCTGTACCGACACTTCAGCCAAACCACACTTCTCAAAGAGCAATCATGAGGATCACTGCACAACAACTTTCTGACCGCTACGTCGCGGTATGGAACGAGGCGAATACGGCGGCTCGGCGCGATGCCATTGCACAACTCTGGCTACCCGATGGCGCTCACTACGTGACGACACGCGAAGCTCGCGGCTACGCAGCGCTGGAGGAACGCATCATCGGCTCATACAACAAGAACGTGCGTGACGGAGGCTATGTGTTCAGGGCCGTGAAGAACGCGCAAGCCCTGCACGGGGTCGTCACGTTCAATTGGGAGATGATCCAACCGGCCACGGACGAAGTGCTCGCGGTCGGCCTGGAGTTTCTGCAGATCGATGCGGACGGCCGCATCATCAGCGATTTTCAGTTCATCGTTTCGTAGCATCGGGCTGGCATCCGAACCCGTCGGCACGGCCAAGGACGTGCCCCGCCCGGCGAACAGGTAAGCCGGGCGGCCGACAACGTGAGTCAGAAATCACCGACAGCGCCGGTTTTCCGGACGGCGCAAAGCTGGAGTGGCGCTTGCAGGAGACAACCATGCTCACCACCGATCAAAAAGAGACCATCCTTCGCCGGGCCGGCGTTGCCGTTCCAGCGTTTCCCTCCCCTGGCTGCGCCGACCAGCAGCACCAGGCAGATTGCGAACCGAGCGCAGCCCGGCGCTGGGCGCGCACCATCGAAACACTCTTCGTCGAGTACTCGGCCGCCCGCGCCGCCAAGAGCCTGCGCGATGCCGAGGAAACCCGACAGCTGGGTGCGCTGCGCCGGGCTTCGGATCGCTCGACCGCGTGACACGCCGCCCGGAGTTGCCTTCGGTGCGCTTTTACTAGCTTGAGCCTGAAGCGTGCGAGGCGCCTACGATTTGGCGGATGGGTGCATCTGGATCTGCTGTTCCAGGCCGCCGCTACTCGGCAAGCCGCATTGCCGCGTCCCCCGTGTGATCGCCAATCGCGTGCTCAAAGACTGCTCGCCAGAGTCGTCCCTTCGAAGGATGTGTCGGATTCCCGTTCTCTGGCCAACGGGTCGTTGTTCTTTCCTGTCGAGAATATCAACGTCCCTAGCAGGTTGCTGAAATACCTCTGCCACCGGTCGACCCTTGACAGCCCTCAA
>JBDUCH010000333.1:0-4619 GCA_040003555.1 Variovorax sp. | reverse complement strand
GGTCGGCCTTGCGCTCGCGCAGGTACTCGTCCTCCATCTCGTCGAACTGGCGCGCGATGATTTCGAGCTGCGTGGTCAGCGCCCATTCGGCGTTGTAGAGGCGTTCGGTGATCCAGTGCTTGACGCCGTCGGTCAGGGCCTCGTCCTGCAGCAGCATCTGGTGCACCTCGAGCAGTGCCGAGAGCTCGTGCGGCGCGTCTTTCGGGCCCATCAGCGCCACGCTGGCCTGCAGCTTGACGAGCTCTTCAGCCACCGCATTGCGCGCACTGCGCACGCGGCCGATCTCCGTGTCGATCTCTTCGGGCTTGATGAAGTAGTGGGCTACGTCGATGCGGCTCGACACCACCAGCACAGCGCGTCCGATCGCGATGCCACGGGCAACAGGAAGGCCGTGCACCGCAAACGTCATGCCGTCATTCGCCTTCGCCGAACTTGTCGTTGATCAGGTCGACCACCGCGTCCATGGCTTCCTGTTCCTGGTCGCCGCTGATTTCAACGTCGATCGTGACGCCGATGCCGGCGGCCAGCATCATGACGCCCATGATGCTCTTGGCATTGACGCGGCGGTCGCCGCGCGCCAGGTACACGTCACACGGAAAACTGCCGGCCAGCTTGGTGAGCTTGGCCGAAGCACGGGCATGCAGCCCGAGCTTATTGCTGATGGTCACGGAGTTCTTGATCACTGAGTTTTCTTCGCGCCTGGTTCTGGGGTGCCGCCACCGCCACCTGCATGACACCCGCAGTGCCGCCAGTGACCGCGCGCTGCACGAGCGCCTCGAGCGGTTCGTGCCGGTAGGTCACGGCGCGCAGCAGCATCGGCAGGTTGACACCCGCCACGAGCCGCGAGCGGGCACCGTCGACCAGCTTCTGCGCCACGTTGCAGGGCGTGGCGCCGAACACGTCGGCCAGCACCAGCACCTGGGAGCGTGGCGTGCGGTATTGCTGCTGCAGCGTGATGCGCGCCGCCGCCAGCGTCTCTTCGGGCGAGACATTGGGCAACACGTCGAGCGCCACGATGGAGTTCTCGCAATCGGGGAACACGTGCAGCGCGCACTGTCTCAGCGCCTGGGCCAGCGGCGAGTGGGCGATGATGAAAATACTGTTCATGCGGTGTCGGAGGTCGGTCGCTGATTATGCGGGGGTTGTGCGATCTCACGGCAGGCGCAGCCCGTCGAAGAAGGTCCCAGTGGCATCGGCGGCCGACGGCCTTCCGAGCACTGTGGCCTGGTAGATCGCGACGCTGCCGTCGCGCTGTGCATGCGCGAACCACCGCACGCGAGCTTCGGTCGGCTTGCCGTCGGGCCCGGCCCCCCGCGCCTCGATCTGCCAGGGCGCCGGCGAGGCCGCGGCGCGCACTACGCTGACCGGCCCCTCCTGGATCTGGCCCCCGGTTGCGGCCTGCCACTGGGCGCGCATGCCGGCGCGCCACGCGGCCAGCCAGGCCTCGGCCTGGGCCGCGTTGTCGGCGCGGGCATTGGCCACCGCAAAGGTGGCGCCACCGGCTTCGCAGCCGGCCATCTGGACGCTCACCGTCTCGCTGCCCAGCGGAATCTGGCGCTCGGCACGGTCGGGCTTGCAGGGCAACAGCGCCTTCAGCTCGGCGTTGGTGGCCGCGACGTCGCGCCAGTTGAAGGTCGGGCTGCAGGCCACCGCCAGCAGGAGCATCGGCGCAGCCAGCAAGCGAAAGCCGGCGGAACTAAAATCGCGATGCACCATCTGTCAGACACCCCATGAAAAAAGCCCTCTATGTTGCCGCAACCGCGATCGCCCTGGCGGCCGGGGTGGGCGTGTACCTGAATTCGGGCGCCACGGAGGCTCCGGCCTCCACCTTCGTGTTGCTCGACGGCAGCCAGAAGAGCACCAACGACCTGAAGGGCAAGGTCACGCTGGTCAACTTCTGGGCCACCAGCTGCGTCACCTGCGTCGGCGAAATGCCGAAGGTGATCGCCACGTACGACAAGTACAAGAGCAAGGGCTACGACACGCTGGCAGTGGCCATGAGCTACGACCCGCCGAGCTACGTGGTGAACTTTGCCGAGACGCGCAAACTGCCATTCAAGGTGGCGATCGACAACACCGGCGCGGTGGCCAAGGCCTGGGGCGACGTGCAGCTCACGCCGACCACCTATCTCGTCAACAAGCGCGGCGAGATCGTCAAGCGGTACGTGGGCGAGCCCGATTTCGCCGAGCTGCACCAGCTGATCGAGAAGCTTCTGACCGAGGTTTGACCGGCTCCAACTTGCAAGCCAGATCGGCCTGCATCGCCCTCGGGACGGGCACGAGCAGCTATCAACTTCGTAGCAAAAGGCCTACTGGCTGCGGAAGCTGTCGTGGCAGGCCTTGCAGGTACCTCCGAGCGATCCGACCGCCGCCTTCAGTGCCTCGAGGTTGCCGGTTTTGGCGGTGGCCAAGAGTTTGGCGGTTTCGACGACCAGCTTGTCGCTGTGTCCTTTGAACTTGGCCGGCTCCTTCCAGATTTCAGCCTTCGCCTTGCCGCCCTCCGTGCCGGGCGCGTAGCTGCCGCTCCACGGCAATTGCGACACCATGGCCACGACTTCCGCGTTGGCGACCGCGCTGGCCTGGTCGTAGGGCACGCGCCCGTTGGCCATGGCGGCGATGCGCCCGAAATGCTGGCTCTGCATGAACATCGCGCTCTGGCGGTACTTGACTGCGTCTTCGGGTTTGGCGAACTGGGCAGCGGCTGGCATCGACAGCGCGGCGCAGGCCGCGGTAAGGGCGAACATGGCAAGGCGATTCATCGTGAGTATTCCTGGAGGTGGGGCAGTGCTTCGAAACGGCGCTGTGCGTGAGTGTGACGGCGGGTTTCCGCACGCCGCATAGCAACAACCCCCAGACACCCCCGGCCCGACTTTGCTAATCTGCGGGTTCCGCAGCCCGCCCTACCCTCCGATGAGCGCTTCGTTCGAGCCGACCACCCACCGCGCTGCGCTGGGAGACGAGCTCGCGCGTCCGGCCCGGATCTGGGATCTCCCGACACGGTTGTTCCACTGGGCGTTGGCGCTCGCGGTGATCAGCCTGCTCATCACCGGCCTGGGGGGCGTCATGGAATGGCACTTCCGGTTCGGCTACGCGGTGCTGGCACTGCTGCTGTTCCGGCTGGTGTGGGGCTTCGTCGGCGGGCGCTGGTCGCGCTTTGCAGCCTTCATCTATTCGCCGCGCTCGGTGCTCGCCTACCTGGCCGGCCGGGCCCACCCCGACCATCTGATCGGCCACACGCCGCTCGGCGCGTTTTCGGTGTTCGCGTTGCTCGGCATCCTGGCGTTGCAGGTTGCGAGCGGCCTGGTCGCGGACGATGAGATCTCGGCGTCCGGGCCGCTGACGCGCTTCGTCTCCAACGCCACGGTGAGCCTCGCCAGCGGCTGGCACACGAGGTACGGCAAGTGGATCGTGATCGGGCTGGTGTGCCTGCACGTGCTGGCGATCCTGTTCTACGTGCTGGTGAAGCGCGATCGCCTGGTTCGTCCCATGTTTTCCGGCGACAAGCTGCTGAGCGGTGGTCGCATTGCCGAGAGCCGCGACAACATGGCGACACGGCTGATGGCGCTGTTGATCTTCGCCCTGTGCGCCGGCTTTGCAGTCTGGATTGCATCGTTGCGCGCATGAGCTACTCCGTATCGCGCCCCTTGCCGCTGGCCGACACGCCCGAGATCGTGCTGCTGACGCCCGACGAGCCGCATGAGCTCGAAGCTGCGCGCACGGTGTTCCGCGACTATGCCGAAGCACTGGGCATCGACCTGTGCTTTCAGAATTTCGAAGAGGAGCTGGCGGGCCTGCCCGGCGATTACGCCGAGCCGCGCGGTTTCCTGCTGCTGGCGCTGGTCGATGCGACCGACGCCAGCGCGCAACAGACCACCGGCGCGCCGCTGCTCACACGGGGCGACGGCCGGCCGGCGCATGTCGCGGGCTGCGGCGCGCTGCGACCGCTCGACACCGCCGACTACCCGAACGCTGCGGAAATGAAGAGGCTCTACGTGCGGCCCGGCTTCCGTGGTCTGGGCCTGGGCCGCCAGATCGCCGAGGCGCTGCTCGATGCGGCCCGCAGCGCGGGCTACGGCTGCGTGCTGCTCGACACGCTCGACGACATGGAATCAGCGCGTGCGCTCTACGAAGACCTGGGTTTCGAGGAAGTGCCGCCCTACTATCACAACCCGATTGCCGGGGCGCACTACCTCAAGGTCGATCTGTAGCAGTAGCGCCCAGGCCGTCCGTGGCTCAACCGCGTGCCTGGGCCAGCAGCGTGTCGGCGTCGCTCACTTCGAACTTGCCGGGCGCTTCGACGTTGAGCGAGGCGACCTTGCCGTCTTTCACCAGCATCGAATAGCGATTGCTGCGCAGGCCCATGCCGCGGCCCGTGAGGTCGAGCGTCAGGCCGGTGGCCTTGGCGAAGTCGGCGCTGCCGTCGGCCAGCATGCGCACCTTGGCGCCTGTCTTCTGATCGCGCGCCCAGGCACCCATGACGAAAGCATCGTTCACGCTGACGCACCAGATCTCGTCGACGCCGGCCGCCTTGAAATCGTCGAAGTGCTGCACATAACCGGGAACATGCTTGGCCGAGCAGGTCGGCGTGAAGGCGCCGGGCAGCGCGAACAGCGCAATGG
>JBDUCH010000062.1:0-15727 GCA_040003555.1 Variovorax sp. | reverse complement strand
CCGGCGATGCCGGCGTGCTCGACAGCGAAGGCCACCTGCGCATCATCGACCGCGCGAAAGACGTGGGCCGCATGAACGGCGGCGCGATCTTCGCGCCCAACTACATCGAGAACAAGCTCAAGTTCTTTCCGCAAATCAAGGAGGCGGTGTGCTTCGGCAACGGCCGCGACGAGGTCTGCGCCGCGATCAACATCGACTTCGAGGCGGTCGGCAACTGGGCCGAGCGCCGCGGGCTGGCCTATGGCGGCTATGTCGACCTGGCCGGCAAGCCCGAGGTGCTGGCACTGATCGGCGACTGCATCGCGAAGGTGAATGCCGACCTCGCGGCCGAAGACGGCATGGCCGACACGCAGATCGCGCGCTTCCTGGTGCTGCACAAGGAGCTCGACCCCGACGACGACGAGCTCACGCGCACGCGCAAGGTGCGGCGCGGTTTCATCGCCGAGAAATACGCGCTGCTGCTGGATGCGCTGTATGGCGGCAAGAAGGAGCAGTTCATCGAAACGCAGGTCAAGTTCGAAGACGGGCGCACCGGCACGGTGAGTGCCACGCTCGGCATCGTGGAAGCAAAGCGCTTCCCACCCGTGAAGGCCGCCGCATGAGCGCCCGAAAAATCGGCGACGTCATCCTCGACGTGCAGAACATCAGCCTCGGCTTCGGTGGCGTCAAGGCGCTCACCGACATCAGCTTCGACGTGCGCGAGCACGAGGTGCGCGCCATCATCGGCCCCAACGGCGCCGGCAAGAGCTCGATGCTCAACTGCATCAACGGCGTGTACCAGCCGCAACAGGGCAGCATCACCTTCCGCGGCCAGACCTTCAAGCACATGAACTCGCGCCAGGTGGCCGAGATGGGCGTGGCGCGCACCTTCCAGAACCTGGCGCTGTTCAAGGGCATGAGCGTGCTCGACAACATCATGACGGGCCGCAACCTGCGCATGAAATCCAACATCTTCCAGCAGGCGATCCGCTGGGGCGCGGCCGAGCGCGAGGAAACCAGGCACCGCGAGTTCGTCGAACGGATCATCGATTTCCTGGAGATCCAGGCGCATCGCAAGACGCCGGTCGGCCAGCTCCCCTACGGCCTGCAAAAGCGCGTTGACCTGGGCCGTGCGCTCGCGATGGAGCCGCAGGTGCTGCTGCTCGACGAGCCGATGGCCGGCATGAACGTGGAGGAGAAGCAGGACATGAGCCGCTTCATCCTCGATGTGAACGACGAATTCGGCAGCACCATCGTGCTGATCGAACACGACATGGGCGTAGTGATGGACATCTCGGACCGCGTGGTGGTGCTCGACTACGGCAAGAAGATCGGCGACGGCACGCCCGACGAAGTGCGCAGCAACGAGAACGTGATCCGCGCCTATCTGGGGGTCGAACACTGATGGCCTTCTTTCTCGAAACCCTCTTCGGCGGCCTCATGGTGGGCATGCTGTATTCGCTGGTGGCGCTCGGCTTCGTGCTGATCTTCAAGGCCTCGGGCGTTTTCAATTTCGCGCAGGGCGCGATGGTGCTGTTTGCCGCGCTCGCGATGGCGCGCTTCGCCGAGTGGATCCCGATGTGGACGGGCATCGACAACCGCTGGTTCGCCAACGGCACCGCCTTCGTCGTGGCGGGCCTCGTGATGTTCGTGGTGGCATGGCTGGTGGAGCGGCTGGTGCTGCGCCATCTGGTCAACCAGGAAGGCGCGACGCTGCTGATGGCCACGCTCGGCATCGCCTACTTCCTCGACGGCCTGGGCCAGACCCTGTTCGGCAGCAACATCTACAAGATCGACATCGGCATGCCGAAGGATCCGATCTTCCTGCTCGAGACGATGTTCGAGGGCGGCGTCCTGATCAACAAGGAAGACCTGTACGCCGCCGCGATCGCCGCCGCACTGGTGGCGCTGCTCTCGCTGTTCTTCCAGAAGACAGGCACCGGCCGCGCGCTGCGCGCGGTGGCCGACGACCACCAGGCCGCGCAGTCGATCGGCATTCCGCTCGCGCGCATCTGGGTCATCGTCTGGTGCGTCGCCGGCGTGGTGGCGCTGGTGGCCGGAATGATCTGGGGCAGCAAGCTGGGCGTGCAGTTCTCGCTCACCACGGTGGCGCTGCGTGCGCTGCCGGTGGTGATCCTCGGGGGGCTCACCTCGGTGCCGGGCGCCATCATCGGCGGGCTGATCATCGGCGTCGGCGAGAAGCTGTCGGAGGTGTACCTTGGCCCGTACGTGGGCGGCGGCATCGAGATCTGGTTCGCCTACGTGCTGGCGCTGGTGTTCCTGCTGTTCCGGCCGCAGGGGCTCTTCGGCGAAAAAATCATCGATCGGGTCTGAACATGTTCTACAGAGAAAACGGCCAGTTCAAGACCAGCTACCGCGCCGACCAGCAGGTCTTCCCGATCCTGCAGGACCGCGTGGCGATCGGGCTGATGCTGGTCTTTGCGTTCGCTGTCGTGCCCTTGCTGGCCAGCGACTACCTGATGCGCGCAATCCTGATTCCGTTCGTGATCATCTCGCTGGCGGCGCTCGGCGTGAACGTGCTGGTGGGCTATTGCGGGCAGATCTCGCTGGGCTCGGGCGCCTTCATGGCGGTGGGCGCCTACGGGGCCTACAACTTCTTCGTGCGCTTCCCTGGGCTGCCGCTGGTGCCCGCGCTGATCCTGGGCGGCCTGTGCGCCACGCTGTTCGGCATCCTGTTCGGACTGCCCAGCCTGCGCGTCAAGGGCCTCTACCTCGCGGTCGCGACGCTGGCCGCGCAGTTCTTCAGCGACTGGATGTTCCTGCGCATCAAGTGGTTCACGCTCGACACGCCCTCGGGCTCGGTGTCGGTGTCGAACCTGCAGGTCTTCGGCTGGCCGATCGAGAGCGCGGCGAGCAAGTACCTGTTCTGCCTCGCGATGCTGGTGGTGATCGCCGTGCTGACCAAGAACCTGGTGCGCGGCGCCATCGGCCGCGAGTGGATGGCCATCCGCGACATGGACGTGGCGGCCGCGGTGATCGGCATCCGCCCGATGTACGCCAAGCTCAGCGCCTTCGCGGTCAGCTCGTTCATCATCGGCGTGGCCGGCGCGCTCTGGGCCTTTGTCTACCTCGGCGCCTGGGAACCGGCGGCGTTCTCGGTCGACCAGTCGTTCCGGCTGCTCTTCATGGTGATCATCGGCGGGCTCGGCTCGATCATGGGCGCCTTCTTCGGCGCAGCCTTCATAACCGTGCTGCCGATCGTGCTGAACCAGGCGCTGCCGGTCATCGCCAGCTGGTTCGGCGCACAGATCTCGACCGTCGGCATCGCGCATGCGGAACTGATGATCTTCGGCGGCCTCATCGTGTGGTTCCTGATCGTCGAGCCGCACGGGCTGGCCAAGCTCTGGTCCACCGGCAAGCAGAAGCTGCGCCTCTGGCCTTTCCCTCATTGATCGCGTGACTTTCCCATCCAACCCCAGGAGACAACCATGAAGCTGAAATCACTCGCACTTGCCGTGGCCACCGCGTGCGCGCTGGCGGGAGCGGCCCCTGCGTTCGCGCAGGCCAATGAGCAGTTCATTCCCGTGCTGTCGTACCGCACCGGCGCCTACGCGCCGAACGGAACGCCCTGGGCCAACGGCTATGTCGACTATCTCAAGCTGGTGAATGCGCGCGGCGGCATCAACGGCGTGAAGCTCTCCTTCGAGGAATGCGAGACCGGCTACGACACCGCGCGCAGCGTGGAATGCTACGAGCGCCTGAAGGGCAAGAACGGCGGCGCCACGCTGGTGCAGCCGCTGTCCACCGGCGCCACCTTCGCCATCACCGAGAAGGCGCCGGTCGACAAGATTCCCGTGGTGACCGTGGGCTACGGCCGCAGCGAGAGCGCCGACGGCTCGGTGTTCAAGTGGAACTTCCCGATCGCCGGCACCTACTGGGTCGCGGCGGACGCGATCATCCAGGCCATCGCCAAGAAGGAAGGCGGGCTCGACAAGCTCAAGGGCAAGAAGATCGCCCTGATCTATCACGACAGCCCCTACGGCAAGGAGCCGATCCCGTTGCTGCAGGAGCGCGCGAAGCTGCATGGCTTCGAGCTGCAGCTGCTGCCGGTGACCGCGCCCGGCGTCGAGCAGAAAGCCACCTGGCTGCAGGTGCGGCAGGCCCGTCCCGATTTCGTGCTGCTGTGGGGCTGGGGCGTGATGAATTCAACCGCCATCAAGGAAGCGCAGGCCACCGGCTACGCGCGCGAGAAGATGTACGGCGTGTGGTGGGCCGGTGCCGAACCCGACGTGAAGGACGTGGGCGACGGCGCCAAGGGCTACAACGCCGTGACCATGCAGCATGGCGCCGAACCGCAGTCGAAACTCGTGAAAGACGTGCTTGTGATGCTGCACGACAAGAACCATGGCACCGGCCCGAAGGAGGAAGTGGGACAGGTGCTCTACATGCGCGGCGCCATGAGCGCGATGCTCGGCGTGGAGGGCATCCGCGCTGCACAGGAACGCTTCGGCAAGGGCAAGGTCATGACCGGCGAGCAGGTGCGCTGGGGGCTGGAGAACCTCAACCTCACGCAAGCCAAGCTCGACGCCCTGGGCTTTGCCGGCGTGATGCGCCCGATCAGCACTTCGTGCTCCGACCACATGGGTGCGGCCTGGGCGCGCATCCACACCTGGGACGGCAAGGCATGGAAGTTCACGTCCGACTGGCTGCAGGCCGACGAGCAGATCATCAAGCCGCTCGTGAAGTCGACCGCAGCCAAGTACGCGGCCGAGAAGAAGCTGACGCCACGCACCCCGGCGGATTGCCAAAGCTAGGCCCTTCGCCAGTCTTTGGAAGCAATATGAGTTCACCGAACATCGTTCTCAATGTCAACGGCATCGAGGTCATCTACAACCACGTGATCCTCGTGCTCAAGGGCGTGTCGCTCGTGGTGCCCGAGGGCGGCATCGTGGCGCTGCTGGGTGGCAACGGCGCGGGCAAGACGACCACGCTGCGTGCCGTGAGCAATCTGCTGGCAGGCGAGCGTGGCGCGGTGACCAAGGGCACGATCGAGCTGCGCGGCGAACGCATCGAGGCGCTCACGCCCTCGGCGCTGGTGCAACGCGGCCTGATCCAGGTGATGGAGGGCCGCCACTGCTTCGCCCACCTGACCATCGAAGAGAACCTCATGACGGGCGCCTACACGCGCAAGGACGGCAAGGCCGCGGTGCAGCAGACGCTCGACAAGGTGTATGCCTACTTTCCGCGCCTGAAAACCCGCCGCACTTCGCAGGCGGCCTACACCTCGGGCGGCGAGCAGCAGATGTGCGCGATCGGCCGCGCGCTGATGGCCAACCCGACCATGGTGCTGCTCGACGAGCCCTCGATGGGCCTGGCCCCGCAGATCGTCGAAGAGGTGTTCGAGATCGTGAAAGACCTCAACACCAAGGAGAAGGTGACCTTCCTGCTGGCCGAGCAGAACACCAACATGGCACTGCGCTACGCCGACTACGGCTACATCCTGGAAAGTGGCCGCATCGTGATGGACGGCAAGGCCGGCGATTTGGCCAACAACGAAGACGTCAAGGAGTTCTACCTCGGCGTGGGCGGCGCGGAACGCAAGAGCTTCCGCGATGTGAAGAGCTACAAACGACGCAAGAGGTGGCTGGCGTGAGCGAGTTCTACGATGCGCTGGAAGTGCGCAACCCGGCGCGGCGCGAGGCCGAACTGCTCGCCGCACTGCCACGCCAGGTCGCGCATGCGCAAACGGCAGCGCCGGCGTTCGCCGCCATCCTGAACGGCTTCGACGCCGAGCTCGTCGGCAGCCGCGAAGCCCTGGCAACGCTGCCGGTCACGCGCAAGACCGACCTGCTCGCGCGCCAGAAGGAACTGCGCGCCACCGACGCCTTCGGCGGCTTCAGCGCCATCGCGCGCGGGCCTGCAATGCGGCGCGTGTTCGCCAGCCCCGGCACCATCTACGAGCCCGAGGGCACGGCGCCCGACTACTGGCGCACGGCACGCGCGCTGTACGCGGCCGGCTTTCGCAGCGGCGAGCTGGTTCACAACAGCTTCAGCTACCACATGACCCCTGCCGGCGCGATCCTGGAGAACGGCGCGCATGCCCTGGGCTGCACCGTGTTCCCGGGTGGCACCGGCCAGACCGAGCAGCAGCTCGAGGCCATGGCCGAACTCAAGCCCGACGGCTATGTCGGTACCCCGAGCTTCCTGAAGATCCTGATCGAAAAAGCCGCAGCCATGAGCCTGCCGCTGCCGAGCGTGACCAAGGCGCTGCTGTCGGGCGAGGCCTTTCCGCCGAGCCTGCGCGACTGGCTGGCCGAGCGCGGCGTGCGCGGCATGCAGTGCTACGCCACCGCCGACCTGGGGCTGATCGCCTACGAAACCAGCGCACACGAAGGCCTGGTGCTCGACGAAGGTGTGCTGCTCGAAATCGTGCGGCCCGGCACCGGGGACCCGGTGCCTGACGGCGAGGTCGGCGAGGTGGTCGTCACCACCTTCAACCGCGACTACCCGCTGGTGCGCTTCGGCACCGGCGACCTGTCGGCCGTGCTGGCCGGCCCCTGCCCCAGCGGCCGCACCAACACCCGCATCAAGGGCTGGCTGGGGCGCGCCGACCAGACCACCAAGGTACGCGGCATGTTCGTGCACCCGGGCCAGGTGGCCGAAGTCGTGAAGCGCTTTCCCGAGATCACGCGCGCACGGCTGGTGGTCGAAGGCGAAATGGCGCAAGACCGCATGACGCTCAAGATCGAGGCGCCGGCCTCCGGGGGCCTCGCCGAGCGCATTGCCGAGGCCGTGCGCGAAGTGACCAAGCTGCGCAGCGCGGTCGAGTGCGTGCCCGCCGGCAGCCTGCCGAACGACGGCAAGGTGATCGAGGATGCGCGCAGCTACCAATAGCGGGAATAGCGACGCAGGCGTGGCGCCCAGCTCCCCGGCCTAGATCGCGCCCACGTCCCCCGTCACCGGCAGCACGATGCCCGTGATGTAGCTCGCGCACACCGGGGAGGCCAGGAAGACGTAGGCCGGTGACAGCTCCTCGGGCTGCGCCACGCGCTTGAACGGGTTAGGGCTTTTCGGGAGAAGTCAGGCCACCGTCAGCCTATAAGATCGCGGCCTTTGATCTCCGGAGTCTTCATGAAGAAACTGTTTGCTCTCGCCGCCATTGCTGCTGCCGCCTTCGGGGTTCACGCCCAGGACTTTCCTGGCGGCAAGCCCATTACGATCGTGGTGCCATTCGCTGCGGGCGGCCCGACCGACCGGGTGGCGCGCGACCTGGCCGAGGCGCTGCGCAAGCCGCTCGACGGCGTCAGCATCGTGGTCGACAACACGGCCGGCGCGGGTAGCACGATCGGCAACGCCAAGGTGGCGCGCGCCAAGAACGATGGCTACACGCTGCTGCTGACGCACGTCGGCATGGCCACCACGCCGGTGCTCTACCGCAAGCTGCCCTACAACTACGAAACCGATTTCGAATACCTCGGCCTGATCAACGACGTGCCAATGACGGTGGTCGGCAAGCCGCAGCTGGAAGCGAAGAACTTCAAGGAGCTGCGCGACTGGATCGGCAAGAACGGCGGCAAGGTGAACCTCGCCAACGCTGGCGTGGGCTCGGCATCGCACCTGTGCGGCCTGCTGTTCCAGAGCGAACTCAAGGTTGAAATGACCACCGTGCCCTACAAGGGCACCGCGCCGGCCATGGCCGACCTGCTGGGTGGCCAGGTCGACCTGCTGTGCGACCAGACCACCAACACCACGAGCCAGATCGAAGCCAAGAAGATCAAGCCCTATGCCGTGACCACGCTCAAGCGCCTGACCACGCCGGCGCTGAAGGACATCCCGACGCTCGACGAGTCGGGCATGAAGAACTTCCAGGTCACGATCTGGCACGGCCTGTATGCGCCCAAGGGCACGCCAGCGCCGATCCTGAAGAAGATCAACGATGCGCTGAAGGTCGCGCTGAAGGATCCGGACTTCATCAAGAAGGAAGAAGGCCTGGGCGCCGTGGTGGTCAACGACAAGCGCGTGGAGCCGGCCGAGCACAAGAAGTTCGTGCAGGCAGAGGTGGCGCGTTTCGGCCCGGTCATCAAGGCCGCCGGCATCTACGCCGACTGACGCTTGCGCGTCAACGCAAGGCCGCTGCGCCCACCGGGCCCGGCGGCTTTTTTGCGCGCGCGCCGCTGCGCTCGCGCCGCGTCACCGTGTTCGGGTGCATCGGCCGCAGGTAGTCGTGTAGCACCAGGGCGGCTGCGCCCACCGCTGGCGCGAGCAACCCGTGGCGCGCGCCGCGCACCGCGGGCGGCGGCATGCCGGCTGCATCGGCGTAGCGTTGCACCGTGGCGATCGCGCTGCGCAGGAATTCGGGGTGAGTCTCGCAGGTCGAACCGCCGATGACGATGGCGCGCGGGTCGAACGCCGTCCAGAGGTTCTGCAGCAGCACGCCGAGCATCTGCCCTGCCCGCTTCACGTCGCCGGCACCGCGCCCCAATACGCGGGATCCGAAGAACGCCTCGGCGCAGCCGCGCCGGCCGCAGGAGCACAGCGGGCCGTCGGCCTGCAGGATGGTGTGGCCGATCTCGCCCGCCATGCCCTGCGCACCGGTGAAGAGCCGGTCGTTCAGCACGATGCCGGCGCCAACGCCGACGTCGCAGTCGACAAAGATCAGCGGGTCTTCGCCCTCGCCTTTGCAGAATTCATACTCGCCGAGCGCGGCCACGTCGGCCTCGTTCTGCAATTGCACCGGCACGCGCGGCAGGCCGGCCGCCGCGAAGGCCTCGATGAGGTCGGGCAACAGGTCGAGGCGCCGCCAGCCCAGGTTCGGCGCGAACAGCACGATGCCGGTGGCGTCCTCGACCGCGCCCGGCACGCCGACACCGATGCCCGAAAGTTCAAGGCCGCGCGCCGCGATCTGCTTCCAGGCCTGTGCGCACATGGCGGCCGCCTGCGCACAGGCACGCGCGGGTTCGATGCTGGCCAGCGGCTGCGCATCCGCATGCAGCACCTCGCCGAGCAGCGAGACGCAGGCCACGCGCATCGTCTCGACGCCGATCTCCACCCCGACCAGCGCACGCACCCGGTCGTTGATGTGCAGCGGCGTCGACGGCCGGCCCAGCCCGTCGTTCACCGCGGCGCCGGCCTCGCTGAGCCAGCGGTCGTCGATCAGTTCGCGCACCAGGCCGCTCACGGTCGATTTGGTCAGCCCGCTTTCGCTGGCGAGCCGTGCGCGCGACAAGCCCGGCTGTGCGCGCAGCAGCCGCAGCACCACGCTGCGGTTGATGCGCTTGAGCAGTTGCTGGTCGCCGATGGTTTTCACGCGTGGGGGGCCTCGGCTTTGCCTTCCGGTTTCTTGCCCGCGATGATCATCCCGAGCACCTCGTCCTCGGTCACGTCGGCCGTGCGGTAGGTGCCGACCAGCCGGCCGTTCTTCATCACCGCGAGCCGATCCGAGAGACCGAACACGTCGGGCATGTCGTGCGTGATCAGGAAGATGCCGACGCCGTCGTCCTTGAGCTGTTTGACCAGCCGGCCGACCATCGCGGTTTCTTCCGGCCCGAGCGCGGCGCAGGGCTCGTCCATGATCAGGATGCGCGCGTTGAAGTACAGCGCGCGCGAGATCGCCACCACCTGGCGCTGCCCGCCCGACAGCCGGCGCACCGGCACGCGGATGTTGGTGAAATTCTTGTTGAGCCGGTGGAACACCTTGCGCGCCGCACCTTCCATGAAATGGTCGTCCAGCGTGTTCCAGCGCGTCATCTTCTCGCGGCCGAGGAACAGGTTGGACACCGAATCCAGGTTGTCGGCCAGCGCCAGCGTCTGGTAGATGGTCTCGATGCCCTGCGCCTGCGCTTCGGCCGGCGTGCGGATGTGCACCTTCTCGCCAGCAATCAGCGTGTCGCCCGAGTCGATCGGGTAGGCGCCCGCGAGCATCTTCATCAGCGTGGACTTGCCGGCGCCGTTGTGGCCCAGCAGCGCGACCACTTCGCCCGGGTAGAGGTTGACACTCACGCCGTCCACCGCATGCACGCCGCCGAAGGCCTTGCGGATCTCGCGCAGCTCGACCAATGGCTTTGTCTTGTCGATGCTGTTGACACTATTCATTGCAGATCCGCCCGGGATGTGAAGTCGTTCCAGGAACACCGCGGAACCGGCTTCGCCGGGCCGCTGGTGTTGCCCCCTGCAAGGGGGTTGGCGTAGCGACACGAAGTGCGCGAAGACTGGGGGTGTACATCACGCGTCTCCGAATTTGCGGCGGTACAAAACGTCGAACACCACCGCGATGATCAACACCTGCCCGATGATCACCATGCGTTTGCCGATCGGCACGTCGAGCAGCAGCATGCCGCTGTCGAGCGACTGCATGATCAGCGCGCCCAGCACCGAACCGAAGATCGAGCCGCTGCCTCCGGCCAGCGCGGTGCCGCCGATGACAGCCGCCGCGATCACGTAGAGCTCCATGCCGGTGCCGAGCGAGTTGGTGCCGGCGTTGAGCCGCGCGATCGACACGATCGCCGCGATAGTCACCAGCACCGCAAGCAGTGCGAACAGCATCAGCGTGACGCGCTTGACCGGAATGCCCACCAGCGCCGCCGCGTCGGGGTTGCCGCCCATCGCGAACACGTAGCGGCCGAAACGCGTGCGGTGCACGATGAACGACAGCACGATCGCGACCGCGGCCCAGATCAGCACCGGGATCGGGATGCCCTGCGCCTCGGTCTTGGATGAGATCTGGTAGTGGTTCATCGTCCACGCGAACGCCACCAGCACCGCGACCGGCACCGCTGTCAGCAGCACGTCGACCCAGACCGCCTCGGTCGGCATCTCGTGGTGCTGGCGCGCCCGGCGCTTCTGCACCATGCGTGCGAACAGGGTCGCCACCACCACCGCCGTGAGCACCCAGGTGGCCGTGACGCCGATGCCGCCGTCGTAGCCGCCGCCCAGGCTCTGGAAGAACTCGTCATTGACCGGCTGCGTCTTGCCGTCGGCCACGAGAAACGCCGCGCCGCGGAACGACATGAGCCCGCCGAGCGTGACCACGAACGACGGCACGCCCAGCACCGCCGTGAGCCAACCCTGGTAGATCGACACCAGCAGCGCCACCGCAAGCCCCGCAAGGCAGGCGGTAGGCCACGACCAGCCCGAGGTGTACTGCAGGTAGGCGATCAGCACGCCGACGAAGCCCATCACCGAGCCGACCGACAGGTCGATATGGCGCGCCACGATCACCAGCACCATCACGGTCGAGACGATGCCGACCACGGCCGTCTGCTGCGCGATGTTGTAGAGGTTCTCGGGCGACAGGAAGATGCCGCCCGACAGGAAATGGAACACCACGCCCATCGCGATGAGCAGCACGCTCATCAGCACCAGGCGCAGGTCGACACCCGCCCGGCGCCAGAGTGGCAAAGACTGATTCATGGAATGACTCCTTCAGGAAACACCGCGGAACCGGCTTTGCCGGCCCGCTGGTGTTGCCCCCCGGTGAGGGGGTTGGCGTAGCGACACGAAGTGCGCGAAGCCTGGGGGTGAGCTCTGTTACTTACAGGCAGCGGGGGCCTTGTCGCCGCTCACACCCTTGCAGAGTTCGTCCTTCTTGATCCAGCCGGCCTTCACCACCACGTCGAGGTTATTGCGCGTGATCGCCACCGGCGTGAGGAAGCGCGACTGGAGCGCGATTTTCTTCTCGCCCTTGTCCCAGCTGGCGGCCTTGTCGACCGGCTTGCCACCCGCGAGTGCGATGGCCGCGCTGGCGGCTTCCTTGCCCAGTTCGCGCGAATCCTTCCAGACCGACACCGTCTGCGTGCCGAGCGCCACGCGGTTCAGCGCCGCGAAGTCGGCGTCCTGGCCCGACACCGGAATGCCACGGATGCCCTTGGCCGAGAGCGCCGCCACCGCGCCGCCGGCGGTGCCGTCGTTGGAAGCCACGACCGCGTCGACCTTGCCGCCGGCCTTGGTCAGGATCTGCTCCATGTTCTTCTGCGCGACCTCGGGCTTCCAGCCTTCGGTGTATTCGTCGCCGACGATCTTGATGTCGCCCTTCTTCACCGCATCGGCGATGACTTCCTGCTGCCCGGCGCGCAGGAAGTTGGCGTTCGGATCGGTCGGCGAGCCCTTGATCATCACGTAGTTGCCCTTGGGCGCCAGCTTGAACACCTCGCGCGCCTGCAGGCGGCCGACCTCGGTGTTGTCGAAGGTGATGTAGAACACGCCGGGCGCCTCGATCAGGCGGTCGTAGGCCACCACGGGCACCTTCTGGCGCACGGCCTTGGTGACGGCGGGCAAGATTGCGTCCTTGTCCATCGCCAGCACGATCAGCACCTTGGCGCCCTTTGCCATCAATCCCTCGATGTCGCCAAGCTGCTTTTCGGGCGAGCCGCCGGCGTCGGCGCTGATGTACTTGGCGCCGAGCTTTTCGAGCTGGGTCTTGATCGCGGCTTCGTCGGTCTTCCAGCGCTCTTCCTGGAAGTTCGACCAGCTCACGCCGACCACGGTCTGGGCGCAGGCGCCGATGGCAGCAAGGCCGAGGGCCAGTGCGGTGAAGGTGCTCTTGAGTTGCATGGGTGTGTCTCCGGTTGGAACGAGGGTTAATTAGTTCGGGTGGCAAACTAACTATCTCATCTGGTGCCAGAGCCTGGCATCGGGGAATTCCCGGGTTAATCCGTGCGCGCGAATTGGTCACGGCCGATACGATTTCGGCGTTGGCGCCCGGTGTGCGGGCGCTGGAGACAAGATGCACTCGTCCCTCTACCGCACGATGGCGCGAATCCGCGCTTTCGAGAATGCCGCCGAAGCGGCCAGCCAGGGTGGCGTGAGCGCCTATGGCCAGCAGGCCGCGGGCGCCGCCAGGGTGCGCGGCCCGCTGCACCTGTCGACCGGGCAGGAAGCCGTGCCGGCCGGCGTCTGCGCCCACCTCGCGGCCACCGACTACCTCACATCCACCCACCGCGGCCACGGCCATACGCTGGCCAAGGGCGCCGACCTCACGCGGATGATGTGCGAGCTGTTCGGCAAGGCGACCGGCTTCAACGGCGGCAAGGGCGGCTCGATGCACATCGCCGACTTTTCGGTCGGCATGCTGGGCGCCAACGGCGTGGTGGCGGCGGGGCTGCCGATCGCGGTCGGCGCGGCACATGCGCAAAAACTGCAGCGGCGCGACGCCATCACGGTCTGCTTCTTCGGCGACGGCGCGATCAACCGTGGGCCCTTTCTCGAATCGCTCAACTGGGCCCGCGTGTACCAGTTGCCGGTGCTGTTCGTGTGCGAGGACAACCGCTGGAGCGCCACCACCGCGAGCGGCCCGATGACGGCCGGCGACGGTGCGTCGGCACGCGCGCAGGCGCTCGACATCACGGCCACGCAGGTCGACGGCAACGATGTGTTCGCGGTGCACACGGCGGCCGCCAGGCTGGTGGCCGAGGTGCGCAGCGGCGCCGGGCCGCGCCTGCTGCATGCGCTGACCTACCGTGTGAAGGGCCATGTGTCGGTCGACTCGGCCGCGTACCGCGACGCTGCGGAGCTGGCTGCGGCGCTGGCGACCGACCCGATCGCCAACGCCCGCATGCAGTGCCTGAAGGCCGGCGTGACGACCGCCGCGCTGGACGCGATCGATGCCGCGGCGCAGCGCGAGGTCGAGGCTGCGCTCGCGGCCGCCGAGGCGGCGCCCTGGCCCGATGCCAACGCAGCCTTCACCGACGTGCAGACCACCGGGGCCGGCCAATGGCATTGAGCGAACTCAGCTACGCAGAAGCCGCCGCACTCGCGCTGCAGCACGAAATGGAAGCCGACGCCAACGTGGTGGTGCTCGGCGAAGACGTCGGCCGCGGCGGCATCTTCGGCCAGTACAAGGGGCTGCAGCAGCGCTTCGGCGCCGAGCGCGTGATCGACACGCCGATCAGCGAGGCCGCGATCATGGGCGCGGGCGTAGGCATGGCGCTCGCGGGCCTGCGGCCGGTGGTCGAGATGCGCGTGGTCGACTTCGCGCTGTGCGGCATGGACGAGCTGGTCAACCAGGCCGCCAAGAACCGCTTCATGTTCGGCGGCCAGGGCCGTGTGCCGCTGGTGGCGCGCATGCCGGGCGGCATCTGGGACGCGTCGGCCGCGCAGCATTCGCAGTCGCTCGAAGCCTGGTTCGCGCACCTGCCAGGGGTGGTAGTGGTGAGCCCGGCCACGCCGCAAGACAACTACAGCCTGCTGCGCGCCGCGTTGCGCTGCGGTGACCCGGTGGTCTATATCGAGCACAAGGCGCTGTGGGGCGTGCGCGGCGAGGTCGATACGGCACAGGTCGCCACGCTCGGCCAGGCCGAGCGGCTGCGCGATGGCGACGGGTTCACGCTGGTGAGCTGGGGCAAGCAGTTGCAGGTGTGCGCCGCAGCCTGCGACACGCTGGCGGCCGAGGGCATCACGGCCGACCTGCTCGACCTGCGCACGCTCTGGCCGTGGGATCGCGATGCGGTGCTGGCCTCGTGCGGGCGCACGCGCAAGCTGCTGGTGGTGCACGAGGCGGTGCAGGCCGCCGGCTTCGGCGCCGAGATCGCGGCAACGGCGGCCGAGGCGACCGGCTGCAAGGTCGCACGGCTCGGCGCGCCCCGCATCCCGGTCGGCTACGCGCCGGTGCTCGAGGCGCAGTCGCGCGTGAGCGCCGAACAGATCGTGGCGGCGGCACGCAAGCTGGTCGGCTGATGCCCATGGACAGCGACGACTCGCTTTTCTTCAAGCTGGTGCGGGTGGTCAACCTCACCGCGCGCCCGTTCCAGCAGCGCGTCGGCCGCCAGCACCAGCTGACGCTGAACGAATGGCGCGCGATGGCCGTGCTTGGCGCCCACCCGGGCTACACCGCCACGCAGGTGGTCGAACAGACCGGCCTGGACAAGATGTCGGTGAGCCGCGCGCTGGCCGGCCTCAAGCGCGCCAGACGTCTGCAGGCGCGCGACGACCCGACCGACCAGCGCCGCAGCCGGCTCTACCTCACGGCGGCCGGCAAGGAGCTCTTTGGCATCGTGCACGCGCTCGGCCGGCAGCGCGAGGCCGAACTGTTCGCGGGCGTGGATGCCGCGGAGCTGGCGCGCTTCGGCGCCACCCTGGACAAGCTGATGGCGTCGGTCGCCAGCAGCGCGGTGCCAATCGACTGAAACGGCATCAGGCTGCAAAACCACCGTCGATGTTGAGGCTGGCACCGGTCACGAAAGCGGCTTCCGGGCTGGCCAGGTAGGCGACCATGCCGGCGATCTCCTCGGGGTGTCCGTGGCGATCCAGCGCCATGAAGCTGTGCATGAAGCTGGCCTGCGGGCCGTCGGCCGGATTCATGTCGGTATTGACCGGGCCCGGCTGCACGTTGTTGATCGTGATGCCGCGCGGGCCGAGGTCGCGCGACAGGCCTTGCACCAACCCCTTGAGCGCCGACTTGCTCATCGCATAGGCGCTGCCGCCGGCAAAGGGCATGCGGTCGGCGTTGGTGCTGCCGATGTTGATCACGCGGCCGCCCTGCCCCATGTGGGCCACGGCAGCCTGCGTTGCGACAAACACGGCGCGAACATTGACGGCCACCGTGCGATCGAAATCCGCGAGCGAGAACTCGCTGATGCTGCCCGGAACGAACACGCCCGCGTTGTTGACCAGGATGTCGAGCCTGCCGAAATCGGTTGCGGCCTGGTTGATGCCCGCTGTCAGCGCGGCGGCGTCGGCGCTGTCGATGCGCAGTGCCTGCGCGCGTCCGCCGGTCGCTTCGATGCTGCGCACCAGTTCGTCGGCCGGGGCCTTGGCGCTCGTGAAGCTGAAGGCGACGGACGCGCCGTCGCTG
>JBDUCH010000061.1:0-15732 GCA_040003555.1 Variovorax sp. | reverse complement strand
GGCTCATTGCAAGACCGCTGGCGCTGGCCCGCATGTTCGCCGTGGCCAGCCCCGCCTGGGTCGCGCGCCACGGGCAGCCGAAGCACCCGTCCGATCTCGAAGCTTTTCCATTGCTGAGCTTCGCGGCCTGGGGCCCGACCCATTCGTGGCGATTTACGCGGGATGGCCAGACGGTGCGCGTGCCAGTGCGTGGCCCATTCACCACCAACAACGGTCACGCGCTGCTGGCCGCGGCGATGGCCGGCTCAGGGGTGATCGTCCAGGCCGATGCGCTGCTGGATCTCCCTCTCGCCTCGGGTCGAGTCGTGCAACTTCTGCCTGACTGGGAGCTGCCCACGCGAGAGGTACACATCGTGCGGTTGCCCGAAGCCCGGCCGAGCGCCAAGATCCGAACTTTTATCGACTTCGTCGCCGAGAGGCTCAGGTAGTGCACCGCCACCCGGGCACGCCTTCGACCCGCCAATTCCTCCTCGGAATCTGTTCGTCGCTGGTGTCTGGCAGCACAATGAGGCCCGCCTTGACTGACCATGCGGCAAGTCAGCGAGCCAGCTGTTTGTCGACATCGGGCTGCCTGCGATCGACCCGGCGCTGGAACGCGCCATGATCTGCGGCGGCGCCGCCACGCTGGCCGACAGCTGTACGCTGCTCGACGCCCGCGGCTTCCGCATCAGCCCGCGCCAGGGCGAATTGGGCGACTACGTAATCGAGCGTGCTTTCGTCGAGAAATAGCGCGAAGCGTTGCGGCGGGGCGGATCCTGCTGCCCGTGGAGTACGGGACGGTCAATGATGAGTGACGCGGGGCGCGGCAGCGCTAGGCCGGCACCGTGCACTTGGCTAACCTGTCAGAGGGCTTGTGCATCCTCCGTAACAGCCCTGATCCCGGCTGCTGCCACAGAGGCGTCCTGGGTGGACTGCATGCCGGACACGCCAATTGCTCCGATCAACTGCCCCGCGTGAATCAGCGGAAGTCCACCCTCCAGCGGGCACACACCTTCCGTCGCCAGCAGCCTGAGTCCCAAGCCTCCTGCTGCCAACGCCTCTTCGAAGGCCTTGGTGGGGCGTTTGAACCGCACGGCGGTCGTTGCCTTGGCTTGCGCAATCGCGACGCTCCCGATCTGCGCATGGTCCATCTTGTGGAGAACGACGAGGTTGGCCCCACTGTCCACCACCGCGATCACCATCGGCCAGCCGTTTGCCGTGGCTTCGGCTTCGGCGGCGGCGGCAACCCGCTGTGCGGTTTCGAGCGACACCGGGGCGCCGTATGGAATGGGTTGTGCAATGAGGCTCATCTCGGATTCCTTGAAGTGACAATGCTCCACACGTTAGCCGCGCGCAGAGTGCGCGCCTATTCCCAAAGGTTTCGCATTCACTGTGCATAAATTGCCTGATCCATCCAGCGCCGTCGTGTCATCATCGCTCGCATGGGACGACGTGCGCTACTTTGTGGCCGTGGCGCGCGAAGGCAGCCTTTCGGGTGCGGCGCGGACGCTGAGCGTTGAGCACTCGACCGTGGCGCGCCGAGTCGCCGCACTTGAAGAGCGCATCGGGGTGCGTTTGTTCGACCGGCTGCCTCGCAAGTGGAAATTGACGAGCGAGGGAGAAGCATTGCTCGCGCCCGCCGAGCGTTTGGAGCATGAGGCCCTGGCGTTCAGCCGAGCGGCGACGGCAGCGACGAGCATGCGCGGAACCGTGCGCGTGTCTGCTCCGCCCGCGTTCGCCAGCCATTTTCTGGTGCCCCAATTGGTTGGCCGTGCGGATCGTTGGCCGGGCATTGAACTCGATGTTGTCGCAGAAGTCCGAACCGCCAACCTACACCGTCAGGAAGCAGACCTCGCGCTTCGCTTCATGCGTCCAGGCGAACCGGGGCTGGCCGCGCGCAAGCTCGGTGAACTCAGTTTCCGGCTATATGCCGCACCGCTTTGGCTGACTCGGCCCGAGGTGGAATGGTGCTTCCTCGGCTATGGCGAACCGCGGGGCGACGTGCCCCACCAGCGATTGCTCACGGACATCGCCGGTACGCGACCTTTCGTGCTGCGAAGCAACGATCTTGCAACGCTGCACCATGCGTGTCGAGCCGGACTCGGGTTTGCAATGCTGCCCAGCTTCCTCGCGCGCGCCGATGGTGCTCTTGTCGAAGTCCCTGGTTCCGATCGGCCGATACTGCGCGAGATCTGGAGCGTCATTCACCCCGACGTGCGTCGCTCTACGCGTGTAAGGTGCATCGCCGACCTCATCGCCGAGGTGGTTCAGGCCAGTGCCCAGATCCTGATCTAGAGACAGCCGATGAGCGCTTCCAGGCTCCCGATTCCAAATTGGGAAGGACAGCAACAGGCCCTTCCCGATCCTTCGTTCTGAGTGACTGCTTTGGGAGAAGGCTCAGTGTCTGCAAGGGAGCGCTAAGCGGAGCCCACACCCCGAACGCGACAGGTTGACCGAGCCGGTAGACAGGTGCCTTTCAGCAAGCCTGCGGCGGCCGGCATGACGAGGCGAATGCGCTTGATGGTCAACCGCGGCGCGTCGCCTTGCTTTCCGCTTTGTTGACAAGCCATGTCATCAGGGTGCCAGGCACGAGAAAGCCGAGGGCGACCAGGGTGCCGTGCAGCAGATGAGCTGAAGGTTCGTTCAGCCCTGCGACGTGCTTCATGGGCGAAAGCCAGGGTGACAGGTTCAGGAACAGGACAACGAGCAGTATCAAAGGCCATAGCAGGCTGACCCCGCGACGAGCGCTTGCGACCCATGCATACGCGGCCAAGGCCGCAGCAAAAACGCCTTCCAGAACCCACGATGCAGTGCCCAGCTTGCCCCACAACCCGTAGCCCAAATGGGTCTCCGCGTGTGGATACAGCGCCATATCGTTGTTGTGCACGGGCCAGTCTGCAACCAGATGCGAAAGGGCCGCGACGAATGCCAGGGTTGCGACCCGCCTGTCTCGCAGGAAAAGCGCGCCCCAGATCGCTGACCAAAACAGCCCGGCCAGCAATGAGTGATCCCAATCTATGAACCTGAGGTCGAAGAAGAGGTACGGGCCGGCGAGCAGATCCGGCGCTACGCGATCCCAGCCCAGAACGATGAAGAGGCCATCAAGAATGTCCAGGAAACCTGCGCCGAGCATGATGGGCAAGGCGGGTACTGTCGGATAGCGGGCTTTGAGCGCCAAGCCGATGGCGAAATGACCGACGTACATGCGAGCATGTTAGAGCCTGGTGATGAGTTGCGGGTCAGGCGCTCGGCGACGGCGCACGGCTCAAAAATTCGGCCTGCCAGTCGGCCAGGGGTTTGAAGGTCGGATCGCGGCGGCAGATCGCTTCGGTCTCGCGCAGGATCTCCTCGTCGGACAGGGAAAGATCCAGCGGATCGCCATGAGGCTGTTCGACATAGAAAGGCGTATCGACATAGATCTCGACCATGTTGCCTTCGGGATCGAGCATGTAGACCGACAGCGCGTTGCCATGGTTGAGCCCGCGAATCTCGGAGGCCCCGCGCGCCTCGGCCTTGGCCCAGATGTCGCGCATCGACTGGATGCCGGGCACGGCGAAAGACAGTTGCATCACCGTGCTGAACTTCACGTCAGCCGGGCGGCCTGAAGCGATGACCAGCTGGTGATGCTGATCCGGGCTGGCGCTGGTGAACACCAGCTTGTTCTTGAAGGTCTTGCCAACGCCGGTGTCGGTGATGGTCAAGTCGAACACCTCGGTATAGAACGCAACCATCTTGTCGAGGTCGGTTACGTAGATTCCAAAGTGCGAAGGCGTGGGTCTGCTGACCGTGAGCATGAGCGTCTCCTAGTCTTGGTGTCTCATGCGCCAGCACGGCGCATGGTTTTTTCAGGCGTCCGCGGCGCGCCGCATGGCGGCTTCGACGTTGCGTTGCGTGCTCAGAATGTGCTCCGAGAGCAACGCGCACGCGGTCTCGGTGTCGCGGCGCAGGGTGGCATCCATGATTTTGCGATGCTCGTTGGACTTGCGGCGGCCGGCCTGCCGGTAGCGCGCGGAGAAGCGCCGATAGCGCTCGGCCTGGTCGAACAGGCTCGCGCTCCAGACCCGCTGGCGTTCAGATGCGCATGCGGCAATAAGCGCAGCATGGAAAGTGCGGTGAACCGCACTCCACTCCTCGTCCAGGATGACCGGGCCGTCGCTCAGGCGGGATTCCACTTTTTCCAGCCGGTGGAAGGCCGCCACGACGGCACCCTCCCACGCGTCGTCGCCGAGCTCGATGGCGCTGCCCAGCGCCTGAACGTCCAGCATGAGACGCATGTGCGTGATGTCGTTCAAGTCCTCCGACGAGATCGGCGCGACGCGGAACCCTCGTCGCTCGTCGGCGCGAACCAGGCCTTCTTGCGTGAGGCGGCTGAGGGCTTCGCGCAACGGGCTGCTCGAAAAGCCGTAGTGGCCCTGCAGCTCATCGAGCTTGAGCTTGCTGCCCGCTTCGAAGGTGCCGACCAGGACGTCATGCCGGAGACTGCGAAAAGCCTGTTCAGACAGTGGAGTCGAGAGATCGGCCGCGCTGATGTTGGAACTGTTCATGGTTTTCATTTTATGCATAAAAAAAGAAAGCATGCAAATGCAGAGAGACGCTTTCGATACAGAATCCGGCTAGGGGAAACACTAGGGAGGCAAGATATTTTTGTGCATAAACTGCATTTCGTGCACATTTATCCGTTCAACATCCTGGAACCATTCATGTCCCTGATCGAAATCCGCAAACGCAGCCTGACCGTCGAATCCATCTATCACGAAGGCGGGCCGGTGGTGGCAACGCCCTTGAAGCTGGCCGCATCGTGCGCCGTCATCAAGAACCCCTACGCCGGCCGCTACGAACCGGATCTGTTGCCGTTCATGGCGGAGCTTCGCACGCTCGGCACCCTGCTGGCCGAAGAGCTGGTGGCCACGCTCGGCAAGGAGAACGTCGAGGTGTACAGCAAGGCCGCCATCGTGGGCGTTGACGGCGAAATGGAGCATGGCGCGGTGTGGCACGAGGCCGGCGGCTGGGCGATGCGCGCCGTGCTCGGCGAGCCGAAGGCGATGGTGCCGGCGGCCAAGGCCGTCGCGGGCACGGGTTACCGGCTGATGGTTCCGCTGCACAACATCCACGCCTCTTACGTCCGCAGTCACTACAACAGCATGGAGATCGGCATCCAGGATGCGCCGCGGCCCAAGGAGATCCTGTTCGCCTTGGTGATGGGAACCGGCGGGCGCGTGCATTCGCGCCTCGGCGGCCTGACCAAGGACGACATCAAGGTTCACGACGGCCAGCGCTGAGTTCAGACCCAAGGAATGGCGAAGCGTCAGGCGACACTCATTTCGGTGGGCGTGGTCTGGAATGCGAGCTGGCGCCAGCGCTCGCCCTCCTTCACCCAGACCTGCATGACACGGGAGTCGATGGTCACGGTGCCGGTGCCGTTCTTGCGCACGCCCACCAGCAGCTGGCGGCCGGTCATCAGCGCGCTGTTGCCCATCACACGCACAGCGAGTTCAGACCGCTCGACCCGCTGGTAGTGAACGTTGAAGCCTCCCGTGCTGAAGTAGCTGTCGAAGCCGTCGACCTGGCCTTTGGCGTGGACATGCGTCAGATCGCGGTGCAGCAATTCGCGCAGGCGTTCGCTGTCGCCATTCATCATGGCGTTGCAGCGCTGCTGCTCGAGATCGATCAACGCCTGGGCGTCGTCGGACGGGTTGGACGTGCTCATAGGAGTCAAAGCTCAGGCCGCACGCTTCTTGCCCATCAGCACGAAGAGCATCGTCGCAGGCTTGTCGCCCTTGTTGCGCCAGGCGTGCCGGTTGCCTTGCTGCACGGCAACGTCGTGCTGCTTCAGCAAGACCTCCTGGCCATCATCGAGTTCGAGAGTGATCTCGCCGTTCAGCACGACGTCGTAGTCGATGCTGTCGGTGGTATGCATGCCAGGCGCATCCGGCTCGAAGGTCTCTGCAAAGCCTGGCAGCAGCTGGCCGAACTCTGCCCCGAACGCCGCGCCGTCGAAGTCCGCACGCATCATCACGGAATCGGGCGGGAACGTGACGAACATGAGGCGCGACTCACCCTGGCCCGGGAGGAAGTTGGCTTCGATGCTCGGATCGGCAAACGCTTTCTTGCTGCCTGCCTCACTCGACGAGGCCGTCGACCAGAGCAAGGTTGCCTCGAAGCCCGGCACTGTTTTGAATGCAATGCTGCGAGGCGCCGCCTCGTCCGACAGCACGCCCGACTTTCCGTTCGAACCCACACCTAGAACTACCCGTCTGACTTTCATGATTGGTCTCCTGAGAATCTCAATAAAATGCACAAAACGTATTTTGTGCAAATATGCATCGCTGGCCCTGGATCTTCATCCGGACGAACCCTAATGCTCAATATTTGTTTTGTGCGCAAGTCTTTGTTCATGCATAAACTTGCTTTCCACACTTCCTCCAGCTCATGCCCACCCACACTACACCCCGATCCATCCGGCTGCTTGCCATCTCCGGCAGCATCCGCCGCGAATCCAACTGCACTGCGATCCTGCGCAGCCTGGCGCCCTTGCTGCCCGCCACAGCGAACATCGACCTGTTTCCGCTCGATGACATTCCGGTCTACAACGCCGACCTGGATGGCGAGACACCGCCCGAGGCGGTGGTGCGCTTCAAGAAAGCCATTGCCGAGGCGGACGGGCTCGTGCTGTGCTCGCCCGAATACAACTACGGCATGCCCGGCCTGCTCAAGAACGCCATCGACTGGGCATCACGGCCCGGATTCGCCTCACCCCTCAAGGACAAGCCGACGCTGGTGATGACCGCCTCGCCCGGCACCGCCGGCGGCGTGCGTGCGCAGGCGCAGATACGCGATGCGCTCGCCGCCACGCTGGCGCGGCCGGTGGTTCGGCAGCACGTCGCCATTGCGGGGGTGGGCCAGCGCGTGCGCGACGGACGGCTGGTCGACACGACCACGCTCGAATTCATTCAGGCGGCGCTGCACGATCTGCTGCTCGAGATCGGGATGCTGGCGCGCGCCCGCGGCTAGCGCCCCTGCTGCGCCGTTCAGGGGTTGATGACGAAATTGCTGAAGCCGCCGTTGCGCGTCGCGATCCCGGAGATCGCCTCGTTGACGTTGTCCAGCGGATAGCAGACGTGCTCGAACACCGACAGGTCGAGCGTGCCGGCTTCGGCCATGTCGGCCATGTCCTGTCCTTCGCCGGCGGTGAACCATGCCGAGCCCTCGATGCTCTGCTGCTCGTCCATCATGGTGTGCAGATCCATGCCGACCATGCCTGCGATGGCGCCAATGTTGTAGGCGCGGCCGCCGCGCTTGAGCGCACGAATGCCCTGCTGCAGCGACTCATGCGGCGCGCCGGGCCCGAGCGCATCGATGAAGGTGTCCACGCCCAGGCCGCCGGTGCGCTCCTTCACCCAGGCGTCGATGGCCTCGCCATTGGCGTTCGAGAAGACCTCGATGCGATCGGGCGCCAGCGCCTTCACGCGCTCGAGCAGTTCCTTGTTGCGGCCGGTACCGAGGATGCGCGTGGCGCCCATCGCCAGGCCGAACAGCGCGCCGCCGATTCCCAGCGTGCCGCTGATGCCGTTGATCAGCACGCTGCGGCCCGGGCCGACCTGCGCCTTGCGCATCGCGGAGTACATGGTGCCCAGGTAGCCGAAGCGCGCCGCCTGGTTGAAGCTCACGTTGTCGGGCAGTTTCACCAGCGCGTACTGCGGGGCGATCATGTACTCGCCCAGGCCGCCGTAGGGATAGTTCTTGTAGAGCTTGAGCGAGTTCTGCGAGAAGCCGAAGTAGCCGCTGAACGCGTAGTGCGTGCAGTTGATGAGGTCGCCATTGCGGCAGGCCCTGCACCCGCCGCAGTACAGGCTCGGGTTGACGTAGACACGGTCGCCCGGCTTCCAGGTGTGGACGTGGGAGCCGACGGCCGTCACCTCGCCAGCTGGGTCGAGTCCGAAGATGGCGGGCAGCGGCGGCAGCGGCAGCTCGGGGAACCAGGTCGTCCAGTTCGCCAGGATGTTGCCCAGGTTCGGCACGATGCCGCAGGCACGCACCCTCACTTGTACGTCGTTGGCTGCGGGCTGGGGAATCGGCAACTGTTCGATCTGCATCGGTGCGCCGACCTTGTGAAGTCGGGCAGCTTTCATTATTGACATCTCGTCTCCTTGTTAAATGCATAAACTGTGTTTTGTGCATTTTTCTGCGCCGGCATGGCAGCCGCCATCGGGAAGAACCCTTGATCCATAACGCCACTTTTTATGCACAATTCTAAATTCATGCATTTGGAGAGAACGAGTGAATCACACCTTCGACGAGTCTGTCGATGTCGCCGTCATCGGCTTCGGCCCGGTCGGCGCAGCGCTGGCGGCGCTTCTGGGCCGGCGTGGCCGACGCGTGGCCGTGCTCGACAAGTCCGACCAGATCTATCCCCTGCCGCGCGCTTTCGCGCTCGACCACGAGGCAATGCGCACCTTCCAGGAGCTGGGTATCGCGGGCGCCCTGGTGGCCCACATGACGCCCTATCGCCCCACGATCTACCAGGGCGCCGATGGCAAGCCGATCCAGCATTTCGACATGGGCCCGTCGCCCTACCCCTTGGCCTGGGCGCCTTCGTACACCTTCAACCAGCCGGCACTCGAAGTCTCGTTGCGCCGCGCCGTGGCCGAGATGCCATCGGTCTCGGTTCACCTGGGCCATGAAGTCGTTTCCGCCGATCAGGACGGCGAGTACGCGACGCTGTCCGTGCAGGCGCCGGACGGCGCCCCGGCGCAGCTGCGGGCGCGCTACGTGGTCGCCTGCGACGGCGGCACCAGCCCGATGCGCAAGCGACTCGGGCTGGCCCTGAAGAGCTTGGAATTCGACGAGCCGTGGATCGTGGTCGACATGCACGTGAACGAGGACATGCTCGACCGCCTGCCGGCCACCAACATCCAGTACTGCGACCCGGCGCGCCCTTGCACCTACGTGGTGGGGCCCGGCACGCACCGGCGCTGGGAATTCCTGTTGCTGCCGCATGAAGCGGCGCACCGCGAGATGCCGCACGACGCGATCTGGGCCTTGCTCGCGCCCTGGCTGGCGCCGCACCAGGCGCGCATCTGGCGGGCCGCGACCTACCGCTTCCATGCGGTCGTCCTCCAGCAGTGGCGCCAGCGACGCGTGCTGCTGGCCGGCGACGCGGCGCACCAGATGCCGCCCTTCCTGGCACAGGGCATGTGCCAGGGCCTGCGCGACGCGCTCAACCTGGCCTGGAAGCTCGACTGGGTGCTGCGCGGCGAGGCGCCCGACACGCTATTGGACAGCTACGGCACGGAGCGCGGCCCGCAGGTCGAGGACACCACGCAGACCGTCAAGCGCCTGGGCCAGATCATCTGCGAGCGCGACGCCGAACGGGCCGCGAAGCGCGATCGCGGCCTGCGCGCGCAGCAAGGCGGCGAGGTGCGGATGCAGTTGCGCCAGAGCCTGCTGCCCGGCGTGCGCCACGGTTTGATCGAGGGCGAACCTGGCGTCGCGGGGACGCCTTTCCCGCAGGCGGTGGGACGGATCGACCCGCAGGGCACCGCGCAGATGATGGACGATCTGCTGCCCCACGGCTTCCTGCTGTTTCTGCGTGACGCGCCTTCCCGCGAGCAGTTCGGCCGCCTGGCCGCCGGTCTGCGGGCCCTGCACGCGACAGCCGTCTGCCTGGGCGATGCCGGGAACCTGCAGGATCTTGTGTGCCTCGCGGAGGCCGACGGCGTCATCGGGCGCTGGTTCGACAAGCAGGGCTGCGGCGCGGCGCTCGTGCGCCCGGACCACGTCGTCTACGGCGTCGCGGCCGATCTCGACGGGGCGCAAGCGCTGCTCGAACGCGCCCGCATCAAGCTGCGCCAGTAAAGCACTTCAGGGCAGATCGACGATCTCGATCCAGTTCGGATTCTTGCCGACGGCCAGGCTCCTGGGCGCGCCCAAGGCACCGCTCGCAGCATCGATAGGGTGCACCGAGACACTGTGCGACTCCTGCCCCGCCACCACCAGGTAGCGGCCGGTCGAATCGATGGCGAATCCGCGTGGCGTCTTTTCGGTCGGCGTCTGCCCGAGCGGCTGCAGCAGGCCGCTGGCGGGATCGACCCGGAACGCGGCGAGCGTGCTGGAGGTTCGCTCGGAAGCGTACAAGTACTTTCCGTCAGGCGTCAGGTGCATGTCCGCCGCCCAGGGCTTGCCGGCAAAGCCGGCTGGCAAGGCGGTGGTTCGCTGCAACTCGCGCAACGTTCCGCGCGCGCCGTCCCACGCATAAACGTACAGCGAAGCATCGAGCTCGTTCAGCAGGTAGAAGAAGCGCTGCGCCTTGTCCCAGACGAAATGACGCGGGCCCGACTTCGGTGCGGCGGAAACGAGCGGTGGATCACTCGGCGTGAGTTGCCCCTTCTCGGCATCGAAGCGCCAGATCGTCAGGTTGTCCCCTCCGAGGCTGGTTGCCAGCACGAAGCGGTTAGAAGCATCGGCATGGATGGCATGGGCATTGGGTGCGGTCGGAATCAGCTGGTGCACAGCGCCCACCGCACCGTCCTTGCCAATGGCGTTGACGGTGATCTTGTGCCCCGGGTAGGACGCAGCGAACAGCCAGCGGCCGGTGGCATCCAGATCGATATTGGCCATGCTGTCGGCCAGGGGTGCTTCACCCAGTTTGCGCAGCCGGCCACTGGCACCGTCGATCGCGAAACTGGTGACCCGGTAAGGCTGGGAACGCAGCGCCGCGTACAGGAACCGTTTGTCCGCGCTCACGACCATCGGCATCACGGTGCCGGCAACCCCGACCGTTTCCACCGGCTTGAGTTGTCCCTGGGCCCGATCCAGTTCGAGCACCGAGATCTCCTGGCTGTCCGCGTTCGAAACATAGACGAAGGTTGCGGCCTGAGCGACTGCCGCCAGCAGCAGCGTGGCCATTCCCGACAGCAAGGCCGGGCCGTAGAACCACCTCGTACGCGTTTGCATGAATCGTCTCCGTTTATAGGTTTTCAGCGCTGGCAATTTTGCCGTCATACGATGTCGTACAACATGGGAATTGTTTCGTCCCCCGCGAGCGCTGTCAAGGCAACAGCGCCGCACCCGGGCACCCGGCTCTGCGGCCCTCAGGACATGATGACCTGGACGCTGTGTTCGTACTGTGCTGCGAGGTGGTCGAAGGTGTCGACCAGCGCTTCGGCCGATCGCACGAGCTCCAGGCCGCCCTGCGGCCGGTTGATGCCCTGCACGCCGCGCGCAAGGCGAAGCCATTCGTCGCGCGCCCTGCCCAGCGCGGTGCGGATCTCGGGCGAAGTCAGGGGCGCGTTTTCCAGTTCCCGCAAAGCCTTCTCGAACTCGTCCGCCGTGGACGCCAGCCCGGGGCCCTGATCGGGTGTCTGGGTCAAGGCCAGCAGCGCATCCTTGGCCAGCCGCTCCGCCAGCATGCGCTGCCGCCCGCAGAGGTTGATGATGCGCAGCGCCCGCCGCCCGCTCGCGCGCTCCAGCGCTGCGGTGAGTGCATCGCCGCTGAGCAGCAGCGCCTCCGCCGCGGCATCGATGACGGCCATCGCTGGCGCGGCCACGCGCGGCGTCCACGCAGCCTCGAGCGCTCGCCATGCCGCCTTGGTGCGATCGAGCGCCGCTGCGGCTTCGTCGATCAGACCCAGGCCTTCGAGAAATCCGAGGTTCTCCTGCATGCGTTCCGTGGATTGCCCACGCTGCTCGCGGCTGCGTGGCACATCGACACCCGCCAGCGCCTGGGCGGCAAGCCGCGACAGCCGCTGGGCCTGCATGCGCAACTGGCCGGCGCGGTTGATCGCCTCCGCCCACTGCGCGGCATCCACGACGGAGCGCGACACTTCTCCCAACCGGAGATTGGCGTGCATGGCGGCACGGCGCAACAGTCCGAAGGCTTCGTCCTCGCCCATGCCACGCGCCAACATCAGAAGGCCCTTGGCTTTGTCGACCCACTTGCGCTCGTCCATTCGCGTGCGCAACTGCACCAGTTCGACGCGCAATGCGGCCTCGCGGCGCCAGCGCGCGCCCGACCGGGCGAGCAGGGCCGCAAGCTCGGCTTCGTCCATGGCATCCACGGCGGCCCATGCGTGCACGCCGGCGCGGATCAGATCCTCGTGGAGCGCCGCACCCAGCGGCGGACTCAGCAGGCTCACCGGCCAGGGTGGCGACCCTGCCCACGCACCCAGCAGATCGAG
Organism: Variovorax sp.; assembly: GCA_040003555.1. Classification (GTDB taxonomy): domain Bacteria; phylum Pseudomonadota; class Gammaproteobacteria; order Burkholderiales; family Burkholderiaceae_C; genus Variovorax. Next base: position 3,577 of record JBDUCH010000061.1, on the reverse strand, counting down.
CACCGTGCCCATGTCCGCCGACGCGCAGATCAGAAGAATCTGCGTCTCGTCGGCCTCCTTTTTTTCGCCGGGGGGCGGCAGCGTCTCCAGCCCTCGGTGGTGGACAACCGTCCGTCCGGGATCAGCAAGCGCCCGGCGCACGCCCTCGGGCAGGTCGTGCGTACCCGCTGAACCGGGCGTCAGGCAATACAGGGAGATCGGGGTGTTGGAGTGCGTCGTCACCGTGGAAAGCATAAGGGGAAGCAGCGAAACCATTCGGGCACGCTTTTTGCTCACACCATTGGTCGCGGTGTAACGAAGCACCGCTTTGGTGTGAGTCTCGCGGCCTCGCGAGAGCTCCTGGCGCAACCAGCGCTCGACCTGACACCCCGTCCGCCGGCAACGCCGCCGGCAACCTCCCCCAACCAGTCCGACGATGCGGCCGCGCGATGGCTGCGTTGCGGCATTTGCATCGCCTGTTGCCATGTCGACCTTCAAGAGCTTCCTGAGATCGGGCCATTCACCCACCCTCTTTGCCGCGTTTCTCTATTTCTCGTTCTCATGCTGCATATGGGTTCTGAACGGCGCCATGGCGCCTTTCATCGGCGAGACCTTCAACCTCACGCCGGCCCAGAAGGGCCTGATGCTGTCGGTGCCGATCATTGCCGGCGCGCTCATGCGTTTCCCGCTGGGCATCCTGTCCCAGTACATCGGCCGCAAGAACGCCACGCTGGTCGAGATGGGCCTGATCGCGGTGGCGATGCTGTTCGGCTTCTTCTTCGTGAAGAGCTTCAACGACCTGCTCGCGATGGGGGTGCTGCTGGGCATTGCCGGCGCGAGCTTCGGCGTCGCGCTGTCGCTCGGTTCGGGCTGGTTCCCGCCGCAGCACAAGGGCCTGGCCATGGGGCTGGTGGGCGCTGGCAACGTCGGCACCGCGGTGTCGGTACTGGTGGCGCCGCCGCTGGCGCAGTGGCTGGGCTGGCAGAGCGTGTACGGCGTGGCGGCCGGCGCCATCCTGCTGCCGATGATCGTGATGATCCTGTTCGCCAAGGAGCCGCCCGACGTCGACAGCCACGCCAGCTTCCGTGAGCACATCGCCTGCCTGTTCGAGAAGGACGGCTGGGTGTTCAGCCTGATCTACGGCGTGACCTTCGGCGGCTTCATCGGCCTCATCACCTTCCTGCCCTCCTACTACTACGACCAGTTCGGCGTGAGCAAGGTGCAGGCCGGGCAGCTGACCATGCTGGCCGCCTTCATGGGCGCTGCCGTTCGCATCGTCGGCGGCTGGATTTCGGACCGCTGGGGCGGCGTCAACACGCTGACGCTGGTGCTGCTGATGGTGGCCGTGGGGCTGGCGCTGGTGGGGTTCTCATCGGCCTCGCTGGCGCTCACCACGCTGCTGTTGATCGTGACCTTCGCCGCGCTGGGCGCCGGCAATGGCGCCCTGTTCCAGCTGGTGCCGCTGCGCTGGCCGACCAGCACGGCGGTGGCCGGTTCGATGATCGGCGAGATCGGTGCGCTCGGCGGCGGCCTGGTGCCCAACGCGATGGGCCTGTCCAAGCAATATCTGGGCACCTACCTTTGGGGCTTCGTCTTTTTCGCACTGCTGTCGCTGGTCATGCTGGGCGTCATGCGCGTGATGCAGATCCGCTGGACGCGCACCTGGGCAGAAAAAGGCGGTCGCGCCCGCACCACGCAATCGGCGCCGGCCAAGCCTGCCGGCGCTCGTAGCACGGCACGTTGATGACAGGACGCCCTGTCAGTTCAGTGCGGCAAGAAGAGCAGCCACACCACCAGCAGCACGTTGAACAGCAGCGACACGGCCAGCGCGATCTTGTAGAGCGCAGCCGGGTCGCGCCGGATCAACGGCGTGGCGCTGGGCGCACCGACCGGACGGGAGGCACCGCGCTCGAGCGCCAGCAGCATTTCTTCGGCCGTCTCGAAGCGTTGCCGGGGATCGCGCGCCACGGCCTTGCGCACGAGATGATCGAGCCACATCGGCACATCGGGCCGGATGCGCGAGAGCGCGACGGGATCGCGCCGGTAGCGCGCCACCTGGTAGGGCTCGATCTCGCCGTAGGGCAGGCGCCCGGCCAGCCACTGGTAGAGCGTGACGCCCAGGGCGAACAGGTCGCTCGCGGCATCGGCATCGGCGCCCTCCCATTGCTCGGGGTTGATGTAGCTCGGCGTGCCGGCATGCAACTCGCGTTGAACCGCCCCCTCGCGGCCGGACACCGCGACGCCGAGATCCAAGATGCGCCAGCGGCCATCGTCGCCCAGGTGCAGGTTGCCGGGCTTGATGTCGCGATGCACCACGCCGTGCCGATGCAGCCGGCCCAGTGCCTTGGCCACCTCGATGGCCGCGGCCACCGCCTCGGCCACCGTGCCGCGCCGGCCGGCCTTGCGCAGCTGTTCCAGCGTGCGGCCGCCATGCCAGTCGAACACGGTGTACAGGGCGCTCGCGTGTTCGCTGCGCTCGTGCACCCGCACGAAGCCGCCCTCGCCGCGCGCGCTGACGCGCAGCCCGAGCCAGGCCTCGTGCGCCAGCATCGCGCGTTCCTGCGGATCGCTGGCGCGCGACGGATGCAGGGTCTTGAGCGCCACCAGGGCGCGGGTGGCCGGATCGCGCGCCTGGTAGAGCAGGTGAACGCCGGTATCGGCCACCAGTGCGGTGATGACGTAGCCATCGAGCACCTCGCCCACCTTCAACGCGGGCGGCGGTGCCAGCCGGCGCGCATCGCTCTGCTCGTCGTCGAGCTGCCGCGCATCGAGTCCGATGACGCGGATCACCAGTGCCGTGGCGTTGTCGCGCGTGCCGCCCGCCAGCGCGGCCTGCACCAGCGCTTCGCTGGCCTGTCCGGCGCTGCCCTGCAGCGCGAGAGCCGCGAGATGCTGCGCCTTGAGCACGCCGTGCACGCCGTCGGTGCTGAGCACGAAGCAGTCGCCCACGCGCACATTGCCTTCGCAATAGTCGACACGCACCTGGTCGTCCAGGCCGATTGCACGCGTCAGGCGGCTGCGCAGATCGGGATGGTCGAAGGCATGATCCTGCGTCAGCGGCACGGCGGCTTCGCCACCCTCGCGCACGTGCCAGGCACGGGTGTCGCCCACATGCGCCAAGGTGTAGCTCTGACCATGCAGAACCAGTGCGGTCATGGTGGTGAGCGCAGTGCCGGTGCCCTGGCGCCGTCGATTGTGGTCGGCCAGCCAGGCGTTCTGCGCGCCGATCAAACGGTCGAGCGCGGCGGTCGGCTCCCAGGTATCGGGCGTGGCGAAGTAGTCGGCCAGAAGGCCCATCACCGTGGTCTGCGCCGCCTCCAGGCCGCGGCCACCCATGGACACACCGTCGGCAATCGCTGCGATCAGCCCACGCGCCTCGTCGCCCGGCGGCGCATGCACGGCACCGGCGAAATCCTCGTTCACGTCGCGCGGTCCGCGCAGGCTGCTGTAGCCGATGTCCACTTCGAAGCTCATGGCGCGATTCTCCACGCGCGCCGTGCGCGTCCCCTAGCTTGAGTCCAGGAAAGGTCCAACCCATGACGGAAAAAATGAAACTTGTACTGATCGGCAACGGCATGGCCGGGATTCGGGCGGTGGA
>JBDUCH010000332.1:0-4645 GCA_040003555.1 Variovorax sp. | reverse complement strand
CGCGACGCCGGGGTCTGGCGCATGCTGGGCAGCCTCTACAACGCGCAGAACGAGCCGGTGCGCGCGATCCGCTCCGATGCCGAGGCGAACGTTGCGATCCTCGACTACCCGGGCGCGCGCGACCGCTTCAAGGCGGCGCAGGACTTGATGCGCAAGCCGGGAACCCCGGTCGACCACTACGAGGCCTCGATCATCGATACCCGGGCGCGGGAGATCGATCAGCGGGTGCGCGAGCAGCTGGAGGAAGACAAGAAGCCGCTGTACTGAATGAAGCCCGAACTCAGCTGCGTTTGAACACGCCGCCGAGCGCGGTTTCGATGATCAGGCCCAGCACCGAGTAGATCAACGAGCCGATCAGTGCGGCCGTAAAGCCGGTCACGTTGAAGCCCTGCAGCAGCCCCGAGGCGGCCCAGAACATCAGCGCGTTGATGATGAACAGGAACAGCCCGAGCGTGACGACGGTGACCGGCAGCGTCAGCACCACCAGCACCGGCCGCACGATCATGTTGAGCAGGCCGATCACCGCGGCCGCGATCAGCGCCGAGGTGAAGCTGCTCACCTGCACGCCGCTGTAGAGATAGGTGACCGCCAGCAGCGCCAGCGCGCTCAGCAGCCATTTGAGGATCAGTCGCATCGCCCGCAGCTTAGCAAAACGGGCGCCCGAGGCGCCAGTTTTCGTGGACTGTCTATTACTCGGTCAGTTCGTTGGCCATGACCAGCAACGCGCCCATCCCGAGCACCGCACCTGGCAGGGCCCAGCCGGAATGGCCGGCCGGCGGCACATCCTGCGCCACCGGCTCCATGTCCACGCCGATCTTGGGCCGGCGCGCATCGATCACCCGGGCCGCGCCATGTTCGAGCTTGAGCTGCTGCGTGAGTTCGGTCAGCCGGCCATTTGCAAGCAACGGCGTGAGCTGGTCACCCGGCCGGCACAGGGTCGGCGTGAGCTCGCTCAATGCCTTGCTGAACCACTTGGCGCGCCAGTTCTCGCGCGCGCTGTGGCTCACCCATTTGCTGATGCGGTGCGTCATGCGGGGCGGGCAGGCCACCAGAACCCAGTGGTGCGCACCGCCGGCGATGGATTCGGCGGGCAGCAGTTGCGCGATGTGCTCGCGCGCATAGGCCGCGTCGTCCACGTACACGATGATCTTTTCCATGATGCGCTCCTTCGGGTGGTTAACGATATCAGGCCGCAACCGTGTGTCCGGCCTTGGGGCGGCGCGCGGCCATCCATTTGCCGATCAGCAGCACCAGCACCGCACCGCCGATGCCGGCAGCGTACTTCACCATGTCGGTTTGCGGAACCTTCGGCACCCAAGTCCAGGAAGCCGGGTTCGACAACGCCGGATCCGACACCGCCATGGTGCCCGCGATCCAGCCCAGCAGCATGCCGCCGGCCGTGATGATGACCGGGAAGCGATCCATCAGCTTGATGACCAGCTGGCTGCCCCAGACAATGATCGGAATGCTGACCAGCAGGCCGAAGACCACCAGCGGCATCTGATGCCCCTGGCCCGCGCCCTGCGCAGCCCCGGCGATCGCGATCACGTTGTCCACGCTCATCACCAGGTCGGCCACGATCACCGTCTTGACGGCGGCCCACAGCTTGTCGCTGCCCTTGATGCTGCCGTGCGGGTCGTCGTGCTCGGGGGCGAGCAGCTTGACGCCGATCCACAGCAGCAGGATGGCGCCGACCAGTTTGAGGAACGGGATGGCCAACAGTGTCAGCGCAAAGAAGATCAGGATCACGCGCAGCACGATTGCGCCGGCGGTGCCCCACAGAATGCCCTTGGTGCGTTGCGCCGGCGGCAGCTTGCGGCATGCCAACGCGATCACCACCGCGTTGTCGCCACCGAGCAGGATGTCGATCATGATGATCTGACCGACTGCGACCCAGAATTCGGGGGTCATGAACTGTTCCATACGTTCCTCTGTTCGTTTCGATTCATCCGGTGCAGTTGGATGAAGCGGCTGAGTGGGAACCGGACAATTCCGGGGACTTGCAAACGCTTCGATCTAACCCTGCGCAGGTTCAAATCGAAGGTCTTGCTCAACAAGGCGCGTACAGCGCATTGCCCGACAGGCCGGAAGTGTTTTGCTTCGTATTGACGGCCTGGCGATACCCGCTGCATGAAGCAACGGACGGGAGCTACTCCCCTTCGTGACCGGATTAAAGCACCGGCCCGGCGCCCCTGGCAACAGCGGATTTTTCCCTTTCATAAAGAAAAAAACGCTGCAAGGGCCGTCCGGCGGACGTTTGATGCTATTGTTTTAATAGCATCAATGACCTTTGGCTTCATCGGGACTTGTGCGGACTATGATGCCCGTCCGCTGCTGCAACCTTGTTCATGGTCGCCATCCACATCACCGACATCGAGGCCGCCATCAACTACTGGCGCGAACAGAAACCGTCGCCCGACGGCATCACGCTAGCGCCCGAGATCCGCGCCTTGGCCGAGGTCTACGCGTTGATGGTCTACCACCGCGAAGACGAGGTCGACGAAGTCGGGTTTCCGGCCGAAGCCTGGGCCGCGTGGCTGGCCTGGTACCAGACCACGCCCGACACGCCCTGCATCGCGATCTGCTCGACCAGCCAGGGCGACAACGAATGCAAGGGCTGTGGACGCAGCTTCGACGAGGTGCAGCACTGGCCTGCGATGTCGCCTGCCGAGAAGCGCAGCACCTGGCGGCGCATCACAATGGAAGACACGGCCTGGCGCTTCAACAAGTACGCCGAGCGCGCGCGAGGCGGAGCAGACCTGGCCCGACGACGATGCCGCGCCGGAGCCCGAGCTGCCTACTTGAGCCTCACCAGCTCGATGTCGATGCTCTCGGCGCCGTTGCCGAGCGTCAGCGTGTTTTCCTGAATCGTCGCCTGCAGCTGCATGCTGCGCTCGGCGAGCGCGGCCACCGCCTGCGAGGTCTCGCTCGGCACGCGCCACACCTGCAGGTTCTGCGGCCGCGTCAGCCTGTTCTCGATGCCCTTCCACCAGATGCCGGCGGCATGGCTGAAGCAGTAGACGATCACCTGGTCGGCCTTGCCACAGGCCTTGATGATGGGCTTGTCTTCGGGCTGGCCGACCTCGATCCAGAGCTTCACTTCGCCGGTGAAGTCGCGCAGCCAGACGTCGGGCTCGTCGACGTTCGACAGGCCGGCGCCGAAGGCGAGCGTGCCATCACCCTGCACCACGTCCTGCAGCTTGTAGGCGTTGAGCGCCAGCGCGATGAGCCGGATCATCATCCGCTCGTCGTTCTCGCTCGGGTGCCGCGCCAGCGTCAGCGCATGGTCGGCGTAGTAACCGTGGTCGATGTCGGCAACGGCGAGGGTGGCCTTGAAGATTGTCGATTTGAGCGCCATCAGGCCCGCCGAGCCAGCTCGGCCGCCTTGCCGGTGTAGCTGCCGGGCGTCATTGCGAGCAGGCGCTCTTTCTCGGCCTCGGGAATCTCGAGCGAGCGGATCAGGCCGTGCAGTGCCTCGGCCGTCACGGTCTTGCCGCGCGTGACTTCCTTCAGTTGCTCGTAGGCACCCTGCACGCCGAAGCGGCGCATCACGGTCTGGATCGGTTCGGCCAGCACTTCCCAGGAACGGTCGAGGTCGTCGGCCAGCGCCTGCTCGTTGAGCTCGAGCTTGCCGAGGCCGGTGGCCAGGCTCGCATAGGCCAGCGCGGTGTAGCCGAAGGCCACGCCGATGTTGCGCAAGACCGTGCTGTCGGTCAGGTCGCGCTGCCAGCGGCTGATCGGCAGCTTCTCGCTCAGGTGCCGAAGCACGGCGTTGGCCAGGCCGAGATTGCCCTCGGCGTTTTCGAAGTCGATCGGGTTGACCTTGTGCGGCATGGTCGACGAGCCGATCTCGCCCTTCTTGAGCCGCTGCTTGAAGTAGCCCAGGCTCACATAACCCCAGATGTCGCGCGAGAAGTCGATCAGGATGGTGTTGGTGCGCGCGAACGCGTCGAACAGCTCGGCCATGTAGTCGTGCGGCTCGATCTGGATGCTGTAGGGCTGGAAAGTCAGGCCCAGGCCCAGCGGCGCCGGCGTTTCAATCACCTTGCGGCTGAAGCTTTCCCAGTCGAATTCGGGCCACGCCGCAAGGTGCGCGTTGTAGTTGCCGACCGCGCCGTTCATCTTGCCCAGCAGCGCCACCGCGGCGATGGTTTGGCGCGCCTTGGCGAGCCGCACCGCGACGTTGGCGATTTCCTTGCCGACCGTGGTCGGGCTGGCGGTCTGGCCGTGGGTGCGGGCCAGCATCGGCACTTCGGCGAACTTGCCCGCCATTTCGCGCAGCGTGGCGATGATGCCGTCCAGCGCGGGCAGCATCACCTTGTCGCGCGCCGACTGGATCTGCAGCGCGTGGCTGGTGTTGTTGATGTCTTCGCTGGTGCAGGCGAAGTGCACGAACTCGGAGGCCGCGAGCAACTCGGGCCGGGCGTCGAACTTCGACTTGATCCAGTACTCGACCGCCTTCACGTCATGGTTGGTGGTCTTCTCGATCTCCTTGATCGCGAGCGCGTCGGCCTCGGAAAAATTGGACACCAGGCCCATCAGGTACTTGCGCGCGCCGCCGGTGAGCGGCTTGAACTCGGCGAAACCGGCGTCCGACAGCGCGATGAACCAGGCCACCTCGACCTGCACGCGCCGGTGCATGTAG
>JBDUCH010000060.1:0-15760 GCA_040003555.1 Variovorax sp. | reverse complement strand
GATGCTGAAGGAAGAAGGCTCGCTCACCAAGGGCGACCGCGAGATGATCGTCACCACCACCAGCGCGGCCAACCAGTGCCTCTATTGTGTGGTGGCGCACGGCGCGCTGCTGCGCATCTACGAGAAGAAGCCGCTGGTCGCCGACCAGGTGGCCGTGAACTACCGCAAGGCCGACATCACGCCGCGCCAGCGCGCCATGCTCGACTTTGCGATGAAGGTCTGCGACCGCTCGCACGAGATCGACGAGACCGACTTCCCGCCGCTGCACGCGCATGGCTTCGACGACGAGGACATCTGGGACATCGCGGCCATCACGTCGTTCTTCGGCCTGTCCAACCGCATGGCGAGCTTCAGCGGGATGCAGCCGAACAACGAGTTCTTCCTGATGGGACGGCTGCCGCGCGAGAAGAAGTAGGCGGCGAAGGTCTTCCGATCAGGCCGCGGCGCCGTTGCGGCAGGTCGCAAACATGTCCAGCCCCGGCTTGTAGCTTGGCGACTTCACATCCATCACGCCGAGCGCGGTGTGGTACAGGTTGTCGTGGGTGAACGGCTTGTCCAGCTCACCCTGCAGGCAGGGGTTCGACAGCTTCCCGCGCTGCCGCATGCCGTCGCTGAACCAGGCCACCAGCGGGATGTGCTTTTGCACTTCCGGCGCGAAGCTGTACGGCACGCCATGCAGGAACAGGCCGTACTCGCCGAGCGATTCGCCGTGGTCGCTCTGGTAGAGCATGGCGGTGTCGTAGTCCTTCGACTGGCTCTTCAGCCAGTCGATCGTGCGCGCCAGAAAGCGGTCGGTGTAGCGGATCGAATTGTCGTAGCCGTTCAACAGTTCGGCGTGGCCGCATTCGGCCAGCGCGTTGGTCTGGCATTCGGGCTTGAACTCTTTCACCTCGGGCGAAGAGCGCTTGTAGTAGGCCGGGCCGTGGCTGCCCATCTGGTGCATCACCAGCACCACGCCCTTCGCACGGCGCTCGGGCGACAGTGCCGCCAGACGCGCATCAAGCCCGTCCAGCAGCGCATCGTCCAGGCATTCGTCGCCATCGCAAAGCGCCGCCTTCACGGCGGGCGGCAGGCTGTCGATGGCCGCGGCGTGGGGCACGCGGTTGCACACGTCCTTGCAGCCCGACTGGTTCTCGATCCAGAACACGGCCAGCCCTGCGGCCTGCATCACGTCGAGCAGGTTCTCGTAGTCGTCCTTGCGCGCCTCGAACGCCGCCTTGCCGATCGGCGAGAACATGCAGGGCACCGAGGCCAGCGTGTTGGTGCCGCACGAATGCACGTTCCGGTAGCTCAGCACCCCACGTTGAGACAGCTCCGGATTGGTGTCGCGCGCATAGCCGTTCAAGGCGAAATGATCGGCCCTCGCCGTTTCGCCCACCACGATCACGAACAGCGGCGGTCTGGCCTGGGCCGCATAGCTCGCACCCAGCGCCGCGCCACCGGTCATGGGAATGAGCTTGCGGCTGTGTTTGAACAGCGGCCGCAACGCCACGGCGCCGGCCGAATAAACGGTGGCCAGCGGGTTCAGCATGTAGCGCAGGTGCACGTTGTTGCGCATCAGCGGCGCCAGTTCACGGTTCATGGCCATGCCGCCACCGGTCGCCACGGCCACCGCGGCCGCGAACAGCGCGAGGTTGCGCCAGGCGTGTGTCCATAACCCCGCACGCACGATGCGCACGCGCCAGAGCCACCAGGCCGGCAGCACAGCCACCAGCAGCACGTTCAGCAGCATGCGCCCGCTCAACAGGTCGCGCACCTCGTTGGGGTCGGTCTGCGCGGCATTCGCCAGCATGCTGGGATCCATCACGATGCGGTAGGCCAGCATGTAGTGCTGCACCACGGCCGCCAGCAGCACCACCGCGAACCAGAGCGGCTTGAACCAGCGCGACCAGGCCGTCAGCGACAGCAAGGCCACCGTGCCGGCCACCAGCAACACCGCCATTGCGCCGATCGAGCGCATGTAGACGCTCGGCGCGCCGCCGATGCGGGCCAGGTCGAGCCACAGCGGCCAGTTGGCCGCAACTGCCAGATAGACGCTCAGCCAAAGGACGACGTTGCGTGCCGTGCGCGGCTGCGCCATCCATTCGTCGATGCGCGCCAGCCAGGTCGGCACGCCAGGGCTGCGTACCGGAAGGGCATGGTCAGGCGCTGCGCCGATAACAGAGGGCGCAGGATGGGCAAGGGAACGAGGCATCCGGCGAAGTTAGGCGCCGGGACTGAAATCTCCCTGAACACGCTCCTCAGGAACGGTTCAGGTTGAGATCCAGCCGTGCCGGCGCCCGCATCGCGCGCCAGCGCCGAGCGATCGCGTCGATCGCGAAGCCCACGCTCCAGCAAAGCCAGGCCGTCCAGAGCGTGTGGCTCATGTAGTGGGCACCGCGCAGTTGCTGGCCGAGGCCGAGCGCCAGGCCGGCCAGCACGGCCAGGGAGAGCCAGCGCCGCGCAATGGCAGGGGAGTGGCGGCGGAACACGAACCAGCCTCCGACCCAGGCGAACGCCGCAGAGGCGTGGCCAGCCGGAAAGCACTTGCCCGGCCCGCCGTCGTCCACGCCCCACTGCCAGTGCGACACGTAGCGCGCCATGCCGCCGAAAGCCTGCAGATCCCAGGGGCAACTGGTGCGGCTGTAGGTCTTGATGATCGAGACAGCCAGCACCGAGGCCAGCACCGTCGCGGCAAGCTGCACGCGCTCGCCCCGATCGAGGCGACGCAGCACCCACACCGGCCAACGGATCGCAACGAACAGGCCGATGACGAGCACCCAGCTGGCGATGCGCGGCACTTCGTGCATCCACAGGATCAGCGGGCGACTGCTGCGCCAGGGAAAGCCGTACGGCAGCCCGAACAGGCGCGCCGCTGCGAAGTCGAGCCCCAAAGCGTCCCAAACCAGCAGCAGAACCAGCGCGATGAAGGTGACGGCCAGCGGGCCGCGCAGGGAAGATCGGATCATGCGGGTCGCGAGCCTAGCGGCGCCGACTGAACGCAGCCTGAAGCCGACTCGATAGACTCGCGGTTTCACTTACAAGGGGTCTGCGTGCGCGTATTGCTGGTGGAGGACGACATCGGCCTGTCCGAAGCGGTGTGCGGCTACCTGCGAGCCAAGGCCTTCGTGGTCGATCCGGTGCCGAGCCTGGCCGCCGCGCGCGGCGCCCTGCTCTCGGCGCAGTACGCGGCGGTGCTGCTCGACCTGCACCTGGGCGACGGCGACGGCCTGTCGCTGCTGCCGGCGATCCGCGCGCTGAAAGAGCGGCCGATCGTGATCGTGCTGACGGCGCGCGACCTGGTCACCGACCGCATCCGCGGGCTCGACGCCGGCGCCGATGATTACCTCATCAAGCCCTACGACCCCGGTGAGCTGCTCGCGCGGCTGCGGGCCGTGGAGCGGCGCCGCAGCGCCGGCAATACGCCGGTGCTGCAGCTCGGCACCATCGAGATCGACCTGGCGCGCGAGCTGGTGCGCAAGAACGGCGCACCGGTCGCGCTCACGCAGAAGGAATGGGCCCTGGTGCGCGTGATGGCCACGCGCCCCGAGCGCATCCACACGCGCGAGCTGCTGCAGGACGCGCTCTACGGCTTCGACGACGGCACCGACAGCAACACGCTGGAGGTGTTCATCAGCCGGCTGCGGCGCAAGCTGGGCCGCGCGCACATCCAGACGCTGCGCGGCCTGGGCTACCGGCTCGCGTTTTCGCTGGACGAGGGATGAGGCCTTCAGATACTCTGGCCGGCCGGTTTACCCGCACACTGGTGCTGTGGATCGGCGGCGTCTGGCTGTTGTGCGTGCTCGGCGTCGTCTGGTATGTGGATCGCGAGATCAACTTCAACTTCGACAACGAACTGGTCGAGGTGTCGCACCGCATGTTCGCCATCGCGGTCGACGAGGTCGACCGGCGGCAAGGCGAATTGCCGGCAGACCGCCCCCTGATTGCGCCAACGCCGCTGTTCAAGGATGCCGCGGTGATCTACCAGGTGGTGAACAGCAATGAACGCGTGCTGCTGCGATCGGCCGAAACGCCCCCCAACACCTTCGACGTGCCGGTATCGCCCGGTTTCGCCAACCTCGAAGCCTGGCGCATCTACACGGTGCACCACCCCACCCGGCCGCTTTTCCTGCAGGTAGCCGACCCGCTCAGCGAGCGGCGCAATGCGCTCAACCGCACGCTGTTCGGGCTCCTGGTGCCGCTGGTTGCGGTGCTGCCGCTGCTCGCGTTTCTGCTGCGCCGCATCGCTCGCGGCGAACTGCATGTGCTGCGGGAGCTGGCGAGCGAAATCGGCCGGCGCAGCGGCACCGACCTGCGCCCCATCACGCTGCCCGGCCTGCCGCGCGAGCTGGCATTGGTAGGCGACCATGTGAACCGCCTGCTCGAGCGCCTGGCCCAGTCGCTCGACGTGGAACGCGCGCTGGCCGCCAATGCGGCGCACGAATTGCGCACGCCGCTCGCGGCGGCCCGGCTGCGCCTGCAGACCGCACTCGACCACGACCTGCGCCGCAGCGACGTGGAGGCCGCGCTGACCGCGCTGCAAACGTTGAGCCACCGCGCCGAGAAGCTGCTGCAGCTGTCACGCGCCGAATCGGGCGCATCGCTCGCGCGCACCCGCGTCGACCTGGTGCAGCTTGCCGCCACAGTGGCCGAGGAGTTCTGGCAGGAAGCGCGCGCGATCGACCGGCTCGACCTGAAGGTGCCCAAGACCGAGCCCGCTCCTGTTGCGATGGGTGACTTCGATGCACTGGCCATCGCGCTGCGCAATCTGGTGGAGAACGCCCTGCACTATGCGCGCGAAAGCCGGGTGGAACTGGAGGTTACCGCCGACTGCCGCCTCATCGTGCGCGACTTCGGCCCGGGCGTCGCCCAGGTGGATCTGCGCACCCTGCAACTGCGCCACGTACGCCACACCGACGGGCGCACCGGCTACGGGCTGGGTTTGTCGATCGTCTCGACCATCGTCACCAAACACGACGCACGGCTCGAACTGGTCTCGCCGCCGCCGGGCGCACCCTCGGGCTTCGAGGCGCGGATCGTTCTCAGGCCTGCCTAGCCGCCGACCAGGGCGCGCAGCCAGTCCGGCAGCGTCGTGGCCTTCTGCTTCGGAAAGTCGACCCAGATCGTGGTCGCGCCGCCGGCCGCGCAGATCACCTCGGGTGCCTCGGCGCGCGCCATGGTGGCCCAGCTCTCGAAGGTGGTGCGGCCGGGGTCGCTCACGTACATGCGCAGCAGCACATTGCCCGGGTATTCGATCTGGCGGTAGAAATTGCAGAACGCGTTGATGATCACCATGCCTTCGCCCTTCGGGTCGGGCTCGAAACCGATCGAATGCATCCAGTCGATGCGCGCCGTTTCCATGTAGCGGAAGTAGCTGCCGTTGTTGAGGTGGCTCATCGCGTCCATGTCGCCCCAGCGGATCGGGATCGACATTTCGTAAACCAGCTTCTTCTTCTCGGGGATCTCGATCTTCATGCGGCGGCCTTGATGCCGTGGTTGACGGTGCAAGATGATGACAGGGGTGACAGGGGTGACAGGGGCCGGGCGGGGGGCCGCATAAAATGCCCCGCACCCCGCGCTGCCCTGCAGTTCAAATCATTATCGACGAGACCCCCATGACGCACGACGAAATCCTCGCCCAGTTCGGCCCCCGAGAAGCCATGGAATACGACGTGGTCGTCGTCGGCGGCGGGCCTGCCGGGCTGGCCACTGCGATCCGGCTGAAGCAACTGGCGGCGCGCAGTGACAAGGAAGTGTCGGTCGTGGTGCTCGAGAAGGGCTCCGAGCCGGGCGCCCACATTCTCTCGGGCGCGATCATGGATCCGCGCGCACTGACCGAACTCATCCCCGACTGGCGTGAACTCGGCGCCCCGCTGAACCAGCCGGTGACCGACGACGCGATGGTGTTCCTCGGCCGCAAGAGCGGCCTGCGCACGCCCAACCTGTTCCTGCCGGCCTGCTTCCAGAACCACGGCAACTACATCGTGAGCCTGGGCAACGTCACCAAGTGGCTGGCCCAGCAGGCCGAAGGCCTGGGCGTCGAAATCTTTCCGGGCTTCGCGGCCGCCGAAGTGCTCTACAACGAAGACGGCTCGGTGCGCGGCGTCGCCACCGGCAACATGGGCGTGGGCAAGGACGGCGAACCCACCGAGAACTTCCAGCTCGGCATGGAGTTGCACGGCAAGTACACCGTGTTCGCCGAAGGCGCGCGCGGCCATCTCGGCCGCCAGCTCATCGCCAGGTACAAGCTCGACGCCGGCAAGGATCCGCAGGCCTACGGCCTCGGGGTGAAGGAAGTGTGGGAGATCGACCCCAAGCGCCACCAGCCCGGCTTTGTGCTGCACACCGCCGGCTGGCCGATGAAGAGCGATACCTATGGCGGTGCGTTCCTGTACCACATGGAAGACAACAAGGTCACGCTCGGCTTCATCACCGGGCTCGACTACAGCAACCCGTACCTGAGCCCGTTCGAGGAAATGCAGCGCTGGAAGCTGCATCCCAACATCCGCTGGTACCTCGAAGGCGACGAGGCGCACGGCATCAAGCCGGCCAAGCGCATCGGCTACGGCGCGCGTGCCATCACCGCGGGCGGCCTCATGTCGCTGCCCAAGACCGTGTTCCCGGGCGGTGCGCTGGTCGGCTGCGAGGCCGGCTACCTCAACGTGAGCCGCATCAAGGGCAGCCACGCCGCGATCAAGACCGGCATGCTGGCGGCGAACGCCGCATTCGAGGCGCTGCAGGCCGGCCGCCAGCACGATGAACTCGCAGCCTATCCGGCCGCATTCGAGAAGAGCTGGCTGCACGCAGAGCTGTACAAGGCGCGCAATTTCAAGAGCTGGTTCAAGAAGGGCCTTGGCATCGCGACCTTCATGAACGGCATCGAGCAATGGCTGCTCAAGGGCCACATCCCGTGGACGCTGCACCGCAACAAGCCCGACCATGCCGCGCTCAAGCCGGCCTCGGAGTGCGAGCCGATCGTCTACCCCAAGCCCGACGGCAAGCTCACCTTCGACCGGCTCTCCAGCGTGTTCATCAGCAACACGAACCACGAAGAGCAGCAGCCGGCGCACCTGACGCTGAAGGATGCCTCGGTGCCGGTCAACATCAACCTGGCCAAATACGCCGGCCCCGAGGCGCGCTATTGCCCGGCCGGTGTCTACGAATTCGTGCCCTCGGCCGAAACCGGCAAGGAGCGGCTGCAGATCAATGCGCAGAACTGCGTGCACTGCAAGACCTGCGACATCAAGGATCCGACCCAGAACATCGTGTGGGTCACGCCGGAAGGCGGTGGCGGGCCGAACTACGTGGGCATGTAGCACCATCGAAGGAACGCGCCGACAGGCGCGTTTTCCACGTACCCTTCGGTCGCACAGGAGAAAAATCATGCACATCGTGATCACCGGCGGCTCCGGGTTTCTGGGCGTGCGGCTCGCGCGCACGCTGCTCGCCACAGGCGGGCTGGGTGTGGCCGGCGGCAAGGAGCGCCGCATTGCCACGCTCACGCTGGTCGATCGCGTGCCTCCGCCGGACGATCTGGCGCTGCATCCCAAGGTCGATGCGGTCACCGGCGATCTGGCCGAACTGCTCGCGCCCGATGGCGCACAGCGCGGGTTGCCGGCCGAGACGGCGCTGGTGTTTCACCTCGCCGCCGCTGTCAGCGGCGAATGCGAGGCCGACTTCGACCTGGGCATGCGCAGCAATCTGGCCGCCACCCAGGCCTTGCTGGAGGCGTGCAGGGCCCAGCACACGCGACCGATGCTGGTGTTCGCCAGCTCGCTCGCCGTGTTCGGGCCGCCGCTGCCGCGCGTGATCGAAGACGACACGCTGCCGACGCCGCAAACCAGCTACGGCATCCAGAAGTTCATCTGCGAACAGCTCGTGGCCGACTATTGCCGCAAGGGCTTCGTGCATGGCCGCAGCGTGCGGCTCATGACGGTGAGCGTGCGGCCGGGCCAGCCGAACGGCGCGGCCTCGAGCTTCTTGAGCGGCATGTTCCGCGAGCCGCTGGCCGGGCTGCCTGGCCGCTGCCCGGTGCCGCCCGAGACGCTGGTGGCGCTCTCGTCACCGGCCCGCACCATCGAGGGTTTGATCCGCGCTGCCAGCACGCCCCATGCCGACTGGGGCCCGCGCACTGCGGTGAACCTGCCATCGCTCTGCGTCAGCGTGGGTGAAATGGCCGAGGCGCTGGAGCGCGTGGCCGGCCCTGCGGCCATGAGCCTGCTCGATTGCACACCCGACCCGGCGATCACGAAGATCGTGGCGGGCTGGCCCGGGCGCTTCGAATGGGCACGCGCCCGCGAACTCGGGCTCTACGCCGACGAGAGCATCGAGGCGATCGTGCGCGACTATGTCCGTGAAAATCCCGACGCTGTGATGCTTCCCGTTGCGGCATAGTCAGCGGCTGCCCGCGGAGATCTTCTTCTTTTCCGCGACTTTCCGTTCTCTGGAGACTACACAATGAAATTGACCCGCCTGGCCGCCGGCCTGGTTCTGGGCATGGGCATGGCTTGCGCCGCGTTCGCGCAGACCACCATGAAGATCAGCATTTCCACCGCGCAGAACTCGCACCAGGGTGTCGCGATCGACGTGTTCGCCAAGGAAGTCGAGAAGCGCACCGCGGGCCGCTACAAGGTCCAGACGTTCTACAACGGCGCGTTGGGCGGCGAGCGCGAATCGATCGAGGCCGTGCAGCTCGGCACCCAGGAGCTCGCGCTCTCGTCGACCGGCCCGGTGCCGAACTTCGTGCCCGAAACAAAGATTCTCGACGTGCCGTTCCTGTTCCGCGACAAGGCTCATGCACGTGCGGTGCTCGATGGCCCGATCGGCCAGGAGATGCTGACCAAGTTCGACGCCAAGGGCTTCAAGGCGCTGGCCTGGGCCGAGAACGGCTTCCGCCACATGACCAACAGCAAGCGCGACGTGAAGGCGCCCGAGGACCTCAAGGGCCTGAAGATGCGCACGATGGAAAACCCGGTGCACATCGCGGCCTACAAGACTTTCGGCATCGTCACGACGCCGATGGCCTTCCCCGAAGTGTTCACGGCGCTGCAGCAAGGCACGGTCGACGGCCAGGAGAACCCGCTGTCGGTCATCATCGCAGCCAAGTTCGATCAGGTGCAAAAACACTTGTCGCTCACAGGCCACGTCTACTCGCCCTGCATCTTCGTGATGAACAAGGCTTCGTTCGACAAGCTCAGCGCGGCCGACAAGCAGGCCTTCCTCGAGGCAGCGAAGGAAGCCACCAAGGCCAATCGCGCTCGCGTCGACGAAGACGATGCCAAGGGCGTGGCCGACCTGCGCGCCAAGGGCATGACCGTGATCGACAACGTCGACAAGGCCAAGTTCGTCGCAGCGCTGGCACCGGTCAACGCGCAGTTCGAGAAGGACTTCGGCAAAGCCAATCTCGACAAGATCCGCAACTTCAAGTGATCGCCACGGTGCTATTCCGATAGCATCGCCCGCCCGTTCAGCGTCATCTGACGGGCTTTTTTGTTTTCAACGATCACGGCTGCAGATGATGAAAGAAAAATTTCTCGGCATCGAGCGCTGGACCACCGGCTTCTCGATGATCGCCGCCTGCGCGATGCTGGTGATCGCCTCCGCGCTGGGCGTGTTCCAGGTCGTTACGCGCTTCGTGCTCGAGCAACCCGCCGAATGGAGCGAGATCCTAATCCGCATGAGCCTGATCTGGATGGTGTTCCTCGGCATCCCGATGGCGTTTCGCCAGGGCGCGATGGTCAGCGTGGACGTGCTCTACCGCTGGAGTCCGCCGCGCATCAGGCGCGTCCTCGATTTCGTGGTCAGCATTGCCGCGCTGGCACTGATGCTGGTCATCCTCTGGTGGGGCTGGGACTATGCGATGCGCGGCCGCGTGCAGTCGATGGCCGGGCTCGAGAGCCTTTCGATGGTGTGGGCCTACCTGGCGCTGCCGGTGGGCGCGGTTTTCTGCCTGTTCGGCATCGTCGGTAATTTTCTCGATCCCAAGCGGCTCGAACTGGAGACCGCGCAATGACCCCGATCATGATCCTGACGATGGTGCTGTGCTTTGCACTGTCGGTGTCCGTCGCCGTGTCGATCGGACTGGCTTCGATCGTCGGCGTGCAGGTGTCGAACGTGAACATGCTGATCTCGGTCAAGGAGATGTTCAACGCGATCAACAAGTTTCCGCTCGCCGCGATTCCGTTCTTCATCCTCGCCGGCAACCTGATGGAAACCGGTGGCATCTCGCGCCGGCTGGTCGAGTTTGCCAAGAGCATCGTGGGCGGCGTGCAGGGCGGCCTGCCGATAACCTGCGTGCTGACCTGCATGATCTTCGCGGCCGTGTCTGGCTCCTCGGTCGCGACCACCTTCGCGATCGGTGCGATTCTTGTGCCCGCGCTGATCAAGCACGGCTATCCGACCGGCTATGCCGCGGCCCTTCAGGCCACGAGCGCCGAGCTCGGCGTCATCATCCCGCCCTCGATTCCGCTGATCCTCTATGGCGTCAGCGCCGAGGTCTCGATCGGCGAACTGTTCATCGCGGGCTTTGGCCCCGGCCTGTTGATCAGCGCCGCGCTGATGCTGTTCGTCTACCTCTACTGCAAATGGAAGGGCTGGGGTAAGAATGACGGCGACGGCCGCCTGCCGTTCGGCCGCGCGACCTGGCGAGCGGGCTGGGCCCTGGCGATGCCGGTGATCATCCTCGGCGGCATCTATGGCGGCATCTTCACGCCAACCGAGGCCGCGGCGGTCGCGGTGTTCTATGCGCTGGTCGTCGGCGTCGTGATCTACCGCGAGATCAAGCTCAAGGATGTCTATGTGATCTTGCGCAAGTCGGTGATCTCCTCGGCCGTGATCATGTTCATCATCGCCAACGCGGGCCTGTTCGCCTTCCTGATCACGCGCGCCGGCGTGCCCGACGCGATCGGCCAGTGGCTCAGCGAGGTGCTCCAGTCGCCCGCAATGTTCCTGCTTGGCGTGAATGCGGCGCTGTTCCTCATCGGCATGTTCATCGAAACCAGCGCCGCGATCATCGTGCTGGCACCGATCCTTGCGCCGGTCGCGCTGCATTTCGGCATCGACCCGGTGCACTTCGGGCTCGTCATGGTGGTCAACCTGGCGCTCGGCATGATCACGCCGCCCTTCGGCGTGAACCTGTTCGCGGCCTGCACAGTGGCGCGCATCTCGCTCGACCGCATCGTGACGCACCTGATTCCGTTTGTGCTGGTGATCATCGGCTGCCTGATGGTGATCACCTACGTCCCCTGGATCTCGCTCGCGCTGCGCGATCTGGTCTACGCGAAATAGCACGGGGGTCTTGGGCGCCGGCGTCACGAGCGCGTCGCAACGTTACAGAATGCTGTGGGCTCCCAGCGCCGGCCTCAATCGACCCGGATGTCGGCGCGTGCAGCCACCGCGCGCATCAGCGGCAGTTCGCGCTCGACCCGCTCGCGCAGTGCACTGCCAGGGCCCCACGACGGCGTCAGGCCCAGCTCGATCAGCTTCTTCTTGAATGCGGGCGCGCGCGCGGTGTCTGCCAGCGCCGCCTCCAGTTTCGCCTGCACCGGGGCGGGCAGCCCGGCCGGTGCGAGCAGCGCGAACCAGGTGCCCATGTCGAAGCCTGGGTAGCCGCTCTCGGCCACGGTCGGCACGTCGGGCAGCAGCGCCAGGCGGCGCGCGCCCAGCGCGGCGATCGGCCGGATCTTGCCCGCCTTGATCAGCGGCGCCGAGGCGACCACGGTGTCCACCGCCACCTGCACCTGCCCGCCCATCAGTGCCGTGAGGCTGGGCGAGCTGCCGTTGAACGGCACGTGAACCATCTGGATGCCCGCGGCGGACTTGAGCATCTCGCCGCCGAAATGCACCGAGGAGCCGGTGCCGAAGGAGCCGTAGGAGAACTTGTCGGGCGCGGCCTTGGCCTGGGCCACGATGTCCTTGAGCGAGTTGCCCGGCGTGTCCTTGCCGGCCACCAGCAGCAGCCCCATGTCGGCCACCAGGCCCAGCGGCGTGAAGCTGCGGATCGGGTCATAGGGCAGGTTCGTGCGGATGGCGGGGTTCAGCGTGAGCGTGGTGCTGGCGCCAAGCAGCAGCGTGTAGCCGTCGGCCGGTGCCTTGGCCACCAGCGAGGCCGCAACCACCGTGCCGGCGCCCGCCCGATTCTCGACCACCACGGGCTGGCCGAGCTTCTCGCCCATCGAACTGGCCAGCAGCCGGCCCAGGATGTCGGTGGCGCCACCGGGCGCGAAGGGCACGACCAGCTTGATGGGTCGCTCGGGGTAGCCCTGCGCCAGCACGGCGGACGGCGCGGCGCATGCCGCAGCGGCTGCCAGCAGGCAGGAGAGAAAGCGGGAACGGGTCAGCGGCATGGTGCGGAGCTCCAGGTTGGCAAAAGGCAAGAAAAAACGAAGGGGGAAACAGGGAATGACGTTCAGCCGAGCAAGGGGCTGCGCACCCGCGCGTGGCCGCTGGCCTGGTCGTAGGCATGGCCGAGCTGCAGCACGGCCATGTCGGCCTGTGCGGGGCCGATGATCTGCAGGCCGGCCGGCAGCGCGCCCGCACCGAGGCCGGCGGGCGCGGCCAGCGCCGGCAGGCCGGCCATGGTGGCGGGCACCACGGCCTGCATCCAGCGGTGGTAGGTGTCCATGGCGCGGCCGCCCACCTCGTGCGGCCAGTCGAGCGCCACGTCGAAGGGGAACACCTGCGCCGAGGGCATAACCAGGAAGTCGTACTGCGCGAACAGGCCCCGCAGCACCTGGTACCAGGCCGAGCGCGTGCGCGCGGCGTCATACACCTGCATGCCGCTCAGCTGCAGGCCGCGCTCGATCTCCCACACGGCCTCGGGCTTGAGCAGCCCGCGTGTCGCGGCGTCGTGGTAGAGCCCCGCGTTCGCGCCCGACACGGCGAAGCTGCGCAGGTCGATCCAGGCGCGCCACATCTGCTCGAGGTCGAACGGCGGCAGCACCGCCTCGACCGTGCAGCCCACCGCCTCGAAATGCCGCAGCGCCTGCGTGCAGGTGTCGAGCACGCCGGGCTCGGTCGGCAGATGGCCGCCCAGGTCGCCGAGCCAGCCGATGCGCGTGCCGCGCAAGTCACGCGCCAGCGGCTGCTTCAGGAAGTCGCCGCCCTCGGCGTGCCGGCGTGTGAGCGGAAGGCGCGCATCGAAACCGGCCTGCACCGACAGCAGCATCGCCAGATCGGGAATGTCGCGTGCCATCGGCCCGGCCACGCTGAACTGCTGGAAGAACACCTCCTCGGTCGGCCCGTGCGGCACGCAGCCGATGGAGGTGCGCAGGCCATACACGTTGTTGAAGGCCGCCGGCGTGCGCAGCGATCCCATCATGTCGGAGCCGTCGGCCACCGGCAGCATGCGCAGCGCCACCGCCACGCCCGCGCCGCCGCTGCTGCCGCCCGCCGAGCGCGCCGGGTCGAAGGCGTTGCGCGTGGCGCCGTACACCGGGTTGTAGGTGTGGCCGCCAAGGCCGAACTCCGGCGTGTTGGTGCGCCCGACGAACAGCGCGCCGCCTGCGCGCATGCGCTCGAACACCACCGCGTCGGCCGGCGTGACCTGGCCTCGGAAGATCGGCGAGCCCCGCGTGGTGACCATGCCGGCCACCGGCATGATGTCCTTGGGCGCCTGCGGAAAACCGTGCAGCGGGCCCAGGCTGCGGCCCTGCGCCAGTTGCGCGTCGCGCTCCAGCGCCTGGGTGAGCAACGCCTCGCGGTCGGCCCCGGCCACGATGGCATTGACCACCGGATTGAAGCGGTCGATCTGCGCCAGGAACGCATCGAGCACCTCCACACACGAGACATCGCGGGCATGGATGGCGCGCGACAGCGCGGTGGCCGTGAGGTCCACGATGCCCGATGCGCGAGCCGCAACGGAGGCCGAGGGGGAAATCTGCATGCGTCTCCAGGGGAAATGTGACGGGATGAAGTCAGAATAAGCCGCCGCCAGCGTGACGACAATCGCCGTTTGGTTCACCTACCTTTGCGTTTTACGCAAACCTCCCAAGGGCCATCGATGCTTTCCAACCGGCTGCAGGACACCGCCCTGCGCTACTTTCTCGAGGTCGTGCGCAGCGGCTCGGTCAGCGAGGCCGCCGGGCGGCTCAGCGTTTCGCCCTCGGCAGTGAGCCGGCAGGTCGCGGCGCTGGAGGAACTGCTGGGCGTGCCGCTGTTCGAGCGACACGCGCGCGGCATGGCGCCCAGCGCGGCCGGGGAGCTGCTGGCCGCGCATGCGCGCCGAGGTGCCATGGAGGCCGACCGCGTGGTGTCCGACATCCAGGCACTGCAGGGGCTGCGGCGCGGGCTCGTGCGCCTGGGCAGTTCGTCGGGCTTCGCGATCGAGTTCCTGCCGCGGGTGATGGCCGAGTTCCGCGCGCACTACCCGGGCATCCTGTTTCACCTGCGGGTGGTTGCTCCCGCCCAGGTGACCACCGCCGTGCTCAACGGCGACGTGGACATCGGCCTCACCTACAGCCGCGCCGCCGAACGCGACATCCACGTGCAGCACATGCAGGTGGCGCCGGTGTACGCCATCATGCGGCCCGACCATGCGCTGGCGCGCTTTCCCTCGGTCACGCTGACGCAGATGCACCCGCACCCGATCGCCCTGCCCGAGCGCGACAACACCGTGCGCCAGTTGTTCGACATCGGCTGCAGCCAGCGCCGCCTGGTGTTCGACCCCGTGCTGGTCAGCGACCATTTCGAGTCGCTCACCAACTTCGTGCTGCATGGCGGCGGGCTGTCGATATCGGGCGAGGTGACGGTGCGCGACCGCGTGCGGCGCGGCGAGCTGCATGCGGCGCCGATCCGCGAACGCGGCATGAACGGCCGCGCGATCGAGGTGCAGACCCTGACCGGGCGCATCTTGCCGCAGGGCATCATCGCGTTCCTCGAATATTTGCGGACGCAACTGGCGCCCCCGGGGTGATGGCGGCGCCGGCGGTTCATGAAGGTGTCACCCGTGGCCAGCATGCTGTGGCCCTCGATTCCGAAAGATCCGCCTGCCATGCTTCCCACCAAGACCGACAAGGCCCGCGACGAGCTGCAGCGCGGCCAGCGCACCCTGAGCCAGCGCGAGCGCGCGCTGCTGCTGATGGCTGACGGCCAGCGTTCGCTGACCGACTTCAGCCCGCTGTTCCCCAACCGGGGCGAAGCCAAAGAAGCGGTTCGGGTTCTGGTGCAGCGCGGCTACCTGCACGACCCGCTGGCCGCAGCGCAACCTGCGGCCGAGCCGACGCGCCTCACGACATCGACCGACACCTTCGATGGCAAGCGCTCGCTGGCCACCACGCGCATGTTCCTGTTCGACATCTGCGAGCGCATGTTCGTGCGGCGCGACCCCAGGTTCGCGCTGCAGATGCGCGACGCCCTGCGCGAGGCCCGCGACCGCGAGGCCATGCTGACCATCGCCGCACTGATGCTCACAGAGATCGAGAAGGCCGCTGGCACGGAGCGCGCCGAATCGCTACGGGAGCGCATCGACCGGCTGCTGCCGCCGGTCGAGTTCGTGCACTGACGCGAAACCCCCTGGCTTCGCGATCCACTACACTCGGCGGGGTCAGGAGAGCGCCCCGCCAGCCGGGGCCGCCGAAGGCGCAGGAACCCTCCGAACGCTCAGGCAAAAGGACTGACAAAACGCCCGCGCAATCGGGCGTTTCCTTGCTGGAGAGAGGCCGATCCGCGTCGGCCCACCGAAGGAGCAAACCCCGATCGTGGGGCGAATCTCTCAGGTACCAGGGACAGCAGGGGTGGCCCATGGCGTCGCGCCATGGAATTCGACTGCCCCACTGGAAAGCCC
>JBDUCH010000059.1:0-15769 GCA_040003555.1 Variovorax sp. | reverse complement strand
GACATCGACAACCAGCGTGTGGGCGGGATGATCACCATCACGTTTCCGAACAAGAGCCAGTTGATCGTGAACCTGCAGCCGCCTCTGCACGAGATCTGGCTGGCGGCACGCTCAGGCGGCTACCACTACCGCCATGACGGCAACGTCTGGGTCGACACCAAGACGGGAGAAGAGTTGTTCGCCAACCTGTCGCGCGAGGCGACGGCGCAGGGCGGCCAGCCGCTGCAGTTCGCCGCAGGCTGATCGACCGCCCGGGCGATCAGTTTCTGAAAAGATCCAGGATCTTGTTGCGTTCTTCCGGCGGCGCGGGGGGGCTCACTGGCACGCCAGCCAAAGCCTCTGCAGGCGCGGGCGCCGCGTCAACGCCCAGGCTTGCCACGCTGCGACCCGGCGCATAGTCGTCGAAGTACCACTCGCCGCCCACGTTCACGACGCCGCCCGGCGCTGGCAACTCGGCCACCGGCACGCCTTTGAGCGCTGTTTCCATGAACGTGATCCAGATCGGCAGGCTCAGGCCGCCGCCGGTTTCCCGGTCGCCAAGCTTGCGCGGCGTGTCGTAACCCATCCAGGCAATGGCCGCCATGGTTGGCTGGAAGCCGGCGAACCAGGCGTCGAGCGAGTCGTTGGTGGTGCCGGTCTTGCCATAGATGTCGGTGCGCTTGAGCGTGGCTTGCGCCTTGGCGGCGGTGCCGCCGCTGGCCACCGATTGCAGCAGGCTGTCCATGATGAAGGCATTGCGCTGCGGGATCGCGCGCATGGTTTCGTTCAGCAGAGGCGGCTGTTTGTCGACCAGCACCTTGTCCTTGTGGTCGGTGACGCGCGTGACGAGGTAAGGATTGACGCGGTAGCCGCCATTGGCAAACACCGAGTACGCCGTCGCCATCTGCATCGGTGTGACCGACCCCGCGCCCAGCGCCATTGGCAGATAGGCCGGATGTTTCTCGCGCTCGAAACCGAAGTTGGTGATCCAGTCCTGCGCGTAGTGGGTTCCGATCGACTGCAGGATGCGGATCGACACCATGTTCTTCGATCGCATCAGTGCGCGGCGCATCGACATCGGGCCTTCGAAGGTGCCGTCGTAGTTCTTCGGCTCCCAGGGCGTTCCGCCGGTGGTACTGCCATCGAAGAACAACGGCGCATCATTGATGACGGTCGCCGGCGAGAAGCCTTTTTCGAGCGCCGCCGAGTAGATGAAGGGCTTGAAGCTGGAGCCCGGCTGGCGCCAGGCTTGCGTGACGTGGTTGAACTTGTTCTTGTCGAAGTCGAAGCCGCCCACCAGCGCCTTGATGGCGCCGTCGCGTGGATCCACTGCCACGAAAGCGCCTTCCACTTCCGGCAACTGGGTGATTTCCCAGGCGTTCTTGGGCGTCTTCGCCACGCGGATCACGGCACCACGGCGGATCCTGATGTTGGGCGGCGCCTTGTCGGAGAGTCCCGACTGCGCCGGCTTCAGGCCGTCGCCGGTGATGGTCAGGGTTTCGCCGTTGCCGCGAATCGCCGTGAGCTCTTTTGGCGTGGCCTTGAGCACGACGGCCGACATCACATCGCCGTTGTCAGGGTGTTCGGCCAGCGCGTCATCGACCGCCTCGTCGAGTTCCTGGGCGTCGTTCGGCAGTGTGACGAACTTCTCCGGACCCCGGTAAATCTGGCGCCGCTCGAAATCCATGATGCCCTTGCGCAGCGCCTTGTAGGCCGCCGCTTGATCTGCCGCCACCACCGTGGTGTAGACCTTGAGCCCACGGGTGTAGGTCGTGTCGCCGTACTGCGCATACATGAGCTGGCGCACGGTTTCAGCCACGTACTCGGCATGCAGCCGGTTCGGATCCTGCGCGTCGCGCAGGTGCGGTTCTTCCTTGCGGGCTTCGGCGGCCTGCTCGGCCGTGATGAAACCGGCTTCCTGCATGCGGTCGATCACATAGAGCTGGCGCCCGCGCGCACGCGCGGGGTTGTTGACGGGGTTGTTGGCGCCCGGCGCCTTGGGCAGGCCGGCCAGCATCGCCGCCTGTGCGATCGTGATGTCTTTCAGCGGCTTGCCAAAATAGGCTTCCGATGCCGCGGCAAAGCCATAGGCACGGTTGCCCAGATAAATCTGGTTCAGGTAGATCTCGAAAATCTGATCCTTGCTCAGCAGGTGCTCCAGCTTGAAGGTCAACAGAATCTCGTAGATCTTGCGGGTCAGCGTTTTCTCGGAACTGAGATAGACATTGCGCGCAACCTGCATCGTGATGGTCGAGGCCCCCTGGCTCTTCACCTTGTTGACGTTGGCCAGGCCGGCGCGGATCACGCCTTTGTAGTCGACGCCACCGTGGCTGTAGAAGCGCGCGTCTTCGGCGGCCAGAACCGCATCCTTCACGACCTTCGGGATGGTGTCGATCGGCGTGAGGTTGCGCCGCTCTTCGCCGAACTCGCCGATCAGGATGCCTTCGGATGAAAACACCCGCAGCGGCAGTTTGGGGCGGTAGTCGGCGAGCTCAGAGATGTCTGGCAGGTTGGGGTAGGCGACCGCCAGCGCGACCGCGATCACAAACGCCAGCGATAACGCGCCTGCGAGGGCAATGCCGGTTGCCCAGAAAAAAATTCGCAGCAACCATCTGAGCCACGCAGGGCGCTTGGGGTTGGCAGAGGTGGTCTTGGCAGGCCCGGAGGCATTTGTTTTTTCGGGCATGTGAGATAGCGGAGTCAACTGCCATTATAAAAAGCCCGCTCCCTGGAAGCGCGCTTATCTGCACCCTGCCGTCAAACGAACCAGCCCGTGACGTAAGTTGCAAAACCGTACATTAGCGTCAACTTTTGACAACGAATCGTGGCTTCCATGGGGTTCGCCACTTGGTCGGCCGGGATGCTTGCTGATAGCATGCAACCACTCGCAAATATTTCCAATCGTTACAAACGGATGGGATCGAACTTGACTGCTCTGGGATCGTTGTTTCGTCGTCAGCCTGCGCCCTTGCTCGGGTTGGACGTCAGTTCGTCCAGCGTCAAGCTGGTCGAGCTTGGCCGTGATGCCTCCGGCAAATTCGTGCTCGAGCGCTGCGCGATCGAGCCTTTGGAGCGCGGATGGATCACCGACGGCAACGTCGAGAAGTTCGACGAAGTGGCCGAAGCGGTGCGCCGCGTGGTGCGCAAGAGCGGCACCCGCACCAAGAATGTCGCGCTGGCGCTGCCACCATCGGCGGTGATTACGAAAAAGATCGTCCTGCCGGGTGGTATGAGCGAGCAGGAGCTCGAAATCCAGGTCGAGTCTGAGGCCAACCAATACATTCCGTTCTCGCTCGACGAAGTGAGTCTCGACTTCTGCGTCATGGGTCAGAACGCAAATTCGGCCGGCGATGTGGAAGTCCTGATCGCGGCATCGCGCAAGGAGAAGGTTCAGGATCGCCAGGGGCTGGCCGAAGCGGCCGGCCTCAAGGCGATGATTCTGGATGTGGAGTCTTATGCTTCGCGCCTTGCGACGGCGCGCCTGATCGAGCAATTGCCGGGGCAGGGCCGCGATGCGGTAGTTGCCTTGTTCGAAGTTGGCGCATACACCACCAGCATGCAGGTGCTGCGCAACCAGGAAGTCTTGTACGACCGCGATCAGGCTTTTGGGGGCGCGCAACTGACACAGTTGATCGTGCGCCAATACGGTTTCTCTACCGAAGAAGCCGAAACGAAGAAGCGCAGCGGTGATCTGCCTGACGACTACGGCGCCGGCGTGCTCAAGCCATTTGTGGCAAGCATCGCGCAGGAAATCGCCCGTGCCTTGCAGTTTTTCTTTACGAGTACGCCGCACAACCGCGTCGACTATGTCCTGCTGGCGGGCGGTTCCGCGGCATTGCCCGGTCTGACCAGCGCCGTAACACGTCAGACGTCGTTCGCCTGTTCTTTGGTGAATCCGTTCGACGGAATGGAGTTTGGCGCCGGCATCCGGGAGAAGAAGGTACGGCGCGAGGCGCCGTCCTATCTGACTTCCTGCGGGCTGGCCATGCGGAGGTTTGTGCAGTGATTCTGATCAATCTGCTTCCGCACCGCGAGGCGGCGCGCAAGCGTCGCCGCGAGACTTTTTACGCGTCGCTCGGCGCCGCTGCCTTGGCAGGGGGGCTCATTGCGGGTGCTGCCTATGTCTGGTACGAAGCCCAGATTTCCAGCCAGCAGGCCAAGAATGTCTACCTGCAATCCGAAATCACAAAGCTCGAAGCCGAGATCAAGGAGATTTCGACCCTTCAAACCGAGATTGCCGCGCTGCGGGCGCGTCAACAGGCCGTCGAAGACCTCCAGGGCGACCGCAATCTGCCGGTGCACCTGATGAACGAACTGGTCAGGCAACTGCCGGACGGCGTTTATCTCTCCAGCATGAAGCAGGAAAACCAGGCGGTCACCCTGCAGGGTGTCGCGCAGTCGAATGAGCGTGTCTCGGAGTTGCTGCGCAATCTTGGCAACAACAGCCCGTGGCTCGTCAAGCCTGAACTGGTGGAGATCACTGCGGGAACCGTGGCGCTGAGCCCGCGTGATCAACGCCGGGTCGCCAACTTCACGATGCGGATCGGGGTCAAGCGACCGACCGACGCCCAGAAGCCGCCGCCCGGTGCAATACCTGCCGCCTCCCCGGCGGCCAAAGGATAGGAGCAGCCATGGCCACACGACGCTCCGCCCCCAATATCGACCTTGCCGCTTCAATGCGCCAGTTCGGCGATCAGTTTCGCGGTCTCAATCCGAACGACCCCTCCGTCTGGCCGGCGGTTCCGCGCTATGCACTGTGCGTGCTGGTGGCGATCCTGGTGCTGGTCGCGCTCTGGTTCGTCTGGCTCACCAATTCGAACGACGCGCTCGAAGCCGAGCGGGCGAAAGAAGTGGTGTTGCGGGCCGACTACCAGAAGAAAGTGGCCCAGGCCGCCAATCTTGACTTGCTCAAGAAACAGCGTGAACAGGTGCAGCAATACGTGACATTGCTCGAAAAGCAACTGCCCAGCAAAGCCGAAATGGACGCGTTGTTGTCCGATATCAACCAGGCCGGGCTCGGCCGCAGTCTGCAATTCGAGCTGTTTCGCCCGGGACAGGTGATTGTGAAGGACTACTACGCCGAGTTGCCGATCGCCGTGCGCGTGACCGGCCGATATCACGACATGGGTGCGTTTGCGGCCGACATTGCCAATCTCTCGCGCATCGTGACACTGAACAATCTCTCTGTGGTTCCGCAAAAGGATGGCGCGCTGACGTTGGATGCGACGGCGCGCACCTTCCGCTATCTCGATCAGGACGAGCAGGCCGCCCAGAAGAAGGCTGCAGCGCCCGGAGCCAAGAAATGAAATTTATCCATTTGATCTGGCTGACTGCCGCCGTGGTCGGTCTGAGTGGATGTGGCGGCTCGGATCGGGAAGAACTGCAACGCTGGATGACAGACCAGCGCGCGCAGGTGCGGCCAACCGTCGCGCCCATCTCCGAGCCCAAGAAGTTCACGCCGCAGGCCTACACCGAGGTTGCGTCGATGGAGCCTTTCAATATCCAGAAGCTGACCCAGGCGCTTCGCCGCGATTCGAATCAGCCCAGCACTTCGGGCTTGATTGCCCCCGAACTGGCGCGTCGCAAGGAAGCTCTGGAAGCTTTCCCGCTCGACTCGATGGCCATGGTCGGCAGCTTGAATCGCAACAGCAAACCGGTGGCGCTGATCAGCGTCGACAAGCTGCTCTACCAGGTGCGGGTCGGGGATCATCTGGGACTCAATTACGGGCTCATCACCCGCATCAGTGAAACCGAACTCGGCTTGCGTGAAATCGTGCAGGACGCCGCCGGTGAATGGATCGAACGCGTGGCGACGCTGCAGTTGCAAGAGAGGTCGAAATGAAGCAAGAACAAACCACTATCGCCACATGGCTGCGCGCCGCCGGCGTGATGCTGCTGGCCCTTGGCGCCGCTGCTGCCGTGCATGCGCAGAACGCCATCGAAGCCGTCACCACTTCGATGCAGTCGGGTTCCGAGGTGATCCGCATCGACCTGACGCAGCCCCTGACGGCACCGCCGACCGGCTTCGCCATCCAGACTCCGGCCCGCATCGCGCTGGACTTCCCCGGCGTCACCAACGCCATTGGCCGCTCCGCCATCGACGTGAACCAGGGCAATCTGCGTTCGGTCAACGTGGTGCAAGCCGGCGAACGCACGCGCCTGGTTCTGAACCTCAAGCAGGCGACTGCGTACAAGACCGAGATCCAGGGAAAATCGTTGCTGGTCTCGCTGGAGCCGGTTGCCGGCCCGGCGCTCGTGGCCTCTGCGCAGGGTGCGTTCGCCGAGAACCGCAATCGCGACATGCTGCCGTTGCGTGACGTCGATTTCCGCCTGGGTTCCGATCACACCGGTCGCGTGATCGTTGACCTGCCGAACAACCAGGTCGGTGTCGACATCCGCCAGCAAGGCAAGAACCTGGTGGTCGAATTCACCAAATCGACTTTGCCCGAGGGCCTGCGCCGGCGCCTCGATGTGGCCGATTTCGGCACACCCGTGCAACTTATCACCACGCAGCAATCGGGTGACCGGGTGCGCATGATCATCGAGCCGAAAGGCGAATGGGAGCACAGCGCTTACCAGAGCGAAAACCAATTCGTAGTCGAGGTGCGCCCACGCAAGATCGATCCGACCAAGCTTACGCAAGGCACCGGCTACAACGGCGAAAAGCTCTCGCTCAACTTCCAGAACATCGAGATCCGTTCGCTGCTGCAGGTGATCGCCGATTTCACCAACTTCAACATCGTGACCTCCGACTCCGTCACCGGGGCGCTCACGCTCCGCTTGAAGGACGTGCCATGGGATCAGGCGCTGGACATCATCATGCAGGCCAAGAACCTCGGCATGCGCAAGAACGGCAGCGTTCTGTGGATCGCGCCCAAGGACGAGATCAACGCCAAGGAAAAGCTCGAGTTCGAGGCCAAGGCCGCGATCGAGAATCTGGAGCCGCTGCGTACCCAGTCATTCCAGCTGAACTACACCAAGGCACTGGTAATCGCTGGCGGCCTGACCGGTAGCGGCGCTTCCGCGGGCGGCGGCGGTGGTTCAAGTACAACCCGCATCCTCAGCGCCCGCGGCAGTGTGATCGCGGAGTCGCGAACCAACCAGCTGTTCGTGTCCGACATTCCATCCCGTCTGGCGCAGGTTGCAGAATTGATCGTGAAGCTCGACGTGCCGGTGCGCCAGGTGCTGATCGAGGCGCGCATCGTCGAGGCGTCGGATACCTTCGGAAAATCGCTGGGGGTGAAGCTCGGCGGTGGCGCTGCAGGCGCGAGCGTCGGCTCGGCCAATGGCAACCGCGTGTTCGGCAACCTGGGTGTCATGCCGGTCGTGACCGCAGCCACGGCCACCACGGCGGGCAGCGCACTCACCACCTTCACGAACCAGAACTTCATCAACTTGCCGGCGACCAGCCCCAGCGGTAGCGGCAATGCGCC
This sequence comes from Variovorax sp., assembly GCA_040003555.1. GTDB lineage: Bacteria > Pseudomonadota > Gammaproteobacteria > Burkholderiales > Burkholderiaceae_C > Variovorax. Next base: position 8,357 of record JBDUCH010000059.1, on the reverse strand, counting down.
AGGCACGTTCGCGATCTCGCTGTTCAACTCCAGCTTCTCGCGCATGCTGAACCTTGAAATCTCCGCGCTCGAAGCCGATGGCAAGGGCAAGGTGGTGTCGAGCCCGCGTGTGGTGACGGCCGACCAGACCAAGGCGCTGATCGAGCAGGGCACCGAACTGCCGTACCAGGTGGCCACTTCCAGCGGTGCAACGTCGATTGCTTTCCGCAAGGCCAACCTCAAGCTCGAAGTGACGCCGCAGATCACGCCCGAAGGCAACATCATCCTGACGCTCGACGTCAACAAGGACACGGTCGGCCAGGCGACCACGGCCGGCTTCGCGATCAACACCAAGCACGTGCAAACCGAGGTGCTGGTGGAGAACGGCGGCACGGTGGTCATCGGTGGTATCTTCGAACTCACCGAATCCACTGACGAATCGCGCGTGCCGGTGTTGGGTGAAGTGCCTGTTGTCGGTGCACTGTTCCGCACGCGCAATCGCACTGCCACCAAAACCGAAATGCTCGTCTTCATTACCCCGAAAATGATCACCGACCGCAACGCTGCGCGCTGACGCGCGCGGTGTTTGCTGAACCGCATGGCGGTCGCGCTCGTCGGCTTGCCCGGCTCCGGAAAATCTGCAGTGGGCCGGCGCCTCGGGCAGCGCCTGCAACTTCCTTTCATCGACAGTGACCAGGTCGTCGAGCAGCGCGTCGGCTGCTCGATTCGCGACTACTTCGAGCGCGAGGGTGAGACCCGTTTCCGGGATGTTGAACAGCAGGTGATTGCCGACTTGTCGGCGAACCCCTCGGGCGTGGTGGCAACCGGCGGTGGCTCGGTGCTTCGCGAATGCAATCGTGCGCAGCTGCACGATCATTTCCACGTCATCTACCTGCGCTCCACGCCGGAGGATCTGTTCCGGCGCCTGCGCCACGACGTCAAGCGCCCGTTGCTGCAGGTGGCCGACCCGCTGGGCCGTTTGCGCGAACTGCACAGCGCGCGTGACCCGCTGTACAACGAGACGGCGCATGACGTGGTGGAGACGGGCCGGCCATCGATCGCCATGCTCGTCAACATCATCGTGATGCAGCTTGAGCTGGCCGGTGTCGTCGTGCCCGAGCCGCCGCCTGAGCTTCCGCACGACTGACGGGGTTGCGCGCTGCGCCTAAACTCGGGGAATGCCCCTGAACGCCACCCTGGAACGTGTCGAGATCGAACTCGGCGATCGCAGCTATCCGATCCTGATCGGAAACGGGTTGATGGACGATCCGGACAGCTACGACGCCTTGCCCGCCGCGACCAGCGCCATGGTCGTCAGCAACACCACGGTTTCGCCGCTCTATGCGAGGCGGCTTTGCACCGTGCTGCGCCAGCGCTTCCGCTCCGTGCACCTGCTGGAGCTGCCAGACGGCGAAGCCCACAAGGACTGGCCCACGCTCAACCTGATATTCGACGCGCTGCTTAGCCATGGCTGCGATCGCAAGACCGTGCTATTCGCGCTCGGCGGCGGGGTGGTCGGCGATATGACTGGTTTTGCCGCCGCCAGCTACATGCGCGGCGTGCCGTTCGTGCAGGTGCCGACCACCCTGCTGGCGCAGGTCGATTCATCGGTGGGCGGCAAGACGGCCATCAACCATCCGCTCGGCAAGAACATGATCGGCGCCTTCTATCAGCCGCAACTTGTGCTGTGCGACCTGGGCACGCTCGCTACGTTGCCGGCGCGGGAACTCAGCGCTGGCCTGGGCGAGATCATCAAGTACGGGCCGATCTATGACATGGCGTTTTTCGATTGGATCGAAGCGAACGTCGATACGCTGGTCGCGCGCGATCCCGAAGCGCTGGCCCATGCGGTAAAGCGCAGTTGCGAGATCAAGGCCGAGGTCGTGGGCCAGGACGAACGCGAGGCCGGCCTGCGCGCCATCCTCAACTTCGGCCACACCTTCGGCCACGCGATCGAGTCGGGCCTCGGCTATGGAGAATGGCTTCACGGTGAGGCGGTCGGCTGCGGCATGGTGATGGCGGCCCGGTTGTCGCAGCGCCTCGGCGGCGTCGACGAAGCCTTCGTCACGCGATTCACCGCGCTGGTCGAGCGCGCCGGACTCCCGGTGGTGGCCCCCGCACTGGGCGCCGAGCGCTACCTCGAGCTTATGCGCATCGACAAGAAATCCGAGGGTGGCGAGATCCGATTCGTACTGCTGGAGCGGCCCGGTTCTGCCGTGATGCGCGCCGCGCCCGAAGCACTGGTGCGCGAGGTGCTGGCGGAATGCTGCGCCGTTTGACGGGTGCTGTCGAAAGGAGGCCGTCCGGCGCCCGCAGGCCGGGCGATTCAGGCCTTTCTGGCTCGAGATGACAGCACTCGCCTGCTACGCCTGCGATCCCGCCCGTTCGCGTGGCCGCCGCCATCCTGAGCCACCTGCACCGACGCGCAACGCGTTTCAGCGCGACCGCGATCGGATTGTCCATTCGACTGCGTTTCGCCGGCTGGTCTACAAGACCCAGGTCTTCCTGAACCACGAAGGCGACCTGTTTCGCACCCGTCTCACGCACTCGCTCGAGGTCGCGCAATTGGGCCGTTCGATCGGCCGCGCGCTGCAACTCAACGAAGACCTCGTGGAGGCGATCGCGCTGGCGCACGACCTGGGCCACACGCCGTTCGGACATGCGGGGCAGGACGCGCTCGATGCCTGCATGGCCGGGCACGGCGGCTTCGAGCACAACCTGCAGAGCTTGCGCATGGTCGACGAACTCGAACACCGCTATCCGCAGTACGACGGTCTCAACCTGAGCTTCGAGACGCGCGAGGGCATCCTGAAGCACTGCTCGCGTGCCAACGCCGAGCGGCTCGAAGCGGCCGAGCCCGACGGTGTTGCGCGCCGCTTTGTCGATCGAATCCAGCCCTCGCTGGAAGCGCAGCTCTGCAACCTGGCCGACGAGATCGCCTACAACGCCCACGACATCGATGACGGTGTGCGCTCGGGGCTGATCCGTATCGAGGATCTGGCCGAGGTCGACCTGTTCGAGCGCTACCGCGCCGAGACCATGGCCGACCATCCGCAACTGCAAGGCCGGCGCGTGCTCTACGAGGCGATCCGCCGTATGCTGAGCGCGCAGGTGTACGACGTGATTGACGCCACGCGCGCCGCGCTCGATGCCGCCGCGCCCGTTGATGCCGACGTGGCGCGACGGGCCGGGCCGCTCGTGCTGTTCAGCACGGCCATGCGAGCTGAGTCGACGGCCCTGAAGCAGTTCTTGTTTCGCAACCTGTACAGGCACCCGCAGGTCATGCAAACCACCACGCAAGCGCAGGAGGTTGTGAAAGAGCTGTTCTCGGCTTACCGCGACGCGCCCGACGAAATGGCGGACTCCTTCGCCGATCGCACCGACCGGGAGCGCGCGGTGGCCGACTACATCGCCGGCATGACGGATCGCTTCGCGATGCGCGAGCACGAGCGCCTCACCGGGCGGCGCTGGGTGTTATGAGCGCAGTGGCCGAACGATCACGTGTGCCGCCCGCGGCCCTGGCCGTCATTGCGGCCGGCGTCGGCGTGGCCCTGCATCTCGGCAAGCTGCCGCCGGCCGTGCCGGCCCTGCAGGTGAGCCTCGGCCTGACCCTGGTCGAGGCTGGTTTCATGCTGTCGCTGGTGCAACTGGCAGGCATGACGCTGGGCCTCGCGGTCGGGCTCGCGGCCGACACGATCGGGCTGCGACGCAGCATGCTGATCGGGCTTTCGATCGTCACGCTGGCCAGCCTGCTCGGTGGCCTTGTCGGACACATCGGTGCGCCGCAAGTGGTGGTCTGGCTGCTGGCCCTGCGCGCACTCGAGGGCGTGGGTTTCCTGCTGACCGTGATGCCTGCGCCGGGGTTGATCCGCGCGATGGCGCCACCCGGGGCAGAGAAGGCCGCATTGGGCCTTTGGGGAGCCTACATGCCGCTCGGCGTGGCGCTGGCACTGCTTTGCGGCCCGCCCTTGATAGCGTGGGCAGGTTGGCCGGGTTGGTGGTGGGCGTTGGCCCTGTTGTCGGCCGCCACCACGCTGTGGGTGGCAGCGGTGGTGCCGCCCGATCGCCTCCGTGCGATCGCCACGGCAAGCACGGACTGGCCCGAACGCTTGCGCGCCACGCTCGGCGCAGCCGGGCCGTGGACCGTCTCACTCGCGTTCGCGGTCTATTCCGCGCAGTGGATGGCGGTGATCGGGTTTCTGCCCGCGATCTATGCCGAGGCCGGCGTGACTTCCAACTGGAGCGCGGTGCTCACGGCGTTGGCCGCCGCCATGAACATCGTCGGCAACGTCGCGGGCGGCCGCTGGTTGCAGCAAGGTGCGGCGCCCGCCCGACTGTTGCGATGGGGCTTCACCGCGATGGCACTCGGCAGCCTGGCGGCTTTCGCGCAATGGGGGCAGGGCGCCGACGCATTGATGTTGCCGGCGGCGTTGCGCTATGCGGCAGTCTGCGTGTTTTCGCTGGCGGGCGGCATGGTGCCCGCCACGCTGTTCATGCTGTCGGTTCGACTGGCGCCGGGGCCTTCGACCGTGTCGACCACCGTCGGCATGATGCAGCAGGCCTCCGCGCTCGGGCAGTTCATCGCGCCGCCACTGGTCGCCTGGATCGCGCATCGCGCTGGCGGCTGGCAGTGGACGTGGGTCGTCGCGCTGGCGTGTTCGCTGGCAGGCATCGCGCTGGCATCCCGCCTGCCAGCAGCATCGCGGGGTGCCTCCGCATGACCGCCCCCGTGACCGCCGCGCAGGCAGTTGCGGACACCGAGCGCTGGCTGGCGCGCGCCGTGATCGGGCTCAACCTGTGCCCGTTCGCCAAGGCAGTGCATGTAAAAGCGCAGATCCACTGGGCGGTCTATCTGGCAGAGGATGAGCATCAATTGATCGGTGCACTGGTGGCCGAGGCCGAGGCCCTTGTCGCATGCGATGCGTCGGTGCGCGACACTACGCTTTTGATTGCGCCCAACACCTTGCCTGACTTTCTCGATTTCAACGACCTCGCAGCGCGCGCCGAGCGCAAGCTGGCACGTGCCGGCTTCGATGGCGTGCTGCAGCTCGCCAGCTTTCATCCGCGGTTCCAGTTCGGCGGCACCGACCACGGCGACATCGGCAACGCGACCAACCGCGCGCCGTATCCCACGCTGCATCTGCTGCGCGAAGACAGCGTGAGCCGCGCAGTCGACGCGTTCCCTGAAGCCGAAGCGATCTTCGAACGCAACATCGACACCTTGCAGGCGCTGGGTTCGGCAGGCTGGGCCGCGCTCGATGTCGGCCCCGGAGCGGCCACGCCATGAAGACGCTCGCCAAGCCCGTCCGAGCCGCCCGCGCCGAAGCCGAATTGGCGGATGCGGTACGCCCGGGGCAGTCGGTCGAGTTGCTCAAGGCGTTGCATATCCTCACGCGCGAAGGCCGGCTCAACCAGGACTCGCGGCGCAAGCTCAAGCAGGTTTATCACCTGTTCCAGTTCATCGAGAAGCTGCTGCGCGAGTTGCCGGGAGAGGGCGCGCAAGCCACGCTGGCCGACCACGGCGCCGGCAAGTCGTACCTCGGCTTCATCATCTACGACCTGTTTTTCAAGGCGCTGGGCGGGGGGCGGGTCTATGGCATCGAAACTCGCAGCGAACTGGTCGCGCAATCGAAGGCGCTGGCGACGCGGCTCGGCTTCGAGCGCATGGCGTTCCTGAACCTCACGGTGGCCGAGTCGGCCGACTCGCCCGAATTGCCGGCGCAGATCGATGTGGTCACTGCGTTGCACGCCTGCGACACCGCGACCGACGACGCGATTGCGTTCGGCCTGGCCAAGCAGGCGCGTTTCATGGTGCTGGTGCCTTGTTGCCAGGCCGAGGTCGCGGCCTGCCTGCGGGAAACCAAGGCATTGGCGCTGGCGCGCACGCCGTTGGCCGAACTGTGGCGCCATCCACTGCACACGCGCGAAATCGGCAGCCAGCTCACCAACGTGCTGCGCTGCCTGCTACTCGAAGCGCATGGCTACCAGGTCACGGTGACCGAGCTGGTCGGCTGGGAGCACAGCATGAAGAACGAGTTGATCATCGCGCGCCACACCGGGCAGCGCAAAGCCGGCGCCGCGCAGCGGCTGCGCGAGTTGCTGTCGCAGTTCGGGCTGGACGCGCTGCTGGAGACGCGCTTCCGCCTGCCGGCCTGAACCGGGGCACTTGCAATGGCGCGTCTGCCCCGCCTCACGCTTGCGGATCAGCCACACCATGTGATCCAGCGCGGCAACAACCGGCAGCCGATCTTTCTAGACGCCACCGATCGCGAGCGCATGCTGGATCTGCTGGCCGAACACGCGCCACGCTTCGGTGTGGCGCTGCATGCGTACGTGCTCATGGGCAACCACTTCCATCTGCTGGCCACGCCCGGCACCGACGACGGCTTGCCGAAGTTGATGCAGGCGGTCGGGCGCAGCTACGTGCGCTGGTTCAACGACCGGCACCAGCGCACCGGCACACTGTGGGAAGGGCGCTATCGCTCCACGTTGATCCAGACCGATCGCTATCTGCTCGCGTGCATGGCCTACATCGACCTCAATCCGGTGCGCGCCGGCCTGGTCGTGGAACCACGCGACTTTCCGTGGTCGAGCCACCACCACTACATCGGCGTGACCACCGATCGGCTGGTCACGCCGCACCCGCTCTACTGGGCACTCGGCAACACGCCTTTCGCTAGGGAGGCGGCTTACGCGGATCTGGTGCGCGCCGGCATTCCGCTGCGCGACCAGACCCTGCTGACGGAAGCCACGCTTCAGGGCTGGGCTGCCGGCGACGCCGGTTTTGTTGAAAAATTGCAGGCGGCGACTCCGCGACGCGTGACCAAGGCGCGGGCCGGGCGCCGACCCAAAGAATCTTCGTCCTGAGGGCCTCGGCGTTCGCCAGTCGGGTGTAAGAATCGCTTGAGTATTAATCTGTCCCCAAATAATGGTTACCCGGCGGCATCTGGATTTAATGGGGATCTGACCCTTATTAAAGTTCTTGGCATTATTTGTGCAACGCAATATCCTCCGTTTCCCTGCGAAAAAAATGAAGGAGTGCGCCCTATGACCACGGATGCCGAGATCCAACACCTGGAACAACACGGGCTCTATTCGTCCGCGAACGAGCACGACGCTTGCGGCCTGGGCTTTGTGGCCCACATCAAGGGCGAGAAGCGGCACGACATCGTGACACAGGCGCTCAAGATCCTCGAAAACATCGACCATCGCGGCGCAGTGGGCGCTGACAAACTGATGGGCGACGGCGCCGGCATCCTGATCCAGATCCCGGACGCGCTGTACCGCGAGGAGATGGGCAGGCAGGGCGTGAGCCTGCCGCCGTACGGTGAATATGGCGTCGGCATGATCTTCCTGCCGAAGGAGCATGCATCGCGCATGGCCTGCGAACAGGAGATGGAGCGGGCGATCAAGGCGGAAGGCCAGGTGCTGCTGGGCTGGCGCGACGTGCCGGTCAACCGCGACATGCCGATGTCGCCGGCGGTGAAGAAGACCGAGCCGATCCTGCGCCAGGTGTTCATTGGCCGCGGCAACGACGTGATCGTGCAGGACGCGCTGGAGCGCAAGCTCTACGTGATCCGCAAGACCGCCAGTGCCAACATCCAGAACCTGGAGCTCAAGCACAGCAAGGAGTACTACGTCCCGAGCATGTCGAGCCGCACGGTGGTCTACAAAGGCCTGCTGCTGGCTGACCAGGTGGGCGTGTACTACCTTGATCTTTCCGACGAGCGTTGCGTCTCGGCCATCGGCCTGGTGCACCAGCGCTTCTCGACCAACACCTTCCCGAAGTGGCCGCTGGCCCATCCGTACCGCTACGTCGCCCACAACGGCGAAATCAACACCGTGCGGGGCAACTACAACTGGATGAAGGCGCGCGAAGGCGTGATGTCCTCGCCGGTGCTCGCGGCCGACCTCAAAAAGCTGTATCCGATCAGCTTTGCCGGCCAGTCCGACACCGCCACCTTCGACAACTGCCTCGAACTCATGACCATGGCTGGCTACCCGATCAGCCAGGCTGTGATGATGATGATTCCCGAGCCGTGGGAACAACACGACACCATGGACGAGCGGCGCCGCGCGTTCTACGAATACCACGCCGCCATGATGGAGCCGTGGGACGGCCCGGCGTCGATCGTCTTCACCGACGGCCGTCAGATCGGTGCCACGCTCGACCGCAACGGCCTGCGCCCGTCGCGCTACTGCGTGACCGACGACGACCTGGTCATCATGGCCTCGGAGTCGGGCGTGCTGCCGGTGCCGGAGCACAAGATCGTGCGCAAGTGGCGCCTGCAGCCCGGCAAGATGTTCCTGATCGATCTGGAGCAGGGCCGCATGATCGACGACGACGAGCTCAAGGCGTACGTCGTCAACACCAAGCC
>JBDUCH010000058.1:0-15799 GCA_040003555.1 Variovorax sp. | reverse complement strand
TACGGTCGCACGGCCAGCATCTACAACCTCCTGTCGCAGGCGGGGCGTTTTGGTCTGTCGGCTGAAGAGGCTCGCGGGCACATCGATCGACTCGTCGATGTCGTCCGGCACTGGCGCGAGAGCTTTTTCGCGTGTGGTGTGTTGGCCGAGGACATCGACTACATTGCCCAGGCCATCCTGCCTTGTTGTTTCTTCATCGAAAGGCGTCCCGATGCGTGAGGCGCTATGTCGATCACGACGGGCCTGTGTGGGTATACGGGATAGGCGGCAGACGCTTTCACCGACTCAGTCTACGACTGCGCAGGCAACTGGCAGCACGGATGGTCCGGCGGGAGCAAGCAACGTGAAGAGGCAAGCCTTCCTGGCCCACTGCGTCGGGCGGGTTGGCCGCGCCAACGACGTGCTGGATCAGGTGTGCGTCGCGAACGAAGGGCCGACGGGCACCTCGCGGGTGCCAAAGGGGGCAGTCCCCCAAACCGGGGCGACTTTGGTGAAGCAACGATGCCATGGCCCGGCCTCTTCAGCTTCTGGGAGGTCATGCCAGCTGCCGCATCTTTTGAGCTCTCTCGATTCCGACCCGCTCCAAAGCCGCCTCTTGTAACGCGGGCGCCATTGATGTTTACGCGTCCTTTGCAATACACCGGTGCACGCGCTCGCTGGCGCGTACGTTGAGGTAACCATAGGAGCGGTATTCGCCGCTTCACGGAGACCCTCATGAATCTGAAGCGCTCGGCATTTTTCAAGCTCGCGACGACCGCAGCTGTAGTGGCTGCTGCACTGTTTGGCGCTACTTCGGCAAGTGCCGGGGCAAACTGGTCCGTCGGCATCGACCTTCCAGGGGTCGCGATCGGTGTGGCCGAGCCCGGGTACTACGAGCCCGCGCCGGCTTATTCGGCACCCCCACCCGCCTACTACCGGCCGCCTGCGCCTGTTTACTATCGCCCAGCGCCTCCTGCGTACTACGCGCCAGCGCCCATCTACTATGAACCGGCCTACCGCGGAGAAGGCAGACGCTTCCGAAGGGGCTGGGAGGGCGACCACAACTACCGTCGAGACTGGGAGCGGCGCGAACATCGCACCGATTGGAGCGATCGAGACTAGACGGACGACGCGAAAGCGTCAGGCAGCACGCGCAGGCTGCCGTTCGCTTGTCGGCGCGTTGCGCGACTTGTTCGGCGCGCCGGGGGGACAACAGCTTGGTCGAGGTGACAGGCTTACTCAGGTATCGGCGCCAACACCCCTTCGGACACGAGGCTAAGGCAGGCGGCTCAGGCACTCCAGCATGCGGGCATAGAGCAAAGCCGGGTCGCGACAATGGCGCAGCCAGCGGCAGTTGTCGGGCGCACCGGTCTGGCGCAGCCAGTCGACGACGGTCATGCCCGTCGTCAGCCGGCCTGCACACTCGATGTCCACGGGGCACAGGCAACCGTCGAACAGCTCCGGCCACAGCAGGGCGCCGACCGCGATCGCGTCGTGCAGTGGGCGCGAACGGGTGGCATATTTGCGGTTGCCGTACTGTTCGAAGAAACGCACCATCCCGGCGCTGGCGTTCCCCACCCCAGTGCCCAGCGCGGCGAGCGGCACCGACCAGTCGACGGGTGCGGGTGCGCTGTGTGTGCAATCTAGCGGAACCGCGGTGACGTCCATGCCGGCGCCGAGAACGATCGCGGCGGCCTCGGGGTCGACCAGGATGTTGTACTCGGCGGCCGGGGTCATGTTGCCGCCCTCGAAGTAGCCCCCGCCCATGAAGACCACGCGCTTCAGCCTGGCCGCGATCGCAGGCTCGCGGCGCAGCGCCAAAGCGATGTTGGTCTGGGGCGCCAACGCGACGAGACTGATGCTGCCTGCGGGTTCGCGCAGCACGGTCTCGATCAGCCAGTCCACTGCATGACGCGGCTCGGGCGGGCGTTGTGCCGGCGCCCAGTCCCAGCCGTCGATGCCGGTGGCGCCATGGATCTCGGGCACCGGGCGCGGCGGGCGCAGCAACGGCCGGTCGGCGCCGGCGAACACCGGGATGTGGCCACGGCCCGCGAGCTCGAGGATGCGGCGCGCGTTGTCCGCCGTCTGGCTCACCGGCACGTTGCCAGCGACCGTCGTCACCCCCAGCACGTCGAGACCTGGCGAGCCGAGTGCCACCAGCAAGGCGATGGCGTCGTCCTGCCCTGGGTCGGTGTCGATGATGATGCGATTCATGGTCTTGGCCCGGGCTTGGTGGTGGTACGACTCTTGCTTCTGAAAATTCAGTATACAGAATTAATGTCAGAATCAACCCATTGAGGACAGGCCATGAATCAAGCAAACAGACGCCACGTATTGCATGCGCTCGCAGGCCTGATGGGCAGCGGCATCATGGGCATACCGCGCATCGCCGCGGCGGCCGAAGAGCTGGTGATCACCACGTACGGGGGCAGCTGGGAGAAGTTCTGGCGCGCCACGCTGGTGCCGGCCTTCACCGCCAAGACCAAGATCAAGCCCACGCTTGACATCGGTCTGGGCCGCACCTACATGACCACGATGCGCGCGGCCGGTGTCGGCAAGTCGCCGTACGGCGTGGTGATGACCAACGAGATCTACGCCTCGGTGCTGCGCGCCGAAGGGCAGTTCCAGAAGCTCGATCGCGCGTTGATCCCGAACTACGCCGACCTGTACCCCATTGCCACCGCGGCTGCCGACGGGTGGGGCGTTGTCGGGCTGGTCTCGCCGATCGGCATCGGCTACCGCACAGACCTCGTCAAGACGCCGCCGAAGTCCTGGAAAGACCTCTGGACCAACCCCGAGTTCAAGGGCCGCATCGGTCTGTACAGCATCCAGAACACCGCCGGCAAGATGATGCTGATGCTCGCGTCCAAGATGTATGGCGGCGACATCCACAACATCGATGTCGGCTTCAAGAAGCTGGCCGAGCTCGGTCGCGTGATGCAGACCGACTTCAACATGTCCACGATGATGTCGACCGGCGAGATCGTCGTGGCGCCCTTCGATTTCGGCGAGATCGCGCGGCTGCGCAATCAGGGCTTGCCGGTGGATTGCATCGCGCCCGAAGAAGGCCTGCTGATGTGGGATCAGACCTTCAACATCCCGCAGGGCGCACCGTCCGCGGCGGCGCATGCCTACATCGACTTCCTCCTCAGCCCCGAAGGGCAGACGGTGTTGATGAAAGAGTTCTTCGTCTCGCCGGTGAACCGCAAAGTCGTGGTGCCCGACTCGTTGAAAAAGGACATCCCGATCTCCGGCAAGGAGATGGATCGCTTCCTCGCCTGGGACTGGGCCTTCATGAACAAGAACGCCGAGGCGATCACCAAGCGCTGGAATGAGCAGGTCGGCAAATGACGATGGCAGGTCGACCGTGACCACCGTTTCCATTCAGTCGCTTGTCAAGCGCTACGGCAGCTCCACCGCAGTCGACGGCATTTCGCTGGACGTCGAGCACGGCGAGTTCATCTCGCTGCTCGGCCCCAGCGGCTGTGGCAAGACCACTACGCTGAAATGCCTGGCAGGTTTCGAGACGATCGACGGCGGGCGCATCCTGTTCGACGGGCGCGACGTGGCGCAGCTGCCGCCCGAAGAGCGCGACATCGGCATGGTGTTCCAGAGCTACGCGCTGTTCCCGCACATGACCGTGGCCGGCAATCTGGCCTTCGGCCTCGAGATGCGCGGCAAGCCCCGCGCCGAGATCGACGAACGGGTGCGCGCGGTGCTTGATCTAGTGCAGCTGGGGGGCATGGGGGGCCGCTACCCGCGCGAGCTTTCGGGGGGGCAGCAACAGCGCGTCGCGCTGGCGCGCGCGCTGGTGATCGAACCCAAGATCCTGCTGCTCGACGAGCCGCTGGCCAACCTCGACGCGACGCTCCGCGATGAGATGCGAACCTTCATTCGCGACCTGCAAAAGCGTGTCGGCATCTCGACCCTGTATGTGACGCACGACCAGGCCGAGGCGATGACCATGTCAGACCGCGTGGTGGTGATGTTCGGCGGGCACATCGCACAGGCCGACACGCCCGAGGCCGTCTACGACCGGCCCGCCAGCGCCGAGGTCGCGCGCTTTGTCGGGCAGGCAAACATCGTCGAAGGGGTCGTCGAGGCGCGGGCGGAAGGCGCACCGATGGTTCGGTCACCGCTCGGCATGCTCCCGCTGCCGCACGGGGTGACGCTCGCGCGCGGGGCCCGCGTCTCGATCATGGCGCGCCCGCAGGCGATCGGTTTGTCAGCCCCCGGCGACGTGCTTGCCGCAGGTTTCGCGCCGATCGGTGGAGCTATCACCGCGCGCTACTTCCACGGCCCGTTCATCGACTACCGGGTGACCGTCGGTGACCAGACGCTGACGGTGCAGACACCGGCGCCGGCACGTCACCAGCCCGGAGACGCGGTGACGCTGGTCTTCGACCCGGCGCGGCTGTGGGCCGTCGCAGCCCCATGACGCGGGCGGCGCGTTCTGCAGTGCTGCGCCCGTGGCTGCTGGTGGCGCCGGCGCTGGCGCTGATCGGTTTGTTCCTGATCCTGCCCTACCTCAATATCGTCGTGATGAGCTGGCGCGAGCCGGCAACCAACACGCCTTACGGCAGTGGCTTCTCGGGCGCCAGTTACGCGAAATTCTTCGCCGACACCTACTACGCCGGCGCCTTGCTGCAGACGCTTTGGATCGGCTTGCTCAGCACGGTGGTGTGCTTGGTCATGGGCTTCCCGGTCGCGCTGCAGATCGTGCGTGCGTCGGGGCGCTGGCGGGCGCTGATGTACGGCGTCGTGCTGTCGCCGCTGCTGGTCGGGATCGTCGTGCGCAGCTACGGCTGGACCATCCTGCTCGGCAACAACGGCGTGATCAACCGCCTGCTGCTTGGTGCGAACCTGGTCGATGCGCCGGTGCCCTTGATGTACAACAGCTTCGGCATCGTCGTCGCGCTGAGTCACGTGTTTCTGCCGTTCATGGTGCTGCCCATCATGGGGGCGCTGCAAACGATCGATCCGGCGCTCGAGGACGCGGCCCGTTCGCTGGGCGCGCCGCCGCGCCGGGTGTTCCGCCGCATTGTGCTGCCCCTGGCGCTGCCTGGCATCCAGTCGGGCGCGATCCTGGTGTTCGTGCTCGCGGTCAGCGCCTACGTGACGCCGGTGTTGATCGGTGGCATGCGCATCAAGACAATGGCGGTTCTCGTTGTCGAGACCTTGATCGACCAGTTCCAGTGGCCGTTCGGTTCGGCCCTGGCACTGATCCTGTCCACAGCGACGGCGCTGATGGTCGTACTGTTCATGCGCCTGACCCGCATGCGGTGGAAATAAAAGGATCGACCTCGCATGCGTCCCACCCGTCTCGTTCTCGGCCTGTTCTGCGGCCTGGTCTACGTCTACCTTCTGGCGCCCATCGTCGTGGTCATCGGCGCGTCGTTCAACGCCGGCCCGTTCCTGACCTTCCCGCCGCGCGGCTTGTCGCTGCGCTGGTTTGCGGCCTTCCTGAACAACCCCGTCTTCATTGACGCCATCGTCCGCTCGCTCTGGCTCGCACTCGCAGCCACCGCGATCTCGGGCGTGATCGGCGTGGCCGCGGCGCTGTATTACGTGCGCCACGCGGCGCGCGGCAAAGAGGCGCTGCGCCTGGCCATCATGCTGCCGCTGCTGTTGCCCGAAGTGCTCACGGCGATGGCCTTGCTGTTCTTCTTCTATGCCATCGGCATCGGCACCCGGTTCGGCATCGGCATGCTCGTCGGGCACGTGCTGATCACGCTGCCGTTCGTTTTCCTCAACGTTGTGACCTCGTTGCACGGCTTCGACGCGCATTGGGATCTGGCTGCGCGCAGCCTGGGTGCGCGCAGCTGGGTGCGCTTTCGCCGCATCACGCTACCCCTGATCAAGCCCGGCATCATCAACGGTTGCCTGTTCGCCTTCATCATCTCGTTCGACACTTTCGGCATCTCGTACCTGTTGAAGGATGTCGGCGGCGCCACCTTGCCGCTGCAGCTGTTCGACTACCTGCGCTTCAATTTCACCCCCGAGGCCGCGGCGGTCTCGACGCTGAGCATCGTGATGGCGTTGGTGGTGGTGGTCGCGACCGAGAAGCTCGTGGGCCTGAAGATCGAGCGTTTCTGATGTCTGCTGCACCCCGCCCGGCCCGAGACGCCGACGTCCCCGGCGGATCGCCGTTCGAGCCGCTCGCCCGCGACGCGGTCGCGTTTCTTGAACACCAGATCATCACGCGCGTGTTCCCGCCAGGCACGCGCCTGATCGAGGCCGATCTCTGCGAGTACTACATGATCAGCCGCACACCGCTGCGCGAGGCGCTGCGCCTGCTGGAGGCGAGCTCGCTGGTGGTGCGCCGCCCGCGCTTTGGCGTGCGCGTGGCGCCGATGACGCTCGAGAATCTCGACCACATCTACAGCTGCCGCGTGCCGCTCGAAGCGCTGGCCGCCGCGGCGCTCGCGGGCGCGGCCACACGCGACGCCAGCGTGGCCCGGCTGACGGCACATCTGCGCCGCATGGAAGAGGCTCTGGCCCGGGACGACCTGGCCGCGGGGTTCCAGGCCAACGTGGAGCTCACTAACGTGCTGCATGCCGAATGCGACAACCCGGTGCTCGCGGGCCTGCTTGCACAACTCGACAAACCCGCATTGCGCTATCGGCATTGGGCCTACCTCGAGCAACCCAAGATGTTGCCGCTGGCGATCCGGGCCAATGCCGCAATGACCGCCGCCATCCGAGCCGGGAACCCGCCGCGTGCCGAGGCGGTGGTGCGCGAATTGGTGATTCGGGCCTGGAGAATGACACGCGAGGCCTTCATCGCGCGCCCCGACAGCTGGACCAGCGAAGAACGCCTGGCGCTGCCGGGCAGCACACCCAAGCGCGGCCCGGGCCGGCCGCGCGCCACCCCGTGACGATGAATGAGGAGGAGACCATGTCCATCCCGGTGATCGATCTCGCAGGCACGCTGAACGTCGACAGCGACGCCGCCCGCCGCAACGCCACCGCCCTATTTGAGGCGCTGAGCACGATAGGCTTCGCCTACATCGGCGGGCACGGCGTGACGCCGGCCACGACCGACAGCGCTTTTGCGGCTTCGCGCGAGTTCCATGCCTCCAGCCTGGCGCAGAAGCAGTCGATCGCGATCAACGGCTTCCACCGCGGCTACATGGGCCTGGCGAGCTCGACTATCGTGACCTCGTCAGTCGCACGCGTGACGCGGCCGAACATGAGCGAGTCGCTGATGCTGATGCACGAGCTGGCGCCCGACGACCCGGCGCTGCTGGCCGGCGATCCGCTGCAAGGCCCGAACCAGTGGCCGGCGTGGCTGCCCGAGTTCAGGCCGCGCATCGAGCGCTACGTGCGCGAGGTGGACGGCGTCGGCCGCTATCTCGTCCAGCTGATCGCGATGAGCCTGGGGC
Source organism: Variovorax sp. (assembly GCA_040003555.1). Taxonomy (GTDB): domain Bacteria; phylum Pseudomonadota; class Gammaproteobacteria; order Burkholderiales; family Burkholderiaceae_C; genus Variovorax. The sequence continues at coordinate 8,435 of JBDUCH010000058.1, read as the reverse complement.
TGCCCGCGCGCACGCTCGACCACCACTTCGCGCGGCCCACCACCTTTCTTCGCGCGCTGCACTACCCGCCGCAGATGTGCACCGAGAACGGCGAGTTCGGCTCGGCACCGCACACCGACTACGGGGTCATCACCCTGCTCGCACAAGACGACTCGGGTGGCCTACAGGTGCGCCCGCGCGGCGGCGACTGGATCGAGGCGCCGCCGATTGCGAACACGCTGGTGCTCAACGTGGGCGACATGCTGGCGCGCTGGACCAACAACCGCTTCGTGTCGACGCCGCACCGGGTCATCAACACCTCCGGCAGGGATCGCTACTCGCTGCCGTACTTCTTCGACCCCGGCATGGACAGCCTCATCGAATGCCTGCCCACCTGTACCGACGCGACGCGGCCTCCACTGTTCGCGCCGGTGCGCTATGGCGACTACCTGCTCGAGCGATTGAACAAGAACTACGAATACCGCCGCGGGCCGTCTGCAGTCGACGCGTAGACATAGGCAAATTTGACACGTGTGTGCAGGGAAAAATTTGACAACTCAGCGGCTGGCGGGCCGCGCAGTCGGCCACGCCGACGGGCAAGTTTCTCGGATTGCCCGACGACGGCGTGATCGCCAGCAACCGCACCGGAGCTTTCAAGCAAACGGCTTCGACCGCGGTTTGTCCGGCTTCTCACCAACCCGTCTGGGCACCACCATGAAAAGCAATCACGACATCCTCAAGTCCCACTATGAAGTGTCAGACCGGCTCGACATCGCCGCCATGATGGTCGAGGTGTCGCCCGAGGTGCGCTGAATCGAGTTGGCCGGCTTTCCTCACGGAGCGCTCATTGGGGCTGGATCCCTGCCTTGGCCATCACTGAACGCCACCGCTCGATTTCCCGCTCGACCAAGGCAGCCATCTGCACAGGCGACGATGGGGCGCGTTCGCTCCCGAGGTTGAAAAGCGAGGTCTTGATGGCCGGATCCTCGGCTGTCACACGGACAGCCTTGTTGAGCAGGTCGACGATGTCCGTGGGCGTGCCGGCCGCGGCCGCCAGGCCCAGCCACGAACGGATCTCGAAGCCCTTCAACACCGAGGCGACCGGAGGAATCTCGGGCATCGACGGCCATGGATGCATGCTGGTGACGGCCAGCGCGCGCAGGCGCCCCGACTTGATGTGGGGCGATGCAACGGTGAGCGTGTCGGCCAGCACGTCCACGTCCCCCGCGATTACGGCCTGCACTGGCGCGCCGCCGCCGCGGTAGGGCACGTGCAGCAGCTTGACGTTGCCTGTCGCGCCGAGCAGTTCTCCGACCATGTGCTGCGTGGAGCCGACGCCCACGGAAGTGAATGTCACCCCGTCAGGCTTTTTCGCCGCGAGCGTGAGCAGATCCTGTAGGTTCCTGGCGGGATGCTCCGAGCGCACCGCGATCACGAAGGGAAAGCTCGTCACGGTCGAGATGAAAGAGAAGTCCCGAACCGAGTCGAAAGGCAATGACTTGCGCAGCGCTGCCGACACCGTGTGGGCGCCGGTCAGCATGACGAGGTTGTAGCCATCCGGTTTCGACTTGGCCACGTAGTCGCTGGCGATTGCACCGCCAGCCCCGCTCTTGATGTCGACGACCACCGGCTGCTGCAATGTGTCCTGCATCTTCTGCGCGAAGAGCCGGGACACCACATCTGCATTGCCACCGGCGCCGAAGCCATGCGTCAGCTGGATGGGACGCGAAGGGTACTTGTCTTGTGCAAGCGCCGCGGGCGTGAGCACGCATCCCGCGGCGCCGGCGATGAAGCTACGTCTATTGATCTGAACCATGTCTGTCTCCTGTCTTGGTCTTATCGGTTGCCTGGCGTGAATCCTTGCCAGACCGCGTCGTAGTCGACCTGCAAGTTCCTGGCGGCGAGGGCCTGGGCGGTCGGCCTGAACACATGCCGGCTCTCGAACATGAAGGCCAGCGTGTCCTGTATCCGGTGGGGCGCAAGCGCGGCGGCGCTGGCCTTCTCGAAAGTCGCCGCATCGGGGCCGTGCGGCAGCATGCAGTTGTGGAGGCTCATCCCGCCGGGGACGAAGCCCTCGGCCTTGGCGTCGTATACGCCGCGCACCAATCCCATCAGCTCGCTCATGACGTTGCGGTGGAACCAGGGCGGCCGGAAGGTGTCTTCCGCGACCAGCCAGCGCGGCGGGAAGATCACGAAGTCGCAGTTCGCCACGCCCGGCGTGTCGGTGCCGGAGGTCAGCACCGTGTAGATCGACGGATCGGGATGATCGAAGCTGATGGTGCCGATCGCCATGAAACGCGCCAGATCGTACTTGTAGGGAACGAGGTTGCCATGCCATGCCACCACGTCGAGCGGCGAATGGGGCTGGCCGCCTTCCCAGAGATGGCCGAGGAACTTGTTGACGATGCGCACCGGGCCGACGCCGGTCTCGAAGGCCGCGACCGGCGCGAGGAAATCCCGCGCGTTGGCCAGGCCGTTGGATCCGATCGGCCCGAGTTCGGGCAGCCGGAAAGGCGCACCGTAGTTCTCGCAGACGTAGCCGCGCGCCTCGGCGTCCAGCAGTTCGACGCGAAAGCGCATGCCACGCGGCATGAGCGCGATCTCGCCCGGTTGCACATGTAGCCGGCCCAGTTCGGTGTGCAGCAGCAGCGCGCCCGATTGAGGAACGACCAGCAACTCGCCGTCGGAATTCACGAAGTAGCGCTTCACCATCGACCGGTTGGCGAGGTAGACGTGCACCGCGCATCCGACCTGCGCGTGCGCGTCGCCGTTGCCGGCGATCGTGAGCATGCCGTCGACGAAATCCACGGGCGCGTCCGGCATCGGCCAAGGATCCCAGCGCAGCCGGTTGGCGGGCGTCTCCACTTCGTCGAAGCGTCCGCTGCGCCAGCGCCGGTCGTCGATCCGCTCGAAGGCCTCATGCATCGCGCTCGGCTGGATGCGGTACATCCAGGTGCGCCGGTTGTGCTCGCGCGGCGCCGTGAACGCGGCACCGGACAGCAGTTCCGCATACAGGCCCATGGGCGCTTGCTGCGGCGAATTGCGGCCGAGCGGCAGGGCGCCGGGACGCGCTTGGCTACTGAACTGGTTGCCGAAGCCACTCTGGTAGCCGGTCGGGAGATCGGAATCGCGCTCCATGGTCTGTCTCCTTGGGTTCAGCCGGTCATTGCTGCCATTGCGGAGTGAAGAAGCTTGCCGGAACCAGGATGCGCGACTCCTGGCTTTGCAGCAGTGGGAGCATCTTTGCGACATAGGCCTTGAAGCCCGGGTCGGCCATCAGCGCATGGCGACGGTTCGTGCGTTCGTTCATGTCCTCGTAGGCCCACAGGTGCACGATCTGGCTGAGTGGACCGGTCTCGGAGCGGTAGTAGCCGACCATGCGGCCGAGAATGCGCTTCTGGATCTCCAGTCCCTCGGCTTCGTAGAGCGCGAGGTAGTCGCGCCACCTGCCGGGATGGGTGGTGTAGGTTCTCTGTTCGACGATCATGTCTGTTTCCTGCTGTGAATCAGTCCCGTGCCGGACGCAAGGTTGCGCTGCACTGCCCGAAGCCGATGCCCACGCGACCGGGCGCCTCGCACCGTCCGGTCAGGACGACCTCGTCGCCGTCGGCCAGGAAGCTGCGCTGCTCACCGTTGGGCAGCGTCAAGGGCTTGCTTCCGCCGGCGGTGATCTCGAGCAGGCTGCCCAGCGCATCGGCGCTGTCGCCCGACACCGTGCCGGAGCCGAGCAGGTCGCCCGTGTCGAGCGAACTGCCGTTGCTCGTGTGGTGCGCGAGCATCTGGGCGACGGTCCAGTAGAGAAACTCCGACCCGGATCTCGAGAGGCGCACGGGCGGCGCGCCCGCGGCGGCCATGCGTGCGGTGCGCAGATGCGCGTCCAGCACGACGCGCAGACCACCGCCGCGCTGATCCGCGTCGTCCCGGAGATAGGAAAGGGGCAACGGGTCTCCGGCTGCTCGCGCCGCCGCGGGCACTCGGAATGGCGCCAGCGCCTCGGCGGTGATGACCCAGGGCGACACCGTCGTCGCGAAGCTCTTGCCAAGGAAGGGGCCCAGCGGCTGGTACTCCCAGGCCTGGATGTCGCGGGCCGACCAGTCGTTGAGCAGCGAGAAGCCGAAGACATGACGCCATGCTTCCGCCACCGCGATTGGCGTGCCCTGGTGCGAGGGGCTGCCCACGTACATGCCGAGCTCGACCTCGTGGTCGAGCCGCTGGGCGGGCGCAAAGCGCGGAACGTCGTCGCCTGGCCCCTTCAGTTGCCCATGCGGTCGCTGCACCGGGGCACCGCTCACGCGCACGCTGTTGGCCCGCCCGTTGTAGGCGATGGGCACGTGCTTGTAGTTGGGCAGCAGCGGCATGTCGGGGCGGAACAGGCGGCCGGCATTGGTCGCGTGGTCGATCGACGCGAAGAAGTCCGTGAACCCGCCAATTTTCACGGGCATGAGGAATTCGACTTCGCTCTTTGCGAACAACGCGCTCGCCACGCGGGCGCGGAAGTCGTTCGTGTCGGCGCGTTCAGCCAGCAGTTGCGACAGGCTGGAGCGCAGCGCCGTGGCGGCGGCCGGGCCCATGGCCATCAGGGCGTTGAGCGTGCTGGCGCGGCAGGCGAGTGCGGCATTGCGCGCGAGCCCGTCCAGCAGATCTGCGCAGGCGCCGACATCGAGCACCTGGTCGCCGATGCCCACGCCGCAACGCGTTTCGGCATGGCCGAGAGGCCGGAACGCGGCGAATGGCAGGTTCTGGATCGGGAAGTCGGTGCCCGCCACATTGGCTGACGGCACCCAGCTGCGCAAAGCCGGGTCGTGGGTGGCGTTCAGCAGCTCGGTCACAGGCTGTGCCCTCCGTCGATCACGATGCGGGTGCCGGTGGCAGTGCGCAGGTGCGTGACGCAGGCCAGGATCGACAGCGCCACATCGTCCGGCGTGACCACCCGGCCAAGCGGTGTGGCTGCGGCTTTCTTCTCCAGTTCCTCGCGGTTGCGCCCTTGCACGAAGTCGGTGTCGACCGAGGCCGGCGACACGCTCAGGAAACGAACCTCCGGACCAAAGGCGCGGGCCAGCGACACTGTCATCGTGTCCAGCGCCGCCTTGGAGGCGCAGTAGGCAATATTGCTGCCCAGGCCGGTGAAGGCGGACACCGAGGACACGTTGACCACGGTGGCGCTGCCCGAGGCGCGCAGCAAGGGCAGGAGCGCACGGATGATCGAAAAGGGGCCGCCCGCGTTGGCGGTGAGGATCTCGTTGAAGAGTTCCGATGAGAGCGCATCGAGATCGGCATGCGCAATGCGTTGCGTGAAGCCTGCCGAGTTCACGAGGATGTCGATGCGGCCGAAAGCGGCTCCTAGCGTATCGGCCAGCGCGCCATGCGCGGCAGCATCGGTCAGCGGCATCTGCAAGATGCGATGGCCGGTGCCCGGCAGCTCGCCGCGCAACTGCTCGGCACGCGCCTCGCCCCGGTTGTAGCCGATGACGACGGTGGCGCCCGAAGCGGCCAGCAACCTGACGGTCGCCGCACCGATGCCGCTGCTGCCGCCGGTGACGACGGCGACTTTGCCGTTCAGCGCGCCGGGCGCGCCGGGCTGTGAAAGAGTCATGGTGAGTTCTGTGTAAGGGGTGTGAGGGCTCAGGCGTAGCGGACCAGCACGGACTTGGTCTCCAGGAAGGACTCAAAGGACTCCTCCCCGAGGTCGCGGCCATACCCCGATGCGCCGCGTCCGCCTTCCGGCAGGCCCGGCCAGGGCATGGGCTCGGTGTTGACGGCCACCTTGCCCGACCGGATGCGCGGCACCACGGCATGCATCGTGTGCAGATCCCGCGTCCACAGACAAGCCGACAGGCCATAGGGCGTGTCGTTGGCCATCTGCAGTGCATGTTCCACGTCGTCGAAAGGGGTGACGGTGATGACCGGGCCGAACAGCTCCTCGCGTACGATGGCCGCGCTCTGGTCGGCCACTGCGACCACGCTGGGCCGCACGTAGAAACCTGCCGCATCGATGCGCGGCGGCCGCGTCAGCAGCTCTGCACCGGCACGCTGTGCGGCATCCAGGTGCTGCAACACATGCTGCTGCTGGCGGGCATTGACCAGCGGCCCGAGTTCGGTCTCCGGTGCGAGGCCGGCACCGAGCCGCATCGCGTCGGCATGGCCCGCGAGCCGGGTCACGGTTTGCTCGTAGATGCGCTTGTCGACGTACAGGCGCGAGCCCGCCACGCAGACTTGTCCCGAATTCAGGAAGATGCTGCCGGCGATGCCGGGAATGGCCTGGTCGAGATCGGCATCGGCGAACAGGATCTGCGGCGACTTGCCGCCCAGTTCCAGCGTGGCCTTGGTGACGTTGCGGGCCGCGGCGAGTGCCACCTGCGTGCCCGTGCCGGTCGAGCCGGTGAAGGTGATCTTGTCCAGTCCAGGATGGGCGGCAAGCGCAGCGCCCGCCTCGGGCCCGGTACCGGTGACCACGTTGACCACGCCCGGCGGGAAGCCCGCCTCGCGGATGAGCCCAGCCAGATGCAGCACGCTGAGCGACGCCTCCTCGGACGGCTTGAGCACGACGGTGCAGCCGGCCGCGAGCGCCGGTGCGAGCTTCCACACTGACATCATCAGCGGCACGTTCCACGGGATGATCGCGCCGATGACGCCCAGTGGCTCTTTCTGCGTGTAGCCGAAGAAGGCGGAACCCGGGATCGGCACACCGACCTGGACGGTGCGTCCGTTCGCGCGGCCCGCGAGTCCGGCCATGTAGCGCAGTACGCCGACCGCACCGCCGACGTTCAGCTCGCGTGCCATCCAGATCGGCATGCCGACGTCGACGACCTCCAGTTCGGCCAGCGTCTGCCGGTCGCGCTCGATCAGGTCGGCCAGCCGACGCAGCAGGGCTTCGCGCTCGGCCCCGTGCATGTGCGGCCAGGACCCGCTCTCGAAGGCGCGGCGCGCGGCCTGCACGGCTGCATCGATCTGTGTAGCGCCACCGGCGGCGATGCGCGAGACCTGCAGGCCGCTGCTCGGATCGATGGTCGGCAGGCTGTCGGCGACGCTCAGCCATTCGCCGCCGATGAAGACGCGCGCTTCGCGGTCGAGCGCCGTGCGGGTGGGGGCGCCTAGCAGCGCCAGGTCGTTCTGAAGCATGCTCAGGCCTTTGCGGATTGGATGAAGTCAGCGGCCCGCTCGGCGATCATGATCGTGCCGGCGTTGGTGTTGCCGCGTGGGATTGCGGGCATGACGGACACGTCGGCGACGCGCAGTCCCTGAAGGCCACGCACGCGCAACTGCGGGTCGACCACCGCCATGTCGTCCGTGCCCATCTTGCAGGTGCCGCCCGGGTGGTAGACCGTCTTGGCGTAGCGGCGCACGCGCGCGTCAATGGTGGCGTCGTCGTCGCCCGCGAACTCGGGCAGCGGCTCGAGCTCCTGGCTCACGAGTGCGGAGAGCGACGGCGCCTTGAGGATGCGACGCGCCAGCCGGACGCCTTCGCGCAGCACGCGCACGTCGTCTTCGTGCGCCAGCGCGCCGGCGTCCAGCCAGGGCAGGTCGAGCGGATCCTTGCTGCGCAGGCGCAGTTCCCCGCGCGACTTCGGCGCGAGCTGACAGGGGTTCAGCGTGATGCCGTGAACCATCGGCGGCTCGCGATCCACGTCGCCGACCAGCACCGGCAGTACGTGGAACTGCACGTCGGCGCGACCATCGCCGTCGAGGTCGAAGAAGCCGCCCGACTCGACCACGTTTGAGGTCATCAGTCCGCTCTTGAAGAGCACCCACTGCGCGCCGTGCCGGAGCGCGGACAGGCCTTTGTCATGTCCGAACAGGCTGATCGGCTCGCGCGTCTGGCCGTACACCGGGACTTCGAGATGATCCTGGTAGTTGCGGCCGACGCCAGCCAGATCCTGTACCAGCGGAACCCCGACTGCCTGCAGTTGCGCAGCCGAACCCACGCCGGACTGCAACAGGAGCTTGGCACTGCCGAGGCCACCGGCGCACAGAACCACTTCGTGACGGGCGCGGAACGCGACCTTGGCGTGGTGGCCCTTGCTTTCCAGGCACTCGATGCCGGTCGCGCGCGTGCCGTCGAACAGCACGCGCGCGGCGGTCAGGTCGGTGCGTACCTCGAGATTCGGGCGGCCAATCGCCGGTCGCAGGAAGAAGCGCGCCGTGTTGCCTCGCTCCCCATCGAAGGAAGTGATCTGGTAGAAGCCGGCGCCCAGTTGCGACGTGCCGTTGAAGTCGTGGTTGAAGGGCAGGCCGACTTCCTGCGCTGAGCGCACGAAGGCAGCGTTGAGTGCATGGCGGTAGGGCGTATCGATGACCTTGAGCGGGCCGGAGGCACCGTGGTAGGCATCGGAGAGCCGCTGGTTGCCTTCCGACTTCCGGAACCAGGGCAGCACGTCGTCGTAGCCCCAGCCCTTGCAGCCGGCGTCGCGCCAGTCGTCGTAGTCCTGCCGGTCGCCGCGGATGTAGATCATCCCGTT
>JBDUCH010000057.1:0-15820 GCA_040003555.1 Variovorax sp. | reverse complement strand
CGGATCACCGCGCGCTTGCCGGCCTTGAGCATCGGCTTGTGCACATAGAACTCGTCGGGGTTCACGGCGCCCTGCACCACCGTCTCGCCGAGCCCGTAGCTCGAAGTGATGAACACCACGTCTTCGAAACCCGACTCGGTGTCGATCGTGAACATCACGCCGGCCGCGCCAAGATCGGAGCGCACCATGCGCTGCACGCCCGCCGAGAGCGCCACGACGTCATGCGCGAAGCCCTTGTGCACGCGGTAGCTGATCGCACGATCGTTGTAGAGCGAGGCGAACACCTCTTTCATCTTGTGCAGCACGTCGTCGATGCCAACCACGTTGAGGAAGGTCTCCTGCTGGCCGGCAAACGATGCATCGGGCAAGTCTTCGGCCGTGGCCGAGGAGCGCACCGCGAAGCTCGCCTGCGGGTTGCCCGCGCTCAGCGTGGCGAACGCCTCGGCGATTGCCTTCTGCAGGTCGGCCGGAAACGGCTGGGCCTCGACCATGGCGCGGATTTCGGCACCTACTTTGGCCAGCGCGCGCACGTCTTCGGTGTCGAGCTTGGCCAGCGCCGCGCTGATCTTGTCGGCCAGGCCGTCGTGTGCCAGGAACTGGCGAAACGCGTGCGCCGTGGTCGCGAAGCCCGTCGGAACGCGCACGCCCTGCGGCAACTGGGAAATCATCTCGCCGAGGCTGGCATTCTTGCCACCGACCGACTCGACGTCGGTCATCCTCAGGTTCTCAAACGGTACGACCAGGGCGGTCGCTTCAAAGAGTGCAGACATGGGAAAGCTCCAGAAGTTAAAACCGGTGCGTCATGCCGGCAGCGGCGCACGATCGTTGTCGTTGCTTGGGGTGCGGTCGCGGTGGGCATGGGAAGAAATCGGATGTAGGGAAGCGGATTCCCCATAATTGGCCCGAATTGTAGGCGCCGCACCATTTGCGCGCCGCAGGACAAGGCCGCCACAACCATGCACACGCGAACCGTCTTCTTCGTCTCCGATGGCACCGGCATCACCGCCGAGACTTTCGGCAATGCCGTTCTGGCCCAGTTCGAAATCACGCCGCGCCACATTCGGCTGCCGTTTACCGACACGGTCGACAAGGCGCACCAGGCGGTGCGGCGCATCAATCACACGGGCGAACTCGAGGGCCAGCGGCCGATCGTCTTCACCACGCTGGCCAACATGGAGGTTCTCGAAGTCATCGAAACCGGCTGCAAAGGCATGCTGCTCGACATGTTCGGCACCTTCGTGCGGCCGCTAGAAATCGAGCTGGCGATGAAGTCGAACCACCGCATCGGCCGCTTCAGCGACGTGAGCAAGAGCAAGGCGTATGACGAACGCATCGCGGCCATCGACTTCAGCCTGCAGCACGACGACGGCCAGAGCAATCGCGACCTCGACGGTGCCGACGTGATCCTGGTCGGCGTAAGCCGCAGCGGCAAGACGCCGACCTCGCTCTACCTGGCGATGCAGCACGGGCTCAAGGCGGCCAACTATCCGCTGATACCGGAAGACTTCGACCGGCGCCAGCTGCCGCCGGCGCTGCTGCCGCACAAGAAGAAGATCTTCGGCCTGACGATCCAGCCCGAGCGGCTTGCGCAGATCCGCAACGAGCGACGACCGAACTCACGCTACGCGAGCATCGAGAACTGCCGCCACGAAATCTCCGAGGCCGAAGCCATGATGCGACGCGCCGGCATACGCTGGCTGTCGACCACGACCAAGTCGATCGAGGAGATCGCGACCACGATCCTGCAGGAGCTGCGGCCCGAGCGGCTCACTTACTAGACGTCCTGTCCGTTGAGTCGCTTGCGGCACGGCGCCCGTGAGCCCGACGGATCACAGGTCGACCTTGATCGAGGCCTTGATCGTGCGCGGGATGCCGACCGCCAGACGCGTGCCGGCTGCGGCCCAGTAGCGCTTGTCGGCAACGTTGTCGACATTCAGTTGCAAGGCGGTTCGCCTGCCCATCACCTGGGTCACATAGCGCGCACCCAGCCCGAAGACGGTAAAGCCTCCGACGAAGCCTTGGTTCAGATCGTCGACAGGCCGCCGTCCGGTGTAGTAGGCGCCACCGTTGACCGACAGGCCCGGTACTGCCGCAATGTCGTAGGACAGGAATGCGCTTGCGGTCTTGCGGGCGGTGTTCTCGGGCATCTTGCCGTTGTACTGCGCGTTGATCTGCCGAAACTCGCCGTCCAGCACCTGCCCGGACAGCTGCCACGCCAGTTCGCGCGCCAGGCGACCCTGCGCCGAGACCTCCAGGCCGCGGTACCGCTGGCGGCCGTCGGCGACGAAGGCGTGGGCGCTGTTGGTGTACGCGCCGGGGCGTTCGATGTCGAACAGCGCGACCGAGAGCAGCGTTCCGCTGCCGGTCAGCCAGCGCAGGCCCACTTCCTTCTGCTTGCTCACGCCGGGCGCCATGCGCGTGTTCTGGTTGACCGTGCCGGTCGGCGCCACTTCACCTTCTTCCACGCCCTGCGCGAAAGAAGCGTAGGCCACGAGGTCGGGCGTGAACTTGTAGCTGAGCGCCGCCAGCGGTGTGGTCTTGCGCACGGCGTAATTGGTGCCGGGAAGGGTCGCGCTCGCGTCTTGCAAGCTCTCATAGCGCGTATGGCGGGCGCCCATCACGAGTTGCCACTGCGGCGAGAAGGTGATGCGGTCCAGCGCGTACAGACCCAACTCCTCGCTGTCCTGGCCACCGGTGGTGGGCCGTGTCGGCAGCGCGGTCAACGGCAGGTAGCCGATGGACACCGGGTTGTAGAGGTTCTGCGTCGTCGTACCGCCGTAGTTGCGCTGGAAGATCGGATCCTGGCTCTTGTCGCTGCGCGCCACGCCCAACGTCAGTTCGTGCTGCACGTTCCCCGTCGCAAACGCGCCGAACAACTCTGTTCGCAGCAGGTCGGAGCTCTGCGTCAGGTGCTGCACGTTGCCCGTGATGCGTCCGGCCCCGGTGCGCACGTTGTAGTTGCCGAAGATCGCGAGCCGCCGGTCGCGTTCAGCTTGCGAATGGCCAGCTTCCACGGTCAGCGCCCAGTTGTCGCTGAGCGAATAGTCGGCGCGAAGCTGTGTGTTGGTCACTTCCGCTTCGAACACGCCCCACGGCGGCCCCAGGAGCTTGTGCGGGTCAGGCAACGCCGGCAGTGAAATCACACCGTTGACGGCCGCAAGGCGCGCGATGCCGGCCTGCTCCGTGATGCTCTTGCGGTAATGCTCGACATCGGCCTTGAGTGTCAGGCGGTTGTTCACGCGCCAGTCGAAAGCGGCCGACAGAAACTTGCGGTTGCCGTCGACGCCTTCGATGGTCGAACCCAGTTGACCACCCGCCGCGTTGACGCGAAGGCCGAACTGGCTCTGCTCCCCGAACTGCCGCCCGACATCGACCGTGCCTTGCATCGTGCCTTGGTCGTCGAACGCCAGGCCCGCCGTGCTCACCGGCGCGGACGTTGCGCGCTTGGTAACGAAGTTGACGACGCCTGCCGGCGTTGTGAAGCCGTAGTAGAGCGCGGAGGCGCCCTTGAGCACTTCGACCCGCTCCTTGTTTTCCATCGGAATCTCGGACACGTTCGGAATCGCGAGCGATCCGTTGAGCCGGTAGTTGGTTCGGTTCTCTACCGCGATGCCGCGGATCACCAACTGGTCGAAGGTGTCGCCGCCATTCTGCTGGCGCGTGACACCGGCAGTGTTGCGTAGCACGTCGTAGACGCTCGCGGCCCCCTGCAGTTCGATCACCTCCCGTGTCACGGTGTTCACCGTGGCGGGCACATCCATGATGTTCGCGCCCCGGAATGTGCCGGCCTCCACGGTATTCGCGACGAAACCGTTGGTGCGTGCATCCTCCACGTTGATCGTGGCCAATTCGCCGCGTACTCCGTCGGTCGTCGCCGGCGCAGGCGCGGGCTGCGCGCTCGCCAGCGGCGCAACGACGAGGGCAATGCCCGCGTACATCTTTCGCAGGTTGCGAAAACGGAATGCGGGAGCGGGAGAAGGTGCCACGGAGGAGTCCAGAAAACAGTTCAGTCGTACAAAACTGCTCGCTGGCCTGCGCGCCGGCTGCGCGCCGTGGCCTGGCTGGCTATGCGTGGGGCGGGTGCCCGAGATGTCGATTATATGAGAATGGTTCTCATCTATACGATCGCTTCGGCTGCCACGGAGGTTGCTGGCGCGGCCTCCTCGGCCGGCGCCGATGTGCGGATCAGGTGTTCGAACGCGCTGAGCGCCGCCTTGGCGCCCTCACCCGCCGCGATGATGATCTGCTTGAACGGCACCGTGGTCGCGTCGCCCGCCGCGAACACGCCGGGCACCGAGGTCTGGCCCTTCGCGTCCACGATGATCTCGCCACGCTTGGTCAGTTCGACCGTGCCTTTGAGCCAGTCGGTGTTGGGCACCAGCCCGATCTGGATGAACACCCCTTCGAGCGCCACCGTGCGCAGCTCGCCGCTCGCGCGATCCTTGTAGACCAGGCCGTTGACCTTCTGCTCGCCGGTGATCTCGGTGGTCTGCGCGTTGGTGAAGATGTCGACGTTCTTCAGGCTCTTGAGCTTGCGCTGCAGCACTGCGTCGGCGCGCAGCTGCGTGTCGAACTCGATCAGCGTCACATGGCCGACGATGCCGGCCAGGTCGATCGCGGCTTCGACGCCCGAGTTGCCGCCACCGATCACCGCGACGCGCTTGCCCTTGAACAGCGGGCCGTCGCAGTGCGGGCAATAGGCCACGCCCTTGTTCTTGAACTCGTGCTCACCGGGCACGTTGATGTTGCGCCAGCGCGCGCCGGTCGAGATGACGACCGTGCGGCTCTTGAGCGAGGCGCCGTTCTCGAGCTGGATCTCGACGAACTCCTTGCCCCGCACAAGGCCCTTGGCGCGCTGCAGGTTCATGATGTCGACGTCGTAGTTGCGCACGTGCTCTTCGAGCGCATGGGCGAATTTCGGCCCTTCGGTCTCCTTGATCGAGATGAAGTTCTCGATGCCCATGGTGTCGAGCACCTGGCCACCGAAGCGCTCCGACGCGACGCCAGTCCGGATGCCCTTGCGCGCGGCGTACACGGCAGCGGCTGCGCCCGCGGGACCACCGCCGACGATGAGCACCTCGAACGGATCCTTGGCGGCGATCTTCTTCGCTTCGCGCTCGACACCGCTGGTGTCGATCTTGGCGAGGATCTCTTCCAGGCTCATGCGGCCCTGGCCGAATTCAGTGCCGTTCAGGAACACGGTGGGCACGGCCATGATCTGTCGTTCCTTGACCTCCTCCTGGAAGGTGCCGCCTTCGATCATCGTGGTGCGGATGCGTGGGTTCTGCACCGCCATCAGGTTCAGCGCCTGGACGACGTCGGGGCAGTTGTGGCAGGTGAGCGAGACATAGATCTCGAACTCAAAGTCGCCGTCGAGCGCGCGAATCTGGTCGAGCACGGCCTGCTCGACCTTCGGCGGGTAGCCGCCGATCTGCAGCAACGCAAGGATCAGCGACGTGAATTCATGGCCCATCGGCAGGCCGGCAAAGCGCGGGCCGTGGTTTTCGCTCGGGCGATTGACCGAGAACGAGGGCTTGCGGTGGTTGTCGTCGCGGCTTTCGGTCAGCTTGACCAGTGGCGACGCCTCGGCGACGTCCTTCAGCAGCGACAGCATCTCACCTGAAGCCTTGCCGTCGTCGAGCGAGGCGACGATTTCGATCGGCTGCGTGGCACGTTCGAGGTAACTCTTCAATTGGGCTTTGGTGGCGGCGTCGAGCACGGTGGACTCACTTTCGGAATTCGCGGGGGGAACAAAAAAGCCCGGGTGTCACGCGACGCCCCCGGGCTCTGGGCAGGGCTTGCTTAGATCTTGCCGACGAGGTCGAACGATGGCTTCAGCGTTTCGGCGCCTTCGGTCCACTTGGCCGGGCAGACTTCACCCGGGTGGGCAGCCACGTATTGCGCAGCCTTGACGCGGCGCAGCAGTTCAGCGGCGTCGCGGCCAATGCCGTTGTCGTGCACTTCGATGGTCTTGATCTTGCCTTCGGGGTCGATCACGAAGGTGCCACGGTAAGCGAGGCCGGCGTCTTCGCCTTCTTCGATCAGCACCTGGAAGGCGCGCGCCAGTTGCTGGCTCGGGTCGCCGACCAGCGGATAGGTGACTTTGCCGATGGTGTCCGAGGTGTCGTGCCAGGCCTTGTGGGTGAAATGGGTGTCGGTCGACACGCCATACACCTCGACGCCAAGCTTCTGGAATTCAGCGTAGTGGTCGGCCAGGTCGCCGAGTTCGGTCGGGCACACGAAAGTGAAGTCAGCCGGATAGAACACCACGACCGACCATTTGCCCTTGAAGTTGTCGTTGCTCACAGGCACGAACTTGCCGTTGTGATACGCGGTGGCCTTGAAGGGAATGATTTCGGTATTGATGAGGGACATGTAGTTTCCTTGGATGACGTGAAAGAAAGGCGAGCCATGAGTATAGGTATTAACGATAGCAATCTGATAGTTATCAACTATTACGAACAGTCGGTATAGCTATCGGGCCCGACCCTCGATGCGAACGCTTATCGCCATCAAACGCATGCAGACCGCCATTGCAGGGGTTTGCCTTGCGCCCTGCTTGGCCACGCTCGCACAATCGCCCCTTCACGCACAAGAAAGAACACCATGAAGGGCGACCCCCAAGTCATCGAACACCTGCAAGCCCAGCTCAAGAACGAGCTGACTGCGATCAACCAGTACTTCCTGCACTACCGCATGCTCAAGCACTGGGGCTTGGACAAGCTGGCCAAGAAGGAATACGAGGAGTCGATCGGTGAGATGAAGCATGCCGACTGGCTCATGGATCGCATCTTCATGCTCGACGGCCTGCCGAACCTGCAAGACCTCGGCAAGCTCGGCATCGGCGAGGATGTGCCCGAGATCCTGGCGTGCGACCTGAAGAGCGAGTCCGGCGCGCAAGCCACCATCAAGGCTGGCATGGCGCACTGCGAAACGGTGCGCGACTATGTTTCGCGCGACCTGCTGCAGAAGATCCTCGACGACACCGAAGAGCACATCGACTTTCTCGAAACCCAGATCGACCTTGTCTCCAAGGTCGGGCTGCAGAACTACCTGCAGAGCCAGATGGGTGAAGCGAGCTGAGCGGCATTCCTCGGTCAGACCACAAAGGGGCCTCGGCCCCTTTTTTCATGCCCTGCTCTTTACCTGCAAATAACATTGATTCTCATTTGTAACGCTAGAATCGCGGACTTTCCCCTCCCGACCGATTCCAGCGCCATGAGTGGCTCCTCCGACAACCGCCGCCGCGCCTACTGGCTGAAGACCCTCCACGAATGGCATTGGGTCAGTTCAGCGATGTGCCTGATCGGCCTGCTGCTGTTCGGCATCACCGGCTTCACGCTCAATCATGCCGGGCAGATCGAGGCCAAGCCGGTCGTCACTGCGCAACACGGCACGGTCGACGCGCCCTTGCTCGCCAGTCTCGAAGCGCAGACGGCGCGGATCAAGCAGGCCACCAAAGGCAAGGCCGCGCTGCCGCCCGATCTGCAACGCTGGGTGCGCGAGCGCTGGGCCGTCGACACCGCCGGCAAGGAGGCCGAGTGGTCGGACGATGAAATCTACCTGTCACTTCCCCGCCCCGGTGGCGACGCCTGGTTGCGCCTGAGCCTGACCGATGGCGAGATCGAATACGAGCGCACCGATCGTGGCTGGCTCTCTTATTTGAACGATCTGCACAAGGGCCGCAATACCGGCCGGGCCTGGAGCTGGTTCATCGACATCTTTGCCGCAGCCACGCTGGTGTTCTCGATCACCGGACTGTTCATTCTCAAGATGCACGCCGGCAACCGGCCTTTCACCTGGCCGATGGTCGGCATGGGCTTTGTGATCCCGGTGCTGCTCGCGCTGCTTTTCATCCATTGAATCCAACCCCAAGAAACGAGGTCGCTTCGTGAAAGTCCGTTATTCCCTCGCGCTCGGCGCATTGTTCGGCGCGCCAGCCTTTGCCGCCGGCCTCGGTGTCAGCATCGAGGTGCCGCGCCTCAACGTGTCGGAATACCACCGCCCTTACGTGGCAGCCTGGATCGAGCGTGCGGACAACACGCTGGCAACCACACTCACCGTCTGGTACGACGTTCGCACCAAGACCAACAATCCCGAAGGTGAAGGCACCAAGTGGCTGAAGGATCTGCGCCAGTGGTGGCGCCGCGGCGGCCGTGAACTGACGGTGCCGGTCGATGGCGTCACCGGCGCCACCAGGCCAGCCGGCAAGCACCAGCTCAGTTTCAGCGAAGGCTCGGCCGCGCTGCCGAAGCTGGCCCCGGGTGCCTACAAGTTCGTGGTCGAGGCCGCGCGCGAAGTCGGCGGCCGCGAGGTTGTGAGCATCCCGTTCCAGTGGCCCCCCGCTACAGCGGCGCAGCCGACGGCCGCAGGCAAGGAAGAGCTCGGCGAAGTCAGGCTCGAGCTCAGGCCCTGAGCGCTCGGTCTCATCTCATTCATTGGAGTCACTCATGAAAATCTCTCTGCTCGCCATCGCCCTCATCGCCGCGCTCGGCACCGCCCAGGCGCACAACGTCTGGCTGCTGCCGTCGACCACCGTGCTGTCCAAGGGCGATGTGATCACGGTGGACGCTGCCGTGTCGAACGACCTGTTCGTGGCCAACCACAATGCGCTGCGGCTCGACGGCCTGCTGATCACCGCCCCCGACGGCGGAACGCTCAAGCCCGACAACGTGGCCCAGCTCAAGCAGCGCAGCGTGTTCGACGTGAGCGTGGCGCAACCGGGTACCTACCGTATCGCCGTGCTCAACGGCGGCGCCTTCGCGAGCTGGAAGGACAAGGCCACCGGCCAGCCCAAGCGCGCGCGCGGCACGGCCGAAACCATCGGCCGCGAGATCCCGGCCGATGCAACCGACGTGGTCGTCACCCAATCGGCCGGCCGCATCGAAACCTTCGTGACGGTCGGCAAGCCTTCGCAGCTCAAGCCGATCGGCCAGGGCCTCGAGCTGATCGCCGCCGGCAGCCCGACCGACCTGGTCAAGGGCGAGAAATCCACATTCACGCTCAACCTAGACGGTCAGCCCGCCAAGGATCTCGAGGTGACCGTGACGGCCGGCAACACGCTGTACCGCGACAAGCTCGACGAACTGAAGATCAAGACCGACAGCAAGGGCCAGTTCAGCGTGACCTGGCCGAGCGCCGGCATGTACTGGCTGGACGTCAACACCAAGGACAACAAGACCACGGTGCCGCAGGCGAAGGAACGCCGCCTGAGCTACGCCGCCACGCTGGAAGTGATGCCCTGACCTTCGACGACGCTTCGCTCGCAACGCGCCCTTCGTTCGCGAACTGGCGCGCGGGGGGCTATGCCAACGCAGCCGCGCCGCGCCGTGCCGATCCGGTCACGCTGCAGCAATTGGCTGGGCGAACCATGGGGACGACCTGGTCGCTACGCCTCGACAACCCGCAAATGCTGCCGCTCGACACCGTGCGTGCAACGGTGGAGGCTGCACTGGCGCGCGTGGTCGCACAGATGAGCCACTGGCAAGCCGACTCCGACCTCGGCCGCTACAACCGCGCAGCCGGTGGCGCTGTGCATGCGCTGGCGCCTGGCTTCGCTGCTGTGCTGGCTTGTGCGCTGCACTGGGCCGAAGCCAGCGGCGGCGCGCTGGATCCGACGGTCGGGCCGCTGGTCGCGCTGTGGGGCTTCGGGCCGGAGGCGGCGGACGATGTGCGCACACCCACGCCCGAGGCGCTGCGCGCAGTCCGTGCTGCTTGCGGCTGGCAGCGCCTGCCGTTCGACGCGGCGGCCAGCACGCTGCGGCAACCGGGCGGGCTGACGCTGGACTTTTCGGGCATTGCCAAGGGCTTCGCGGTCGACCACGTGGTGGAGGGGTTGTGGGCGCTAGGCCTGAAGAATCTGCTGCTCGAGATTGGTGGCGAACTGCGCGGCATCGGACGTCGTCCGGACGGCGCCTCCTGGACGGTGCAGATTGCAGCACCGGAAGATGGTGGCACGGCACTACCGACAGTTGCACTGGCCGATCTGGCCGTGGCCACGTCGGGCGACCGCTGGCACCGGCGCGAGCACGCGGGCCGGCGCTGGTCGCACACGATAGACCCGCGCACCGGCGAGCCGGTCGGCCATGCGCTCGCCTCCGTCACCGTGCTGCACGCCGAGTGCATGCAGGCCGATGCGCTCGCGACCGTGCTCACGGTGCTGGGCCCGGCCGAGGGGCTCGCGTTTGCACGGGCGCGCGACATCGCAGCGCTGTTTTTCGAGCGCAAGGCGCACGGACTGCAGGCGAGCGCCTCGCCCGCGTGGATGGAGCGCGTCGGCCCATGAGTCGATTCGATCGCAGAACGCGATGAGCATCGAAGCAGTTCGCAGCGCCGCGGCGGGCGGCACCGTGCTCGCGTACGCCGTGCTCTGCGCCGCCATCTGGTGGCGCGAGCGGCGCCGACATGCGGCAACGGCGACCGCAGCCAGCGCGCTTGCAGGCACTGGTGCGGCGCCGGCACTGGTGCTGTTCGCCACCCAGACCGGCCAGGCCGAAACGCTCGCATGGCAGACCGCCCGGCACCTGCATGCGGATGGCACCCCGGTGCGCGTGCTTGAGCTCAACGCGCTCGATGCCGACACACTGCGCGCTGCGCCGCGCGCCCTCTTCATTGCCAGCACCTACGGCGAAGGCGATGCACCTGACGGCGCGAGTCTGTTCGTCGAGAAACTGATGGCGCACGCGCATGCCCTGCCCGCATTGCGCTACGCGGTGCTGGCACTCGGCGACCGGCAGTACCAGAGCTTCTGCGGCTTCGGACGCCAGCTCGACGAATGGCTGCAGGCGAGCGGCGCGATGCGCGAGTTCGAACGCATCGACGTCGACAACGCCGATCCGTCGGCCCTTGCGCAATGGCAGCGGCAGCTCGGGATCGGCGATGGCGCCATGGCCGAGGTGGATGAACTGCCCTTTGCCCCCTGGCAACTGGCGCGGCGCGAATTGCTCAACCCGGGTAGCGTCGGTGCGGAAATCCATCGCCTGGTGCTGACGCCGCCGGCCGGCGCCACAGCCGGCTGGCAGTCCGGCGACCTGGTGCAGATCGAAGCGCCCGGCGACCCGGCGCGCCCGCGCGAGTACTCGATCGCCTCGATCGTCGGCGATGGCGCGGTCGAGCTGTTGGTGCGCCAGGAGCTGCATCCCGATGGTCGGCTCGGCATCGCCTCGGGCTGGCTCACCAGCACCCTCTCTCACGGCGGCAGCGTGTCGCTGCGCCTCAAGCCCCATGCCAATTTCCGCCTGGGCGACAACGCGGATCGGCCTTTGCTGCTGATCGGCAACGGCACCGGCTTGGCCGGGCTGCGCAGCCACCTGCGCGCGCGTGCTGCGGCGAGCCTGGGCGACAACTGGCTGCTGTTCGGCGAGCGCAACGCGGCGCACGACTGGCTTTGTCGCGACGAGATCGCAGCATGGCAATCGGCCGGCTTGCTACGCCGGCTCGACATGGTCTTCTCACGCGACCAGTCCGAGCGTCTCTATGTGCAGCACCGTCTGCTGCAGGCCGCCGACGAGGTGGTCGGCTGGATCGATCGCGGCGCCGCCATCTATGTATGCGGCAGCCTGCAGGGCATGGCCAGCGGCGTCGACGCGGCGTTGCGCCAGATCGCCGGCCCGGAGCGCTTTGCCGCGCTGGTCGCCGCGGGCCGCTACCGACGCGACGTGTACTGACGCACCTGGCGGCTCCGGCAGCACGCCGGTGTACCCGCGGTGCGACATCCTGCGCGCACAGGACGAAGAAAGTGATACGGATCGGGCCGAAAGTTGTTGCGAGTGGTTATCATTTGAGCCGAAGCGTTTCCGCTCTCCGCTCACCCAGCCAATCTGCGTGCCGCCCCTTGGCCGCGCACTGCCAGACCCGCCAGTCGAGACGATTTCTTTCTGCCTTTCGGAGTCCTTCTCATGGCGTACATCAAGAGTCGCAAGCACGCGGTCGCGCGTGCCGTTTCCCCATTCGGCGGCGTTGCTGCCGCCACGCTGGTCGCGTTGGCGCTGCCGGCCGGTGCCCAGACCGCAAACACGCTGAAAGAAGTTCAGGTGCAGGACTCGGTCGCCGCCGACTACAAGGCCGACACCTCGGCCAACCCCAAGTTCACTGCGCCGCTGCTCGATACGCCGCAAACCGTGCAGGTAATCAAGGAGCAGATCCTGCGCGAGCAAGGCGCCACCACGTTGACCGAAGCGCTGCGCAACACGCCCGGCGCGGGCGCGTTCTACCTCGGCGAAAACGGCAACACCAGCACCGGTGATGCGATCTACCTGCGCGGCTTCGACACCTCCAGCAGCATCTTCGTCGACGGCATCCGCGACCTCGGCTCGGTCTCGCGCGACGTGTTCAACATCGAGCAGGTCGAAGTGGTCAAGGGCGCGGCCAGCAGCGACATCGGCCGCACTGCGCCGACCGGCTACATCAACATGATCACCAAGAAGCCGAAAGCCGAGGACAGCTTCTACGGCTCGATCGGCTTCGGCAGCGCCGACTACAAGCGCGGCAGCATCGACTGGAACAAGTCGTTGAGCGGCGAGAACGGCATCGGTGCGGCATTCCGCCTCAATGCCGTGGCCGAAGATGCCGGCGTGGCCGGCCGCGATTTCGTGAAGAACAAGCGCTGGGGCATCGCACCGTCGATCGCGCTGGGCCTGAACTCCCCGACGCGCATGTACTTCGACTACGTGCACATCAAGCAAAACAACATCCCCGATGGCGGCGTGCCGACCATCGGCCTGCCCGGCTACACGAACCCCGATCCGGTCGCGCTTGGTGCGCGGCGCCGCACTTTCCTCGACTATGCCGCGCGGGTCGACTCGAGCAATTTCTACGGCACCAGCTCCGACTTCGACAACGTCACGTCGGACATGTTCACCGCGCGTTTCGAACACGACTTCACCCCCGACCTGACGTTGCGCAACACCACGCGCTACGGGAAGACGTCGCAGGACTACATGCTGACGTCGTTCCAGGGCGGCGGCCTCGCCACCACGGGCCTCGCACCGGCCGCCAACCTGGGCTACCTCGCCACGCCGAGCGCGCTGAACCCCTACGACTGGACCGTCACGCGCAACCTGCCGACCAACAAGGATCAGGAAAACACGGTCTTCGTGAACCAGACCAACGTGACAGCCAAGTTCGACACGGGCAGCGTCGGCCACACCCTGAGCGCTGGCGTCGAGCTGATGCGCGAATCGCAGCGCGCCAGCAACTTCTATGGTGCGGGCTATGCGAGTGTGGGCACCACCTACGCGCCGGCCGGCTCCTGGCCCGCCGCCAACCTGTACGCGCCGAACCCGTACGTGTCTGGCTACAACCGCATCAACAACGGCACTGGCTCCAAGGGCACGACCGACACGATCGGCCTGTACGTGTTCGACACGGTGAAGTTCAACGAACAATGGTCGCTCACCGGTGGCCTGCGCTACGACCACTACCGCACCGACTACGACGCCACCGCCCTGACGCTGGCCACCACACGCGGCGTGCAGACCGGCACCATCACGCCGACCAACCTGAGCCTGTCGGACAACCTCTTCACCGGCAAGATCGGGCTGGTCTACAAGCCGGTCGAGAACGGCAGCATCTACGCCGGCTACAGCACCGGCGCGCAGCCGCCGGGCGGCGCCAACTTCACGCTGGCCGCCGGCGGCGGCACCGTCAACAGCGCCGCGCGCACCGACTTCTTGCCGCAAAAGGCCAAGACCTTCGAAGTCGGCACCAAGTGGGACATCCTGAACAAGAAGGTGTCGCTGACCGCCGCCGTCTATCGCACCGACGTGAGCAACGAAGTGGTGCAGGACTCGACCACCCTACAGTACTACCAGACCGGCAAGAAGCGCGTGCAAGGCATCGAGCTCGGCATCGCCGGTGCGATCACCAACGCGTGGGGCGTCAGCGCGGGCTTCACCACGCAGGACACCAAGATCGTGAGCGGCCCCTCGGTGCTGGCCGACGGCAGCGGTGCCCTGGCCTATACGCCGAAGAACGCGTTCACGGCCTGGACGACCTACCAGTTCCCGTTCGGCCTGACGATCGGCGGCGGCGCACGCTACAACGGCAAGCTGTCTCGCGGCACCGACGGCGCCGTGGGCACGCCGGCTTACGTGGACGCCTACTGGGTGTTCGACGCGATGGCGTCGTATCGCATCAACAAGAACGTCGACATCCAGCTCAACATCTACAACCTGACCGACAAGGATTACGTGGCGTCGATCAACAAGAGCGGCTACCGGTACATCCCGGGCACGCCCCGTTCGGCCCGCATCACGGCCAACTTCGCGTTCTGATCCCGCACAAACCGTCGTGCCGACAGCGGTGCGACACTCGGGCCCCGGCTTCGCAGCCGGGGCTTTTTTCCTTGTGAGGCTGCTCCAGAAATGATGCTCCATGTCCCCGAAGTGCTGACGCCCGCCCAGGTGGGGGAACTGCGCTGCGCCCTCGAAGCCACCGACTGGATCGATGGCCGGCAAACCGTCGGCGAGCAAGGCGCAAAGGTCAAACACAACCGCCAGTTGCCCGAGCATTCGGCCGTGGGGCGGGAACTCGCCAAGGTGGTGCTGTCGGCGCTGGCGAAAAGCCAGTTGTTCTTTTCTGCCGCGCTGCCGCTGCGCTTCGTGCCGCCGCTGTTCAACCGCTACGAAGGCGGCGAACACTATGGCCTGCACGTCGACGGCTCCGTGCGCTCGGTGCCCGGCACCGGCGAGCAGTTGCGCACCGATCTCTCGTGCACGCTGTTCCTGTGCGATCCGGACGACTACGAGGGCGGCGAGCTCGAGGTGGTCGACACCTACGGCACGCACGAGGTCAAGCTGCCGGCGGGCGACCTGATCCTGTACCCGTCGAGCAGCCTGCACCGGGTGCATCCGGTCACCGGGGGCGCGCGGGTGTGCTCATTTTTCTGGCTGCAAAGCATGGTGCGCGACAACCACCAGCGCGCGATGCTGTTCGAACTCGACCAGCAGATCCAGAAGTTGCGGGCGCGCGTCGGCGAATGCGAGGAGACGGTGGCGCTCACCGGCCACTATCACAACCTGCTGCGGCTCTGGTCGGAGGTCTGAGCCGGTTTCGGCGCTGACGCAGAGGCCCCACAGCGCCATAGTGATTGCAAATGCGAGAGATTCGTATTTATAATCAGGCCTTCATCAACAGCCAGCCAAAAGCTGCCTTTGCCGCCATGATCGTCTGCGTATGCCGCCGAGTGTCCGACCGAGAAATCGCGCGTCATGCGCGAGCCGGCATGACGTTCGACGAAGTGCAATTCGAACTCGGCGTGGCCACCCAGTGTGGCCGGTGCGAAGGTTGCGCCCGCGACGTCGTCGCGCAGTGCAGTGCCTCGCATCCGGTTGCGGCGCTCCATCGCGACGATGGGCCGCACGTGATCCAGCTTGCCAACTCCATCCAGGACAGCAAGGCATGGCACTCTTCTCTACGCTCGGCGGCAGCCTGATTTTCGTGGCCGGCTCGGCCTGGTGGATCTTTCGAAAATAGCGGTTTCTGGCTGCGCCCGGGCACCTTTGGTGCCCTCTCTCGTCGAATGGTGGATCGTGTCTGACCGCTTCTCTGCCCCTACCGGGCTCTCCCGAAATACCGTCATCGCCGGCAGCGTCGTGCTGTTCCACGTGGCGGCGCTGTGGGCTTTGCAGGCCGGCTTGATCCGCAAAGCCGCCGAAGTGGTGATTCCGGTCGAGATCCTGAGCCAGCTGATCGAGCCGCCGAAGCCGGCCGAGCCCCCGCCCCCGCCCCCGCCACCACCCCCACCCAGGCGCGAGATCACAAAGACCCCGCCACCACCGCGCCCGCAGGCCATCCGCACGCCGGTGCCGCCCCCGCCCAA
>JBDUCH010000331.1:0-4662 GCA_040003555.1 Variovorax sp. | reverse complement strand
ATCATGCGGCGCTGGTTCACCACGTCCTGCAGGCCGTAGACCATCCAGGCATCGGCGGGCGCACCGTCCCGGCCGGCGCGGCCGGTCTCCTGGTAGTAGCCCTCGATGTTCTTGGGCATGTCGAGGTGGGCGACGAAGCGCACGTCGGGCTTGTCGATGCCCATGCCGAACGCGATGGTGGCCACCATCACGATGCCGTCTTCGCGCAGGAACCGATCCTGGTGCTTCTGTCGCACGGCCGCGTCGAGCCCCGCGTGGTAGGGCAGCGCGCTGATGCCGGCAGCCTGCAGTGCCACGGCCACGTCTTCCACGCGTTTGCGCGACTGGCAATACACCACGCCGGCCTCGCCCTCGTGCTCGCGCTCGATGAAGCGCAGCAGTTGCGTGGTCGCGTCCTTTTTCTCGACGATCGAATAGCGGATGTTCGGCCGATCGAAGCTCGACACGAACTGGCGCGCCTCCTCCAGCTGCAGCCGTTCGACGATGTCTGCGCGCGTCAGGTCGTCGGCAGTGGCCGTCAACGCGATGCGCGGCACGCCGGCATAGCGCTGGTGCAGCACCGTGAGCGCACGGTACTCGGGTCGGAAATCGTGGCCCCACTGGCTCACGCAATGCGCCTCGTCGATCGCGAACAGCGAGAGCTTGCCGCGCGCGTGCAGTGCATCCACCAGCTCCAGGAAGCGTGGCGTGGTCACGCGCTCGGGCGCGGCATACAGCAGCGTGATCTCGGCGCGCGCGAGCCGGCGTTCGACGTCCTGCGTCTGCGCCCAGTCGAGCGTGGAATTGAGGAAGCACGCGTTCACGCCGGCCTCGTGCAGTGCGCCGACCTGGTCATGCATCAGCGCGATCAGCGGCGACACCACGATCGCCACGCCATGCCCCGCGCGCTGCCGCGCGATCGCCGGGATCTGGTAGCAGAGCGACTTGCCGCCACCCGTGGGCATCAGCACCAGCGCGTCGCCGCCGTCCACCACGTGGTCGACGATCTCGGCCTGGGCGCCGCGGAATTGCGCGTAGCCGAACACTTCGTGCAGGATCTGCGCGGGTTCGGCGGAATTCGATGGGGAGGGCAGGGCGGACACAGGTGCGGGCATGAAGGGGATGACCCATTGTCGCCGCCCGCCCCGGCACGGTTCGCGTCAGGGTGCGCAGGCCTTGCCCAGCAGCAGCTCGTTCGGCCCGTGCCAGCCGTCCGACGCGTTGAAGCGCTCGAGCTGTCGCGTCATGTCGTCCCACGCCGCGGCCTGCGCCTCGGCCGACAGCGGTGCCAGCAGCTGGATCAGCGGCGAGCCGGAAGCCCGCACGAAGTCGATGTAGGCGCCGGCGCTCGGCAGATGAAACGGCGCTGCGACGGTTTGCACTTCGACATCGACAAAGCCGGCGGCATCGAGCAGCCGCTGCATCAGGCCCGGCGCGCCCAGGCTGAGCAGCGTGCCCGGTATCGACGGCGCGCCGGGCGGCAGGCCGCGGTGCCGCAGCGCGGTGGCCATCATCAGTGCGACGCAGGGGTTGGCCTGCGGCCCGCCGAACACCAGCGCCACGAAGCGCCCGCCCGGCTTCAATGCGGCGCGGGCCGACTTCAGCGCGTCGCCCGGCATCGGGCAGAACATGAGACCGAGCCGGCACAGCGCCGCGTCGAAGCCGGCGCCGTCCAGGCCAAGTCGCTCGGCATCGGCCACGCGGGTGTCGACCTGGCGCAGCCCCGCCGCTTCGGCGTTGTGCCGGGCCAGCGCCAGGATGCGCGGCGAGATGTCGGTGGCGAGCACCCGGCCTTGCGGGCCGACCCGCCGCGCGATGTCGAGCGTCTGGTCACCGGCACCTGCCGCGATGTCCAGCACGCGCGCACCGGCTTCGATGCGGGCCGCGTCGAGCATCGCCCGGGTCGCGTCGTGCAACCAGGCGCGGATCAGCGGCGCGCTGCGGTTCCAGCCTTCGGCGGCGGCGTCCCAGGCAGCGGCGGCGTTGGAGGCGGTGGCGGCGGCAGTCATCATTCGGCCCGGATCGCGGCAGTGCGAATCAACGGCTCCCACACCCGCTGCTCGGTCGCAATGCGCTCGACCAGTTCGGCCGGACTGCTGGAAACCGCGACCATCGCCGATTCGGCGAAGGCGCCCGCCAGCGTGGGGCGCGCGATCGCCGCGCGCAGTGCCTGCGAGGTGGCGGCCAGCGTGGCGGGCGGCGTGCGCCCCGGCAGAAAGAAGGCGAACCACTCGCGCACCACCAGGCTCGAATGGCCCTGCTCGACCAGCGTGGCCACATCGGGCGAAAAAGCGCTGCGCTGCGAACCCGACGTGGCCAGCAGGCGCAGCCGGCCGCTCGCACGGTGCTGCCGCAGCAGGCCCTCGGGCAGCACCAGCACGGCGATCTGTCCGCCCAGCAGTGCCACCATCGCCGGCGGCCCGCCCGGGTAGGCGACGTGCTCCCAGGCGACGCCGGCTTCCTGGAACAGCATCACCTCGAGCAGGTGCGGCAGCGTGCCGGTGCCGGGCGATCCCGCATTGGTCAGCCCCGGGTTGCGGCGCATCCACGCGAGCAACTGGCGCACGTCAGTCACGCTGTCCGGCACCGCCGGGCCGACGGCCACGCCGAGCGTCATCTCGCCGGCCAGCGACACCGGCTGCAGATCGGTGGCCGGGTCGTAGGCCAGCTTTGCGTACAACGACGGGTAGACGGTGGCGATGGCGCCTTGCGCCAGCAGCAACGTGCTGCCGTCGGGCGGCGCGGCCTTGAGCGCGCCGACGGCGATCTGGCCGGCCGCGCCCGGCCGGTTGTCGACCACCACCGTTCGTGCGTCGCGCTCGGCCAATGCTTCGCCGACACGCCGCGCCACGGTGTCGGGCACGCTGCCGGCCGGGCCGCTGCACAGGATGCGCAACACATCGCCGCGCGACGGCTGCGCCTGCGCGCGCCGCCAGAAAGGGGCGCCGAGCACGGCGGTGGCCGCACCGGCCAGCAGCATGCGGCGTTGCGAGCGGAGCAGAATGGAATGGCGCAGCGTCATGATGAACCCCGGTGTGGAATGCGCCCAGCCTAGGCAGCCGGCCCGCCTGCCACAAGGCGCAAGCTTGCAGAACCGGGCCGCGAAAGTGCATAACCCACCATGCTCGACTGGGACGACCTCAAGTACTTCGTGGCGGTTGCCCGGCACGGCAGCACGCTGGCGGCCAGCCGGGTGTTGCAGGTGGACCAGTCCACCGTGCAGCGCCGCCTGGCAGCGCTCGAGCGGCACATCGGACGGCCGCTGACGCTGCGGCATCCCAGCGGCTACCGCCTGACGGCGTTCGGACAGGAGATGCTGCCCGCCGCACAGGAACTCGAACGGGCGGCGCTGGCCTTCGAGCAGGCCCTGGCGGATTCCGTGCGCAACGCGGCCGGCGTGATCCGCATGACCTGCCCCGAACCGCTGGTCAACCGCATCACGCGCTCGGGGTTGCTCGACCGTTTTCATGCGCGCCATCCGGCCTTTCGCGTCGAGTTCGTGATGAGCGACAAGTATCTCGACCTGCGACAGGGCGACGCCGACGTGGCCCTGCGTTCCGGCGACACCGAGGACGGCGCACTGGTCGGCCGCAAGCTCGGCGATTCGCTCTGGGCTGTCTACGCCAGCCAGACCTACGTCGCGCGGCACGGGCAGCCGGCATCCATCGAGGAGATCGCGAAGCATCCCCTGGTCGGCTTCGACGACACGATGGCGAACCACCGCGCGGCCAGCTGGCTGCGCGAGGTGGCGCCGCAGGGCCACATCGTGGCCCGCAACGACAGCGTGCTCGGCCTGCTGCTCTCGGTGAGGGCCGGCGTCGGCATCGCGCCGCTGCCCACCGCGCTGGGCGATGCCGAGCCCGACCTGGTGCGGGTTCTCGGCCCCGTTCCCGAACTCACGCGGATCTGGCGCCTGCTGGCCTTGCCGGAGGTGCGGCGCACGCCGCGGGTGTCGGCCCTGTTTGATTTCATGGTGGACGAGATCGAGGCTTTGCGCCCGATCATCACTGGCTAGGGCTGGCGCCGAGGCCGGCTGGCACGGCGTTTGCGATGCTTTCCTGTTCGCGTCGCATCGACCTGTATAGACAGCAATATGGTGCATTTCCATAAGAGAAGTGCACCGGATTCGCACACAGGGTTCACCCTGTATAGACAAGTTGGGGCGTCCGCCCACAATCACCCATCCCGCTAGTCAGAACCCAGGAGTTCCCATGGTCAAAACGGTCGTCTTCAAAGTTGCCACCCTTCTTGCAGCCGGCCTCTGTGCCGCGGGCGCCGCCCAGGCGCAGGACACCAAGATCACGCTCGGCATGTCCGGCTGGACCGGCTTCGCGCCGCTCACGCTGGCCGACAAGGCCGGCATCTTCAAGAAGAACGGGCTCGACGTCGAGCTGAAGATGATTCCGCAGAAAGACCGTCATCTGGCGCTGGCCTCCGAAGCCATTCAGTGCGCCGCCACCACGGTCGAGACGCACGTGGCCTGGAACGCCAACGGCGTGCCGATCGTGCAGATCTTCCAGATGGACAAGTCCTATGGCGCCGACGGCCTGGCCGTGCGCAACGACATCAAGAGCTTTGCCGACCTCAAGGGCAAGAGCATCGGCGTCAGCGCGCCGGGCACTGCGCCGTACTTCGGCCTGGCCTGGATGCTCAACAAGAACGGCATGACGCTGAAAGACGTGA
>JBDUCH010000330.1:0-4669 GCA_040003555.1 Variovorax sp. | reverse complement strand
GCCGCCTGTTCAAAGCTCACTTCGGCGTCTCGCCACGCGACTTCCAGCGGCGCGAGTTGGCGGCCAGCGCGCACGCCTCATACGCCCTGCATCACTGAGTTCGTCGGCGCTGACGCGCGTCAGCGGCGCTGCCGGTCCGCCCGGAGCCAGCCGTTCCCGGGTCGATTCACGGTGACGCCGCCAGATAGCTGCTGTGGAGAATTTCCGGTCGCCGTTGCAGTTCTTCTGCGGCGCCCTCGAACGCGATGCGTCCGCGCTCCAGCACGTAGGCGCGCGTTGAGATCGACAGCGCCAGAGTCGTGAATTGCTCGATCAGCAACACACCCACACCGTCGCGTGCCACCTGCTGCACCACCGCGGCAAGACGCTTCACGATCAACGGCGACAGCCCCAGCGACAGTTCGTCGATGGCCAGGTAGCGCGGCTTGCCTATCAGCGCCTGGGCGATGCACACCATCTGCTTCTGCCCACCCGACAGCGAGCCGCCGGTCTGCGACAGCTTGGCCTCGAGTTCAGGAAAGATGGCCAGCACGCGATCGATGCCGGACTGCACTTCGGAGGCCGGCAGCAGCGTGGCCGCTGCGCGCAAGTTGTCGAGCACCGACAACGCGCCCAGCACGCGGTGGCCTTCCGGCACCACCGCCACGCCGAGACCACGGACGCGTTCGGGCCGCTGGTCGCGCAGGGTCTGGCCGTCCACGTCGATCCGCCCCTCGCTCACCGGCAGCACCCCGGCGATCGCCATCACCGTGCTCGACTTGCCGGCGCCGTTGGCCCCGAGCAGGGCCGTCACTTCGCCCGGCGACACGCGCAGCGAAATACCGTGAAGCACGGGTTTGCCGCCTCGGTGAAGCAGCAGGGAGTCAACGCTCAACATGGCAATGCAGGGGTCGGTTTCATGACGTTCCCAGGTAGGCCGCGCGCACGGCGGGATCGTCCAGGACTTCGCGCGTCGGTCCGAGCGCGATGCGTCGACCGAAGTCGAGCACCAGGGTCTGGCTGCAGGTCGCCGCGATCAGGTCGACGTCGTGGTCGATCAGCAGCACCTGCGCACCGCAGAAATCGGGAACGGCCCTGATGGCACGGCGCAAGGCCCCGGCCTCCAGTTCGGTGAGCCCGGCCCCGGGTTCGTCGAGCATCAGCAGCTTCGGCTCGCCCACGAGCGACTTGGCAATCTCGACCATGCGGCGCTGGTACAGGTTCAGTTCATGGCCGAGCAGGGTGGCCACGTCGAGCAGGCCCACATGGGCCAGGGCGCGCGCGATCTGTTGGCCGGCCGCAGCCTGCTCGTGCGGCACATGGTCGAGCACGGCCTGCACGTTGTCCCACACACTCAGGTCTTCCACCACCTGCTCGGTCTGAAACGAGCGACGCACCCCGAAACGCACGCGGGCCAGCGGGCTCATCGGCAACAGCGCCCTGCCCTCGACCTGGACCCGCCCCGCGCTCGGCCGCACCAAGCCCCCCAGCACGTTGACGAGTGTCGTCTTGCCGGCGCCATTGGGGCCGATCAAGCCGCAAACCGGCTCGCTCAGCACCGCGTCAAGGCTGTCGATGGCCTTGACGCCGCCGAACGCAACCGTGAGTTCGTGGATGTGGATCACGGCCTGCCCCTCCCGCCGATCACCCTGGTGCGCAACGCCGACAGCGCGCCGACGAGTTGCCCGGCCACGCCGCTCGGCGCCGTGATCAACGCATGCAGCAAGGCCGCGCCGAAGAAGATCATCGCCAGATAGCCGTTGACGTTGAAGTCGGACAGCAAGGCCGGTACCGCACGCAACAGCATCCCTGCGATCAGCGAGCCAGCCCAGTGGTACGCGCCGCCGACGACGGTCAACGCGAACATCATCACCGACTCGCTGGCGGCGAAGGCGCGCCCGTCGAGTTGCCCGACGCCACCCGCCAGCAACGCACCGCCCACACCGGCACAGAAGCCAGCCAGGCCGAAGGCCCAGGTCTGGTAGCGCAGGATGTTCACGCCGGCAGCGATGGCGGCCGCATCGCCACGCCGGATCAGCGCCCATGATCTGCCGGCACGCGTGCGCCGGTGCAACTCGATCAACGCCAACGTGGCGGCAAGCCACACGGCCACGTAGCGCAGATAGGCCGCATCGGACAGCGCCACCGCCGGCCGGGCCATCAGCAGCCGCTCGCTGCCCTGCACCTTGCCCAGCCAGCCCGCACCGCCATCGGGAAAGCCGAACACATTGATCACCACCTGAAAGCCGCCCGCCATCATCATCGTGACGAGCGCCAGGTACAGGCCCTTCATGCGCAGCGCGGGCAAGCCTGCGAGCATGCCGACCGCGCACGAGGTGAGCCCGCCCGCCAGCACGCACAACTCGAACGGCCAGGACAAACCATGGCTGACCCGCAGCGCCACCCACCCACCGGCGCCCAGCAACGCGTACTGGCACAGCGAGACCAGGCCGAGCTGGCCATACAGCACCGCCACGCCTGCGGCCGCGACCGACAGCGCGAGCGCCGAGGTGAGTGTCTTCATCCAGTACGCGTTGCTGACCCAGGGCAGCACCAGGCCGATCAGCAGCACGGCGCCCACCATCAGCGCGAACGAGCGCCAAGCCTGGCGCGACACCGCCGCCAGCGCGGGCTGGACCTGCGCCAGTTCGTCGGCGCCTTTGCGCACCGTAGCGATCACGCTCGGGCTCGCGCTCATGCACGCCTCCCGTCGGCACGCGCCAGCAGGATCATCGCCAGCGCAATCAGGAACGGCGTCGCGGTACGGAACGGCGCGAAGCCCGGCACATTGATCGCCACCGCTTCGAGCACACCGATCGCCACGCCGCCCGCCACCGTCGCGGGGAGCGAACGCAGGCGGCCGACAATCGCGGCCGCAAATGCCGGGATGACGAGAAAGGTCAGCAGCGTCGCCTGCAGGCGCACGATATTCGCCAGCAACAGTCCGCAGACACCTGCAAACGCGCCACTCAGCAGCCAGGCCACGGTATCGACCTGCAGCACACGCACACCCAGCAGCGCGCTCAGGACGCGGTCGTTGGCCAGCGCGCGCATCTTCAGACCCACACGCGTGCGCCCCAGCAGCAGCGCCACGCCGATCATCATCAGCACCGCCAGCAACAGGCCGAGCGCTCGCGTGTAGGTCAGGCGCACGTCGCCACCGGCGAGCGCGAACTCGAAGGCCATGCTGTCGGTCGGCAGCACCAGCCGGCGTGGCTGCTCGCCCCAGTACCACTCGGTGAACCCCAGCACGATGAGCGCAAAGCCCAGCGTGCCGATGCTGCGGATCGTCGGGTCACGTGGCGCCAGCTTCGGGGCCAGCCAGCGGCCATAAGCCAGCGACAGCAGCATCGCCGTCAGCACCGCCGCGGCCCAAGCCAGCGCCTGCGGCCATTCGCGATCGAGCAGCGACCACGCCACATAGGCACCGATCGCACCGAGCGCCCCGAAGGCAAAGTTCAGCACGCCGGACGATCGGTACAGCACGACCAGGCCGACACCCGACATGGCATAAACCGCACCGACGCCGAGGCCGGAGATGATGAAAGGCAGCAGTGCTTCCATGCGAAAACGTGGTCAGCCTGATCGTTCGTGCGCTGCGCCTACTTCAGGCCCAGCTTCTTTTCGTCAGCGCGCACGTCGGCCAGCTCCGGATCGTTCGACGAGACGCAACCGCCCGGCACGGGAGCAAACCCGTTGCCGTCAATGATCGTCATCGGCCCGCTGTTGTTCGCGTTGTGGCGATTGCCATTGCCCACATAGAACGGCTTGCACAGGATGTCGCTGCGGAAGTCGGTGACCTTGCGCAGCGCATCGGTGACGCCGGCACGGTCGATCTTCTTCGGGTCCATCTTCAGCAGCGTCTCGGTAACGAGGCGCGCGGCCAGATAACCGGCCTGGCTGAAGGTGTCACGCGGGTCGGTCTTGGCGCCGTACTGGTCGAGCACGGCCTGCCAGTTCTTGTTGTCAGGGCCGGCGGCGCTGAGCGGGTTGAACTCGAGGTTGACCGCGAAGTTCTTGTTCCAGTACGCACCGATCGCCTTCGGAACGTCGGCGTTGTAGGCCGGTGCCGACGACACGAAGTGGATCTTCTTGCCCAGCCCTTGCTGCTCGGCGGCTGCCAGCATCGGCACCAGAATGCCCTTGGGCACGTTCATGATGATGGTGTCGGGCTTCTTCGAAGCGGCCTGCAGCATGGTGGAGGTCGGGTCCGCCGAGCCCGGGTCGATGGTGATCGTCTCGACCTCCACACCGTTGGCCTTGCCCCACTCCTTGGCGCCTTCACAACCCCAATTGCCCAGGCTGGGAATGTTGGGGATGATGCAGACCATGCGCTTGCTCTTGAAGGTCGTGGCCGCATGCATTGCGGCGATCGTGGCCGAGATGCGCGGGCCCGAATTGATCGGCACGTAGTTCTTCGCAAAGAAACATTCGCGCGGCACGCCGGTACCGGCGATCACCATCACGCCCTCGTCGGCATACATCTTGGCGTTCGCGCCGCATTCGACGAAGCTCGTGTTGCCGGCGAGAACGACAACCTTGCGGTCTTTGACCAGCTTGCTCGCGACCTGCGCCGCAGTCTCCGGATTCCACTGATCGTCGGCAACGATGTACTCGACCGGACGACCGTTGATGCCGCCGTTGGCGTTGACGCATTTGAAGTAGGCCGCAGCCGCCTGCGCCGAGGCAC
>JBDUCH010000056.1:0-15882 GCA_040003555.1 Variovorax sp. | reverse complement strand
AAGGCTATTCAAGCCTCTTGCACTCAACCCAGCGCCCGCCCCCTCTAGGCTAGCCTCCCTGCGCAGGCAGGCATCGCCAATGACCTGAGGCCCCGCGGGCTTCAGTTGGCCTACTTCTTCGGACGCCCAGCCTTCAGCGGCGCCAGCGAATCAAGCGCGCCGCGCAGTTGGGTATCGGTGAGCTGTTGAAGCGCATGCAGCCCGGCGCGCAGAAGCTCGCTCTTCTTGGCGGGGCGTTTGAAATCTAGCGCGCGATCCTTGAGGACGGCAATCAGACCGAAGTCCTGCTGGGGCATCGTGAAACTGTCGCGCACGAGCTTGGCTTTGGTATTGGCTGCGCCGCGGACGGATTCGGGGACAGTGGCCTGGACAGACGTCGCCAGTACCGTACGGGGAGCAGCAGGCCGTGAGACCTGAGGCGGCGCGACCACAGCCTTCACCGCCTTGGCCTTCAGTGGCCCCTTCTTCGCAGATATCTTCTTGGCAGATGCTTTTTTAGCTGGTGCCATCTTCTTGGACGCGGCGGTTTTGACGCCGACTTTGGCCGATACCGCTTTCTTGACCACTGTTTCCTTTTTCGCCGAGGACTTCGTGGTCATGGGTTTTGCCGGCTTGGCCTTCCGAGGCGAGACCTTCTTGGCGGCCGCCTTCTTCGTCGCGGCCACTTTGGGCTTGCGCACAGGCGCCTTCTCGAGCGCCGACGTTTTGCGTGCAACCGGTGCTTCGCTTGGCGGGTTCGATGGCCGCTGCGTTGTGGCGGGAGTTGTCGACTCTGCCGGTGCCTGGATCGCGGAGTCGATCGCTGCCGGGTCGGTCGCGTCGCTGGGCTCGAAAGCCATTTCGTTGTCGGTCAGATCGAAGTCAGTCATTAAGGATTTTCAAATATGGTGTAAATGATTTACACCATTATTTTGAACGAAATGAAAGTCTTCATCAAGAGCCTCCCCCGCCGGTCAACCAGCGAGGGCCCTGTCATTCACATCGACTGGGTGCCGATGCACGACCCGTCGAAGGGGTCAACGTCAGCACCCGCATCTTTCCCCTTGCCTTTCTCTACGCTCATCTGCACTCTCCACCACGGCGCCAGCGACATATGAGCAATTTGGATCCTTCGTCCCCCCTCCCGGAACCAGGCCGTATTGCGCGGCGGTCGAAGGCCGCCGATCAGACCGGGTGGAGCCGCTGGCTGCCTGGACTCCGCACGCTGCGCGGGTACCAGGTGGCCTGGTTGCGGCACGACATCGTTGCCGGACTGGTGCTGACCACGATGTTGGTGCCTGTCGGCATCGCCTACGCGGAGGCGTCAGGCGTACCCGGCATCTACGGCCTCTACGCGACCATCGTTCCGTTGCTCGCGTACGCCGTGTTCGGACCCAGTCGAATTCTGGTGCTAGGCCCGGATTCCTCATTGGCTGCCGTCATACTCGCCGTCGTCCTTCCATTGTCTGGCGGTGACCCGCATCGCGCCGTTGCCCTTGCGGGCATGATGGCGATCGTATCGGGGACGGTGTGCATCCTCGCCGGAATCGCGCGCCTGGGCTTTGTCACCGAACTTCTCTCCAAGCCGATTCGCTACGGCTACATGAACGGCATCGCGCTGACGGTATTGATCAGCCAACTGCCCAAGCTTTTCGGCTTTTCGATCGAGGGCGACGGTCCATTGAGAGACCTACGGGCTATCGCTACTGCGATGATGGATGGAAAGACCAACTGGATCACGTTCATGGTCGGCGCAGGCACCCTGGCGGTCATCCTGCTGCTCAAGGGCAGCAAGCGCTTGCCGGGCATCCTGATCGCCGTGGTGGGAGCGACCGTCGTCGTTGGCGTGCTGGGCCTTGCGACACGCGCTGGGGTGTCGGTTCTCGGCGCCCTCCCCCAAGGTCTGCCTGCGTTCACCATCCCGTGGCTCACTGCCGCCGACATCGTCCCCGTCCTGATCGGCGGTTGCGCCGTCGCTCTCGTCTCGTTCGCCGACACCAGCGTGCTCTCTCGCGTTTATGCGGCGCGAACCCGCACCTATGTCGACCCGAACCAGGAAATGGTGGCGCTCGGCGCCGCCAACCTGGTGGCCGGATTTTTTCAGGGCTTTCCTGTCAGCAGCAGTTCGTCCCGCACCCCCGTGGCCGAGGCCGCCGGCGCCAAAACCCAGCTGACCGGAGTCGTCGGCGCGCTTGGTGTTGCCCTGCTGCTGTTGGTGGCGCCGGATCTGCTGAAAAACCTGCCCACCAGCGCACTGGCTGCGGTCGTCATCGCATCGGCCATCGGCCTGATCGAGGTCACCGACCTGCGACGGATCTATCGCATCCAGCGCTGGGAGTTCTGGCTGTCGATCGCCTGCACCGTCGGCGTGGCCGTGCTGGGCGCGATTGAGGGCATCGGCCTGGCCATCGTGATTGCGGTCATCGAATTCCTGTGGGATGCCTGGCGCCCCCATTTTGCGGTTCTGGGACGCGTCGACGGCGTCAAGGGCTACCACGACATCACACGCTATCCCGGTGCGCGTCTCGTCCCCGGCCTGGTTCTGTTTCGGTGGGATGCGCCGCTGTTTTTCGCCAACGCCGAGTTGTTCCAGGACCGGGCGCTCGACGCTGTGGCTTCATCGCCTACGCCCGTGCGCTGGCTGGTCGTTGCGGCGGAACCAGTCACCAGCGTGGACGTGACCTCCGCCGACATGCTGGCCGAGTTGATCGAAACCTTGCGGACGGCTGGCATTCAGTTGTGCTTTGCCGAGATGAAGGATCCCGTCAAGGACAAGCTGAAGCGGTTCGGGCTTTTCGCGCGGCTTGGGGAAGCGGCGTTCTTTCCGACCATCGGTGCCACCGTCAGCCGATATCTCGAGACCCATCCGGTGGATTGGGTGGACTGGGAGGACGAGGGGCGCTGAGTAGGTCTTCACGGACAGCCACCGCTGAACCTCCTGCGGCGATGGTGGAATGTTCCGGAGGTCAACCAGCAGTGCAAGCGAGTTGAAGAGTAACTTCCCGGGCAAATCCTTGGAACTCACGCTGCAACTGTCTGTCGGCCGCGAAGCAAACGACGCAACAGCGGCGCCACCCAGATCAGCACCGCCACCACCGCGAGCCCTGCCGCGATAGGCCGGGAGACGAAGGCCATGAGGTTGCCGTCGGACTTGATCATGGAGGTGATGAAGTTCTCCTCCAGCATGCCGCCCAGCACCACGCCAAGGATCGCGGGTGCGATCGGAAACTTGTTCTCTTCGAGGATGTAGGCGATGAAGCCGGCGACCAGCATGACACCGATGTCGAACAGTGAGTTGTTGATCGCAAAAGCGCCAACGATGCAGAACAGCAGGATCAGTGGCATCAGCACGTTGCGCGGCACCTGAAGGATGCGCTTGGACACCTTGATGCACAGGATGCCGAGCGGAATCATGATGATGTTCGCGAGGATGAACAGCATGAACACCGCGTAGATGTTCTGCGGGTTCGTGGTGAACAGCGTCGGCCCGGGGTTCAAGTTCTTCATGTAGAGCACGCCGATCACGATGGCCGTGATGGAGTCGCCCGGAATGCCGAACACGAGCGCGGGAATCCACGCGCCCGCCAGCGCGCTGTTGTTCGCGGAACCCGACTCCACGATGCCCTCGACGTGGCCGGTGCCGAACTTCTCGGGTTCCTTGGAAAATTTCTTGCTCATGGCGTAGGACATCCACGCCGCAATGTCGGCACCCGCGCCCGGCAATGCGCCGACCGCCGTGCCCAGGATGCTGCCGCGCAGGATCTGCACCGGGTATTTTTTTGCGAGGGCCCACTGCCCCTTCAGCACGCCGCCGACCTTGTCGACGACCAGTTCGGCGGGAGGCAATGTATCGACCGCGAAGCGGATCACCTCGGACACCGCGAACATGCCGATCATCATCGGGATCATGCCGATGCCGCCGATCATCTCGGTGTTGCCGAAAGTGAAGCGCGGGAAGCCGGCCGGGTTGCCGAGCCCAACGCATGCGACCAGCAGGCCGAGCAGCAAGGTGACGAGCCCTTTCAACGGCCGGTCAGAGGTGATGAACACGGCGCAGGTCAGCCCGAGCAGTACCAGCCAGAAGTACTCGAAAGAGCTGAAGTTGAGCGCGAAATCGGCCAGCGCCGGCGCAGCGACGATTAGCACCGCGGTGCCGAACAACCCGCCAACGGCCGAGAACACCAGTCCTGCGCCGAGCGCGGTCTCGGCCATGCCCTTGCGGGTCATGGCGAAGGCTTCGTCGGTATAGGCAGCAGATGCCGGTGTGCCCGGGATGCGCAACAGGCAACCAGGAATATCCCCCGAAAAGATCGCCATGGCGGTGGCGGTCACCATCGCCGCAATGGCGGGAATCGGGGCCATGAAAAAGGTCACCGGCACCAGCAGTGCCACGGCCATCGTGGCCGAGAGGCCGGGCACCGCGCCCACGAACAAGCCGTAGAGCGATGCGATCACCATCACGAGCAGCGTGTAGGGATCGAACACCATCGAGAAGGCTTGCGCCAAGGCTGAAGACATGGCCTTACCAGGGTTACCAGGCGTACGGCGTGAGCACGCCCCAGGGCAGCGGCACCCGCAGAAGCTTGTAGAAGGCCGTGTGAATCAGCAGTGTGGCGATCACGGCGATCGCCACCGAGCGCCCGGCCGGCACTCGCAATGACCACATCAGCGCCAGCAGGATCAGCACCGAGGTCAGCAAGAAGCCGAGCCGTTCCGACACGACGATATAGAACACCACGCTCAGCAATGTGATGGCGAAAGCGAGCACGTGGCGCGGCGAGCGGATCCATTCGTCGAAATGAAACCATTGCGCGGTCGCGCGCTCGCGCAAGCCTTTCACCAGCAGCATGGCACCGCAGACGCAGAGGCCGGCGGCGATCAGGCCCGGAAACAGCGCCGGACCGACCTGCTGACCCGGAATCTTCGGATAGCTCTGCACCGCCGCGAGCACGACAGCGCCGAGCACCAGCAGGATCAACCCGAAGATTGCATCGTTGAACTTCACTTGGCGATGCCCACGGCCTTCATCGTGGCACCGAGTTCGGCGTCGGACTTGGCCATGTACTTGCCGAAGTCGTCCGGCCCTGCATAGATGACGCCGAAGCCGCGCGAGGCCATGAAGTCGGTGTACTCCTTGCTGGCGGCAATTTTCCCGATTGCCGCGGCGAGCTTATCGCGCACATCGGCCGGGATGCCCTTGGGCGCGACGATGCCGCGCCATGCGGCCATGGTCCAGTCGCTCCCGATTGCGGATTTCAACGTCGGGACGTTGGGATACAGCGCCGACGGCTTGTCGCTCATGATGGCAAGGCTCTTGACCTTTCCGGCGTCGATCAGCGAGCGCGCTTCGGGCAGTGACACCGGAGCGATCTCGACACCGCCTGCCACCATGTCCTGCAGGCCGGGTGCGGCGCCGTTGCTGGGAACCCATGGCACCGCCGCCGGGTCGATCTTCTGGTCGCGCAGCAGGCCGGCGATGGCCAGGTGCCAGATGCCGCCCTGCCCCGTGCCGGATGCCTTGAACTTGCCCGGGTTGGCCTTGATGGCGGCGAGCAGGTCATTGACGGTCTTGTACGAAGCGTCGGCGCGCACCTGCACACCTGCCGGGTCGGCATTGACCAGCCCGATCGGCGTGTACGAGGCACCTGTAAGGTCGGTCAGGCCCTGCCAGTGCATCATGCCGATCTCGACCGTGGCGAGCCCGATGGTGTAGCCGTCGGGCGGCGCCGAAGCGATGGCCGCATGACCGACCACGCCACTGCCGCCGGTGCGGTTGACCACCGTAACCGGCTGGTTGATCTCTTTCTCGAGCAGGCTGGCCACGATCCGTGCCGTGGCATCAGTGCCGCCGCCCGCGCCCCAGGGAACAATCAGCGTGACCGGGCGTGAAGGATAGTTCTGAGCGGCGGCTGGCAAGCTGCCGGCGAGCAGCGCCATGCCGGCGAGCGTGCCGCCCACAATTGCGACAAAGGTACGGCGAGTGCGAGCAGCGCGCATGGGTGATGTCTCCTTGGGGTAGCCGTTGTACGACGACTGTTTTGGAAGTTCACGTTGTCGCACGGTTCGAGCTGCCAAGAAACTAGGGTGAACCATCGCTTTTGCCCGCCCGTTCAGTTGCAGCCATGACGCGGGGTGCCGTGCGCGGTCTCAACGCGCCACCACGCTGGCAGCAGGCGGCGAATCTCGGGCCGCGCAAAGCGATCGTCCATCAGATGGATCACACCCGCATCCTGTTCCGTCCGGATGACGCGGCCCGCGGCCTGCACGACCTTGCGCAGCCCCGGAAACAGGTAGGTGTAGTCGTAGCCCGTGCCGAACAGCACTTCCATTCGGGCGCGCATCACCTCGTTCATGGCGTCGTGCTCGGGCAGGCCGAGACTGGCGATGAATGCGCCGATCAGCCGGTCACCCGGCAGATCCAGCCCCTCCCCAAAAGCACCGCCCAGCACGGCGAATCCGATGCCTTGGCCACCCGCCACGAACCGTGCGGCGAACGTCTCCCGATCCGATTCCGGCATGCCGCTCGACTGAACCCACGTCGCGACGTCGGCATGGTGCTGCCTGAAGAGGGTGTGGGCCTGTTCCAGGTAGGCGAAGCTGCTGAAGAACGCGAGGTAATTTCCCGGCCGTTTGCGGAATTGCGATCCGATCAAGGCGGTCAGGGCGTGCAGCGAGCGAGCCCGGTCGCTGAATCGTGTGGACAGATCCAGCGCGACGCGCACGTCCAACTGATCTGCCCGGAAAGGTGAGACCACATCGAGTTCGGCGCTGCCGTCCGGCAGGCCGAGAACGTCGCGATAGAAGCCGAAAGGCGCGATGGTGGCGGAAAAGCAGACGGTTGTGATCGACGCGGCGAACCGGCTCTTCAGAAACGGTGCCGGCACCAGGTTGCGCAGTGAAAGCGTGCCCTCTCGCTCAGATCCAAGCGTGCTCTCGAACACCGAATGCAAGCCGAAGGATTCGGCCATGCGCACGAAGTGCAGCATGTCGAAGAAGATCCTCAGCAGCGATCCTTCCGCTGGAGGCGGAACAACCGCGAGGTGTTCGGCGATCGCGCTCACGGCAGCCTCGAGCGAACGGTGAAATCGCTCGGGTATTGCATCACGCGCTTCGTAGGCGCACGCCTGAGAGTTCTGGACACCCTGCCACTCGCGCTGCACCACCGCCAGCACGCGCCTGACGGGGCCCGCGGCCGCCTGCTGCGCGTCCGCGAGCAGCCGCTCGTCCAGCGTCGCCGAATACATGCCCCGCGCGCGCTCGAGCAGGTTGTGCGCCTCGTCCACCAGAACCGCCACGCGCCACTCTTCTTGTTGCGCGAGTGCGAACAACAGCGCGCTGCTGTCAAAGTAGTAGTTGTAGTCGGCAACCACCACGTCGCTCCAGCGCACCATCTCCTGAGCGAGATAGTACGGGCAGACCGAATGCGCCAGCGCGATCTCGCGCAGGCGAGCACGGTCCAGGCGGCGTGCAGTTGCCGCCGTGTCGCGCGCGGCTGCCAGCCGGTCGTAGAAACCACGCGCCAAGGGGCATGTCTCGCCACTGCAGGCATGGCCCGGGTACTCGCAGGCCTTGTCGCGGGCGGTGAGTTCGAGCACCCGCAGCGCGCCGCAACCAGCGCCGATCAGGTCGAGCGCCTGCAGCGCTACCGCGCGGCCGGGTGTCTTCGCGGTGAGGTAGAAGATCTTGTCGGTCTTGTGTGCAGACCATCCTCGCAGCAGCGGGTAGAGGGTCGCGACTGTCTTGCCGATGCCGGTGGGCGCCTGTGCGATCAGGCAGCGTTGTGCGCTCGCCGCGCGGTAGACACCCTGCGCCAGTTCGCGTTGGCCTGCGCGAAAGCCGGCGTGCGGGAAGGCCAGCATGTCCAACTGCCCGACGAGCATGCCGCGACGTGTCTCCTCTTGCGCGGCCCAACTCTTGAAACGCGCGCACAGCGTCTCGAAGTCGGAACGCAACGCCTCGCGTGTGCAGAGCGCCTCGAGCACCGTCTCCTCGCCCGTCGCGATCTCCAGATAGACCAGCGCGACCGTGATCGAGGCCAGCGACTCCTGCTCGCACAGCATCCAGCCATAGCAACGGGCTTGCGCCCAGTGCAGCGCGCGGTGGTTGGCACGCATGGCCTCCAGGTCGCCGCGAAAGGTCTTGATTTCTTCGACACGAGCCCTGCCCGCATCGAACCCATCCGCGCGCCCCCGCACCTGCAGCGAATCGCAGCGGCTGGCCAGCGCCATTTCCTTCTGATAGCCGGGATCGCGTCGGGCCTGAACCAGCCTGTGACCCGCCATTCCCTCTAGCGCGCTCGGCGCAGGCACGAAACGAATGTCCAGATCGCCAGCCTTGGCTGCGAACGCGCAAAGCGTGCGAACCGACACCGTCATCGCGGCCACAGAGGGCCCCGCCGAGGGCGCCGAAGCTGTATGCATATCCAGCATTGTGCCAGCGCGTGAGGACGGCTTCAAACCGAGCCGATCGCCTTCGCGGGACAACCCTGGCGCCCGCTCGGCGTGGGACAGCACGGAAAAGTTCATTGCCGAGCGCGGCGTGCGTGCTGGCGGCGACCAACGAAGTGGGGGCATCGCAAGTAAGCGCAAGGCTCAGCCAATGAGAGCAAAGAAGGCCCCACCCGGCACTACACTTTTGCCATGCTAAATGCCGACCTTGGCTTGAACTTGCTGCTGCGCGGTGGTGCGATGGGCACGCTCGTTTTGATCGCAGCCGTGCTCTGGCGCGATCGCTCAAGTTCTATTGCCATGCGCCTGGGCGCACTCTTCTCGGTTTCCATGGCGGCAGTGACGCTTGCCTCGATCCCCGGATTCGGGGAGGTGCCGCCCAGTTGGCGGCTGTTTGTCGCCGGTCTCGCCTCCGGCAGCATGTTTCTGTTCTGGCTGTTCACCCGTGCGTTGTTCGATGACACTTTCGCGCTGACCCGCGTGCACACTTTGATGTGGTTGGGGCTGGCATTCCTTGGGATAGTGAACTGTGCGGTCGGCCCGTTTTCGATGCCTGCGCCTTGGGTGGCCGCCCTCCGGCTGATGCTCGGCGTCTCGCCCGTTGCGTGGGCGCTGCTTTCGATCGTGCATTCTTTGGCAAGCTGGCGCGAGGATCTGATCGAGCGTCGGCGCCAGCTACGCACCCTGATCGTTGCAATCACGGCCTTGTATACGGTGGCGCAGCTGCT
This sequence comes from Variovorax sp., assembly GCA_040003555.1. Lineage (GTDB taxonomy): Bacteria > Pseudomonadota > Gammaproteobacteria > Burkholderiales > Burkholderiaceae_C > Variovorax. The sequence goes on along the minus strand of JBDUCH010000056.1, from coordinate 6,728 downwards.
GGTGGCGCTGCTGTCGGGGCTCAGTCTGCGAGCAGTGGTCGAGAGCACAGCAAATGCGGGGGGCATCGCAGTGCTGACGCTATTCGTTGCCTGGCGTTTGTTGCGCCCGGGCCATGACGGCTTGTTTGAGGTGTCGGTGCCAGCTGGGGCCACGACGGGGGCCCATCGATACAACCCTGTCGAGCATGCCGAAACCGCCCGTGACCCGCTCGAGTCCATTCTTACGCCACTGGACATGCAGCACATCGAGGCACTCGACGCACTGATGACGGTCGACCACCTCTACCGCGAGCCGAGCCAGAGCATCGGGGTGCTCGCCGAGCGCATGGGGCTGCCTGAGCACAAGCTGCGCCGGCTGATCAACCAAGGCCTCGGCCACCGCAACTTCAGCGCCTTCCTGAACACTTACCGCCTGGCCGACGCTCGACGCTGGTTGACCGACCCGACTCAGCGCGACACGCCGATTCTCACAATCGCGATGGACGCGGGCTTCCAGTCTATAGGTCCGTTCAACCGAGCCTTCAAGGCCGACACCGGAATGACGCCGAGCGAATTCCGGCGCTTGGGCAGCCAGGTCCCGTCCCCGGTGCCCGGGGCGAACCTCGCCTAATTCAGAATCGGCTAGCCGGGTATCGAATTCGGCGAGACGCTCGCAGAGTAGCCAGACAAAGTGGCGTGGCCATCCCGGCCACCCCTTTTGCATGCCCCTCCATGAAACGACTTGCGCTCTCCGTCGCGGCACTAGTGGCTGCCCTTCAGCTCACAGGTTGCGGCCATCTCTCGCCCCACCGCGCGGCTCTGGTCTCCACCGGCTATGTCAGTCACCAGCTGTGCTCGGCGATTTTCGTCGCCGGCAGGAATCCGGAGCGCTATTACCGGGACGCGATCGAGCCGCTGGTCGGGCCGCTAGCTTTCCTGGTGTCCTACACCGTGAACCGCGATCGCGCCGAAGTACGCGCTACCGTAGCCGGCCTGGCCGAGAGCCGCGCGGTCTACCGGCCGGTGTTCGGCTGCGTCAACGCGACCAGCGGGATGCCGGCGAGCACCGCAGCCGCTGCGGCCGAGCCTGCGGCTCCCGCGCTGCTGGCGGACATCGCCGGGCCGACCCCCGTCCAGACCGCCGACCCAGCCCTCAAGGCGGCGCTGGATCATGTCTTCGAGGAGACCGCGCAACCTCCGCACCGGAACACCCAGGCCGTGGTCGTGGTTCACAAGGACCGGATCATCGCCGAGCGCTACGCGTCTGACGTGGGTGTCGACACGCCGCTAACCGGCTGGTCGGCGACCAAGTCCGTGACCAACGCGCTGATCGGGATCCTGGTGCGGCAAGGCCGACTCGACGTGAACGCTCCCGCGCCGATCGAGGCCTGGTCCAACTCACTGGACCCGCGTCGGGCGATCACGATCGACCAGCTGCTGCGCATGACCAGCGGGCTGGACATGGGGCAGTCGCTCACAGCGAGCCTCGCGACCGCCTTCGATCCAACTGCGCAGATGGTGTTCGTCGAGGCGGATACGGCCGCGGTTGCGGAGCGCGCGGAGCTCGCGCATGCGCCCGGCACGGCATGGAACTACACCAACGCCAACACTCAGTTGCTGTCGCGCATCGTGCGCGAGCGTGCGGGCGGCAGCGCGCAGGCGACCTATGCCTTCGCGCATCGCGAGTTGTTCGACAAGCTGGGCATGCGCCACGTGACGCTGGAGTTCGACGCCGCAGGGACGCCGATCGGCGCCAGCCACATGTGGGCGCCGGCGCGCGACTGGGCACGGTTCGGCCTCCTCTTTCTGCATGATGGCGTCATCGGTGGACAACGCATTCTGCCGTCGGGGTGGGTCGACTATTCAGCTGCACCCACGGGCGGCTCGGAGGTTTATGGGTACGCCGCTGGCTTTTGGACAAATCGCAGCGATGGCTCGGGCGCCCGCTACCGCATCCTGGGCGGGATGCCTGCGGACGCCTTCATGGCTCGTGGCAGCAATGGGCAGTACGTGGTGATCGTGCCCTCGGCGGACCTCGTCATCGTGCGCCTCGGCACGGCATGGACACCACGAGACGACATGGCAGCAGTAAATCAATTGACGCGCGAAGTAATTGATGCACTTAAACCAAACTGATGGCACCGCCCCGAAGCGGCACTACTCTCGTCAATCTGAGGTATACCTTAATCGGATGTCAGGCAACCATGCTCCAAAGCGTCAGATTAGGGGCCCTGGCCGCATCGAATCCCATCCGCGCGCCCGCGCACCCTGCAGTGAATCGCAGCGACTGGCCAGCGCCACTTCCTTTTGATAGCCGGGATCGCGTCGGCCTGAACCAGCCTGTGACCCGACATTCCCTCTAGCGCGCTCGGCGCAGGCACGAAACGAATGTCCAGATCGCCAGCCTTGGCTGCGAACGCGCAAAGGGTGCGCACAGACACCGTCATGGCGGCCGCAGAGGGCCCGGCCGAGGGCGCCGAAGCTGTATGCATATCCAGCATTGTGCCAGCGCGTGAGGATGGCCTCAAACCGAGCTAAATGCTGCGGCTACGTGCATTTCTACACAATTGCTTGCGGGCCGGGATCGGCGAGCGATTTTTGCCGGGAGGGTTCACCCCTTAAGATGAGCCGTCAACAAATTATTACCATGAGATACAAAAAGATTCATCTTCTGGCTTCGGCCCTGGCCGCCTCCGTACTGGGTTTCACGCCTGCGGCACATGCTCAAGCCCAGCCGCTCGTGATTGGGCAAACCTATGTGCAGACCGGCCCTCTGGCGTCTTTGTCGACCCAGCCCCTGGTCGGCATCCGCGCCATGTTCACGACGCTGAATGCGAATGGCGGCATCAACGGCCGGCCGGTCGAGTTGCGCCAGCTCGACGACGCCTACGACCCCGCCAAGGGCTCCGAGAACGTCAAGACCTTCGTCAAGGATGGCGCCGTCGGCATCCTGATGCCCATCGGCACATCGTCGACAGCCGGCGCCCTGAAGACAGCCAACGAACTCAGGGTTCCCGTCGTCGGCCCTTACACCGGCGCGGGCCCGGTGGTGAAGCCCTCCGAATACGGCTTCCCGGTGCGCATCAGCTTCGACGAGGAATACAGCCGCATCGTCAACCATCTGTTCACGATCGGCATCTCAAGCATCGCCTTCGCGGCCAACGACAACCCTGGCGCCCGCTCGGCGAGGGACAGCACGGAAAAGTTCATTGCCGAGCGCGGCGAGAAAATGGTCGGCAGCGTGGCGATCAAGAACGATGGCTCCGACGCCGCCGAGCGCGCCGCGGAGTTGGTCAAGCTCAAGCCCAAGGCGGTGGTGCTGGCGGTGACCAACGAAGTGGCGGCGAAGTTCATCACGGCCTACCGCGCGGCGGGCGGCCAGACGGCCTTCTATTCGTTCTCGTTCCTGAACGGGCAGAAGCTGTTCCAGGACATCCAGAAGGATGTGGCTGGCGTGGTCATCTCCCAGGTCGTGCCCTCCCCTTGGAACAGCGCGATGCCGGTGATCGCCGAGTACCAGGCGGCCATGAAGAAGATCGGCGCGACCGAGCTCAGCTATGCCAGCCTCGAAGGCTATGTAGCGGCCAAGGTCATGGTCGAGGGGCTGAAGCGGGCCGGATCGAAACCGACGGCGGAGTCGCTGCAAAAGGGCCTCGAATCGTTCAAGATGCTCGACATCGGCGGCATTGCGGTGTCGTACCGGCCCGGCGAGCACCGCGGCCTGACATTCTCCGAACTGTCGATGCTCAAGGCCGACGGGCGCTACCTTCGCTGAGCCTCTTCGGGTTCGAGACCCGATGCTCGCTCGGCCTCCGGCGGGGCGGCTTGGGGAACCATGCCCGGCGCCAGGGTCAAAATCCTGGAAATGCACCAAGCCAGCACCCTCTCCCTGCGTTCTCCCGGCCTTGCCTTCATGGCGCTGGCCATTGCTCTCCTGGCGGGCTGCGCGTCCGCGCCCTCGATGGCACCGTCGCAGCCGCCCGCCGGTTCAGGTTCAGCCTCCCGACCTGCAGTAGCCCCCTCCACGCCCACGTCCGCTGGTGCCGACGAAGCAGCGCTTCAACAGCGGTTTGCAAAGTGGGTTGCCGACTTCCGCGCCACTGCGCGCGCAAGCGGCATCAGCGATGCGACGCTGCGCGTTGCCCTGGACGACGTCCGGTACCTGCCGCGCGTCATCGAACTGGATCGTGCGCAGCCTGAGTTCACGCGCACGGTCTGGGACTACCTGGACAACAGTGTGTCGCCCCAGCGCGTCGCGATGGGCCAGGAGAAGCTCCTACAGGTTCGCAGCGAAGCCGATGCGGCGGCCGCCCGCTACGGCGTTCCGCCCGGCATCGTGGTCGCCATCTGGGGCATGGAAAGCAACTACGGCAGCAACTTCGGCAGTACCCCGACCGTCGACGCGCTGGCGACGCTGGGCTTCGATGGGCGCCGCGAGGACTGGGCACGCCGCGAGTTGCTCGCCGCGCTGAAGATCCTCGACAACGGGGACATCGACCGCCAGCACATGATCGGCTCCTGGGCGGGCGCCATGGGTCAGACTCAGTTTCTGCCCTCGAACTTCCTGGCCTACTCAGTGGACGCCGACGGTGACGGTCGGCGCGACATCTGGGGCAGCATGGCTGACGTGATCGCCTCGACCGCGAACTTTCTGTCGCGCTCGGGCTGGCAGGCGGGCAAGCCCTGGGGCATCGAGGCGCGGCTGCCGACCGGTTTTGACTACGGTCGCGCCGACACCGTCGTGCAGTCCACTGCGCAATGGGCCGCCGAGGGGTTGCGCGCCGTTGATGGCCAGCCGCTGCCGGAGTTCGACGACGGCACGATCCTGCTGCCGGCAGGCGCGCGCGGGCCGGCGTTCCTGGTGGGGCCGAACTTCCGCGCTCTCTTGCGCTACAACAACTCGACCAGCTACGCGCTCGCGGTCGGCCTTCTGGCGCAGCGCCTGAGCGGTGGCCCCGACGTGCAGACGCCATGGCCGCGGGATCTGGCCGCCCTGCCCCGCAGCCGGATCATCGAATTGCAAGCCGCGCTGAACAAGCGGGGCTTCGATGCCGGTGCCGCCGACGGCGTGATGGGGCCCGCCACCCGTGAAGGGCTGCGGCGTTACCAGCGCAGTGTCGGCTTGCCCGCAGATGGCTATCCGACCGCAGAGTTGATCGAGCGCCTGCAACAGCCCTAGCCCGGGCGTTGATGTTGCCGGAGGTATTCGGCGAGCAAGGGGTCGTCCACCGCGACCGGGGCGTTGGCCATCCTGCTCACCAGGTTGATGCGCAGCAGCCGGTCGATGGCCGAGCGCACCTTGGCCACGGTGGCCGGCCCCGCGCCGAGCTGTCCGAGGAGCTCGAGCGTTTCGCGTCCCATCGGAGGCTGGCCGCGGGCGATCACCACCAGCACTGCGCGATCGAATGCGTCCAGGGGCTGCAGCAATGCATTCCAGATCGTCCCCTGCGCGGCGAGAAAGTGGCTCACGCCGACCTCGACATCGGTCTCTCCCTCGGCGGACATGCCCTTGACCACGTCCTTCAGAAGGCCCGGCTTGTGGCCGATGCGGACGTACAGCTTTTGAAGCGCCTCGAGCGGCAGGATCTTGCCGGGATGGATGCTGCCGAAGTGATCGACCAGCAGCTGGAGGTACTCGTCCCCCAGCGGCGGAAAGTCGAGCAGTTGCGCGAACTGGTACATGGGTGCGCCTGCCGTCGAGAGCATGCGCGCCAGCCCTTCCTGTGAGGAGCCGGTGAACACGGACTTGAGGGCGTCTCGCCGCTTGTGCAGCACCGCCCGCAGTGCGGCGACGGCGCTATCGCCGCCCTCGGCATCGCCCAGGGTCTGAACCTCGTCCAGCATCAGCAGGACGGGTCGTTGTGCAGCGTCGACCAGACGCATGATCAGCGCGTCCAGCCGCAACTGCGGCACCGTCGGCAGCGCGCGACGCGCCGGCGCGTCGCCGAGATCGAGCGACGCGCCGATCAGGCCGATCTTCTTGACCGGTGTCTTGCCGAGGCGCGCGACCCGGCCCTTGGGCACGGTCAGGTCGTCGAGCGCCTCTTCGAGCGCGTGATTGATGGCCTCCAGCGGGCTGGCCTTGTGGTTCCAGAGATCCGCATAGACCGGCAGCAGATGGTGTTGCACCGCGGCTGGCGTGAGGTCGTGATCCAGGAAGTGCGTCTTGCCGGTGCGGCGGGCCGCGAACATTGCCAGCGGGCGGCCTGGCTGCGCATCGAGCAGCGCGAGGTAGCTTCTGGCCAGTTGGGGCCGACGCACTTGAAGGTCGTCAAACGTCGCCATTGTTGGTTGTTGTCGTCAAAGCAGCAATTGTGGCATTCACAGCAATTGCAAACAACGGTGCAGCTATGCGGCCGCATCGTCGCTCGTTGACTGAAGGAAAGCCTCGATCTCCGCGGCATAGAGCTGCCGCGCCCAGGCGGGTTGCACCGCCGCGGCTGCGGTCACCCGGCCATGGGTGAATGCCAGCAGCCGCTCTGGCGCCACGTTGAGGCTGGAGTTGTCGTAGACGAACGCGTAGTCGGCCTGCAACGCAGCCGCGCGGATCAGCGGCTGGTTGCGTTCGTAGCGCGCCCGGATCTTGTCCTCGGGCACATCGTGGCCGCCCTCGCCCACCCGCTGCGCCACACGGGCCACCGAAAGCTCGGGCAGGCGCACGTTCACGTGGTACAGCACCACCCGGAAACCGGCGCGCCGGGCTTCGGCCACCAGTTCAAGTTTGGAGGGGTGCGAGAAGGTGGATTCGG
>JBDUCH010000055.1:0-15886 GCA_040003555.1 Variovorax sp. | reverse complement strand
CGGGTGCCGCACCCGTGACGGCCGCCGCCGCGCCTGCAGCGCCTGCAGCGCCTGCCGCCGAAGGCGCCGCCAAGTAAGTACGAAGGACGGCGCAGCATCCGTAAAAAAGCCGGCCCTCGGGCCGCCTTTTTCTTTGCTTGTTCCGCAGTCGCTACGCCTGAGACACGGCGTGCCCGGCCGCTGGGCTCATGACATGGCCGAACCGTGCGGGCAGGTCGGCCGCCAGCACGTCTTCGGGCTGCCAGCGCCCCTGCTCGATCGCCTCGGCGGCCAGGCCCACGTCCTGCGTGTGCACCAGGCCCAGCCCGATCGGCGCCACCAAATAGAGCCGCCCCAGTTCATCGAGCAGGCAGCCGGTCGGCTCGACCGCCACACCCGTGTGGGCCGTGACCGAAAAATCGGGCTCGCCGATGCGCCACACCAGCGGTGCCGCCTCCAGCTCGACATACACGCGCTGCGGCCCGTTCTGGAAGAACCACTGGCCGGCCTCGTCGTGCTCGTAGTTACGCTGGATGAAGTCGATCAGCTTGTCGTGCCGCAGCAGCGACCCCTTGGCGGTCACGAACGGGCCGGCAGCCTGCGTGCGGTCGTCGCGCATGTACCAGTTGCCGCGTGCGTCGAGCCCGAGCCAGCCGTAGCAATGCGGCACGTTCGGCCACTTGGCAAGCGCCTGTTTGACGATGTCATCCATGGGGCAGATTTTGCGCGCCCAGCAGCCAGGCGCCTACCGCTTCGGGCATCGCGCCTACATGGCCGGGCGGACGGCCCTGCGGAAAGCCGACATGGCCGCCATGCGGCGGCTGCCACAAGGTGACGTGGGGGCCGACGTCAGCCTGGCGGGGCAGGCTCGCGGCCGGCACGAAGGGGTCGTTGGTGGCGTTGACCACCAGTGCGGGAATGCGGATCGCATGCAGGTGCGGCTTGGCGGAGCCGCGCAACCAGTAGTCGTCGGTGTCGCGAAAGCCGTGCAGCGGCGCGGTGAAGACGTTGTCGAACGCGTAGAGATCACGTGCGGCCAGCAGGCGCTCGCGGTCGAACAGGCCCGGGTGCTGCGCCAGCTTGGCCAGCGCCTTCGGCTTCATCGTCGACAGGAACATGCGCGTGTAGACCAGCCGGTTGAAGCCCTGCCCGATCGCGCGCCCGCCGGCAGCGAGGTCGATCGGCGCCGACACCGCAGCCACGGCGCTGGCAATGCGGCTGGCGGTGTCGCCGGCCTCCTCGGCCCAGCGCAGCAGCGCATTGCCGCCGAGCGACACGCCGACCGCGAACAGCGCACCGCCGCCCGCCGCATCGTGCCGCGCACGCAGGCGCGCCAGGATCCAGCCGATCTCCTCGAAGTCACCCGAGTGGTAGGCACGCGGCGCCAGGTTCAGCTCGCCGCTGCAGCCGCGGAAATGGGGCACGGCGAAGGCCATGCCGTTTGCGGCAGCGAAGGCGGCGAACGCCTCGGCGTAGTGGCTGCGCGACGAGCCCTCGAGCCCGTGAAACAGCACCAGCAACGGCCCGGGCCCCGACGTGCCAGGCCCATCGATGAAGTCGACGTCGATGAAGTCGCCATCCGGCGTGGGCCAGCGCTCGCGCCGGTAGATCGGTGCAAGGCCCTCCACGCGACGCGCATAGAGCGCGGGCCAGATCGTCTGCAGGTTGCCGCCGGGTAGCCAGCGTGGTGCCGTGTACTGCTGCATCAGTGGCATCAGTGAAGGGTTTGCGGCGGGTCGTTGGCCTCGTCGGGCGCGTGCGCGGCGCCGGGGCTCGCATGGTGCGCCACCATGCGCCAGCCCTGCACGGTCTTGTGATAGACGTTGGTGGCGAGCACATAGGCGTGGCGCGGGCCCTCGGACGTGAGGACCTCGATGCGCTCCAGCACGTTGTGGACCGCGCTCGCCAGCGACTCCACCTTGCGCACGCGCGCCGGTGTGGCATGGATCGCGCCGTTGCCGAACATCTGCTCGAACGCCGCGCGGATTGCACCCGGCCCGACCAGTCGCGGCCCGCCCGGGTGCACGCAGAACATCTCGTCGTCATCGGCCCAGCACGCCATCAGCGCCTCGATGTCGCCGCGCTGCAGCGCTTCGTAGAAGGCGGCCTCGACGTCGTCGGCAGTGCCGCCGACGCTGACAGCGGCGCGAGAGGGGGGCTTGGGCATGAGAAGAGAGGAAAGAAGAGGAACAGCCGGGGTGGGAGTCAACGATTGTGCCGCTTGCACAAGCGCGCCCCATGGACCGTCAGAGGCCATTTGCACCAATGCGTTCCGCGCGCCGAAAGAGCATGCGCTCCATTTTGGACCATTTGGTCAGTCTGGTGCCGCCGAATCGACGCAAGTTGTTGATTTAAAACGACCTGAAGGCTGGCACGGGGTGTGCATAGGACGGCTCCATCTACCTTACGACCCAGGAGCGCATCGCATGAACGTCGGCATCTTCATCCCGATCGGCAACAACGGCTGGCTGTTGTCCGAGAATGCACCGCAATACAAGCCCAGCTTTGCACTCAACAAGGAGATCACGCTGAAGGCCGAGCACTACGGCCTCGACTTCGTGCTGTCGATGATCAAGCTGCGCGGCTTTGGCGGCAAGACCGAGTTCTGGGACCACAATCTGGAGTCTTTCACGCTCATGGCCGGGCTGGCAGCGGTGACCACGAAGATCAAGCTGTTCGCCACCGCCGCGTCGCTGGTGATGCCACCGGCCATCGTCGCGCGCATGGCATCGACCATCGACTCGATCTCGAACGGCCGCTTCGGCCTCAACCTGGTGACCGGCTGGCAGCGGCCCGAGTATTCGCAGATGGGCATGTGGCCGGGCGACGATTTCTTCGGCACGCGCTACCAGTACCTCTCCGAATACATCCAGGTGCTGCGCGACCTCTGGGGCAAGGGGCAGTCCGATTTCAGTGGCGAGCACTTCCAGATGGACGACTGCCGCCTGAGCCCGCAGCCGCAGGCCGACATGAAGGTGATCTGCGCCGGCCAGAGCGATGCGGGCATGGACTTCTCTGCGAAGTACGCCGACTACAACTTCTGCTTCGGCAAGGGCGTCAACACGCCCCGGGCCTTTGCGCCCGCTGCGGAGAAACTGATCGATGCCACGAAAAAAACCGGCCGCCACGTCACCACCTACGTGCTGATGATGGTGATCGCCGACGAGACCGACGAGGCCGCGCGCGCCAAGTGGGAGCACTACAAGGCCGGCGCCGACCAGGAAGCCATCCGCTGGCTGGGCGCGCAGGGCGCGGTCGACACCAAGTCGGGGGCCGACACCAACGTGCGCCAGATGACCGACCCGACCTCGGCGGTCAACATCAACATGGGCACGCTGGTCGGCTCGTATGCGAACGTCGCGCAGATGCTCGACGAGATGGCCGAGGTGCCCGGCACCGAGGGCGTGCTGCTGACCTTCGATGACTTCGTCGCGGGCGTGGAAGCCTTCGGCGAGCGCATCCAGCCGCTGATGAAGAGCCGCGCCCACATCGACACGCCCGTGCCGTCGCAGGTGCAGCCACAGGCACTCGCCGCGTGAGGCGTTCATGAGCATGCCCAGGAACACCACCCTCACATCGACCCGGCCCGTCGGCGTGCCGAACGCACCCGGCGCCCCCGCGCCGCTGGTGCTGCCGGCACGGCCCGAGCCGCTCGCGCTGCACACCGCCAACTCGGCGCTGATCGTGGTCGACATGCAGAACGCCTATGCCTCGATCGGCGGCTACGTGGACTCGGCCGGGTTCGACATCTCCGGCGCGCAGGGCGTGATCGCCAACATCGGCCGCACCATCGCCGCGGCACGCGCTGCGGGCATGCTCGTGGTGTTCCTGCAAAACGGCTGGGATGCGGCGTACGTGGAAGCGGGCGGCCCCGGCTCGCCCAACTGGTACAAGTCGAACGCGCTCAAGACCATGCGCAGCAAGCCCGAGCTGCAAGGCAAGTTCCTCGCCAAGGGCGGCTGGGACTACGAACTTGTCGATGCGCTGAAGCCGCAGGACGGCGACATCGTCATCCCCAAGACGCGCTACAGCGGCTTCTTCAACAGCACGCTCGACAGCACGCTGCGCGCGCGCGGCATCCGCAACCTGGTGTTCACCGGCATCGCAACCAACGTGTGCGTCGAGTCCACGCTGCGCGACGCCTTCCACCTCGAGTACTTTGCGGTGATGCTGGAAGACGCGACGCATGAGCTCGGCGGCGCCGCGATCCAGCAGGCGTCGGTCTACAACGTCGAGACCTTCTTCGGCTGGGTGTCGAGCGTCGAGGACTTCATCCGAACTCTCGCGCCGGCAGCAGCAGCCGCAGCAGCAGCGCCCGCGTCCACCGTTGCGCTCACCGCCTGATTTCGTTTTCAAGAAAGAGCAACCATGCCCAAGCAAGCCATCATCCCGCCCGGCACTACCGCGCCGATCGCCCCCTTCGTGCCCGGCACCATGGCCGACGGCATCGTCTACGTGTCGGGCACGCTGCCGTTCGACAAGGACAACAACGTGGTTCACGTCGGTGACGCCACGGCGCAGACGCGCCACGTGCTGGAAACCATCGAGAGCGTGATCACGACGGCCGGCGGCACCATGGACGACGTGACCTTCAACATGATCATGATCAAGGACTGGGCCGACTACGCCAAGGTCAATGCGGTGTACGCCGAGTACTTTCCGGGCGTGAAGCCGGCGCGCTACTGCATCCAGTGCGGCCTGGTGAAGCCCGACGCACTGGTGGAGATTGCATCCATCGCACACGTCGGCAAGCCCTGAGCCCCCATGGCGCTGCACATCGAAGTCCACGGCAAGGCGAAGGCTGGCGTGCCCGGCGTGCTGCTGTCCTCGGGCCTTGGCGGCTCGGCCGCTTTCTGGAAGCCGCAGATTCCGGCGCTGGTCGATGCCGGCTGGCGCGTGGTCGCATACGACCAGCGCGGCACCGGACGCAGCCCCGAGGCGCTGCCCGCCGGCCACACGATCGCCGACATGGCGCGCGACGTGGCCGAAGTGCTCGATGCGACCGGCACCACGCAATGCATCCTGGTCGGGCATGCACTGGGCGGACTGGTTGGCCTGCAGCTCGCGCTGGATGCGCCTGAACGCGTTGCCGGGCTGGTGCTGATCAATGCCTGGTCCAAGCCCAACCCGCATTCGGCGCGCTGCTTCGATGCCCGGCTCGGGCTGCTCGGCGCCTGCGGCGCGCGCGCCTATGTCGAAGCGCAGCCGATCTTCCTGTACCCGGCCGCCTGGGCCGCGGCGCATGCCGAGCAGGTCGATTCCGAGGTGGAACACGCGGTGGCCCATTTCCCCGGCGAAGCCAACATGCGCGCGCGCATCGCGGCACTGCGCGCCTTCGACATCGATGCACGGCTCGCCGACATCGCCGCACCCGCACTGGTGGCCGCGGCCCAGGACGACGTGCTGGTGCCCTGGACCTGCTCGCAGCGCCTGGCCGAAGGCCTGCCGCACGCCATGCTCGACCTGGTGCCGCATGGCGGCCATGCGCACAGCGTGACCGACCCTGACACCTTCAATCGCATGCTGCTCGCCTTCCTGGCGCAGCAATCCAACCTGACCGGAATTACTGCATGAGCCCCGCCCTCGACGCCACCGCATTGGCAGCCCTGTTCACCGAAGCGCGCAGCCAGAACGGCTGGACGGCCGAGCCCGTGTCCGACGCGCTGCTGGCGCAGATCTACGCGCTCGCGCGGATGGGCCCGACCTCGGCCAACTGCTCGCCGGGACGCTTTGTCTTCGTGCGCACGCCCGAGGCCAAACAGCGGCTGGCGCAGGCGCTGTCGGCCAGCAACTACGACAAGACGATGACCGCACCGGTGACGGTGATCGCCGCCTGGGACACCGCGTTCTACGACAAGCTGCCCAAGCTCTTTCCGCACACCGATGCCCGCCCCTGGTTCACTGGCAGCCCGGAGATGGCGCATGAAACGGCGTTCCGCAACGGCACCCTGCAGGCGGCCTACCTGATGCTCGCCGCCCGCTCGCTCGGGCTCGATGCGGGGCCGATGTCGGGCTTCGACAAGGCCAAGGTCAACGCCGCCTTCTTCGCCGGCACCACATGGACTGCCAACTTTCTCATCAACCTCGGCCACGGCGACCCGTCTAAGGTTTTCGGCCGCCTGCCGCGGCTGGACTTCGACGAAGCCTGCACGCTGGCCTGACCCGCGGCGCCGGAGCACCCCATGCTGAACCCGACCGTTTCCGCCACCAGCCCCGGCGCCCTGCCCCCAGCGCGCGGGACGGCGCTGCCCCGCAGCGAATACCGAGATGCCATGGCGCGGCTCGGCGCCGCGGTCAACATCATCACCACCGACGGCGTGGCTGGCCGGGCCGGCTTCACCGCCTCGGCCGTGTGCAGCGTGACGGACGACCCGCCGACGCTGCTGCTGTGCCTGAACCGCACGGCATCGGTGTACCCGGCCTTCCAGACCAACGGCGTGCTGTGCGTGAACGTGCTGGCGGCAGGCCAGCAGACGCTGTCGGGCGTATTCGGCGGCAAGACGCCCATGGACGAGCGCTTTGCCGGCGCGAACTGGCGCCGCTGCATCACCGGCTCGCCGGTGCTCGACGGTGCGGCGGTCTCCTTCGATTGCCGCGTGATGCGCAGCACCGGTGTCGGCACGCACGACGTGCTGTTCTGCGAAGTGGTGGCCATCGCTGTCGGTGCGGCCGCGCACGGCCTCATCTACTTCGACCGCCGCTACCACGACCTGCTGCCGCCGCACTGAATTCAGGGCGGCGCGGCGATGCCCCCGAGCACGATGCGTTGCACGTTGTCCACCGTCTGCTCGAAGAACTCCGGATCGTCGAGCGTGCGGCCGGTGATGGCCTGCACCTGCACGCCGAAATCCGCGTAGTGCTGGGTGATCGCCCACAGCGCAAAGATCAGGTGGTGCGGATCCATCGGCGCCAGCTTGCCGGCCTCGACCCAGCCGCGGATCACTTCCGACTTGCGCTCGACCAGCGTGCGCAGTTCGCGGCCGAGCTCGTCGCGCAGCAGCGGCGCGCCCTGGATCATTTCGAGGCAGAACAGGCGCGACGCATCGGGCCGGTCGCGCGAGATCACCAGCTTGCGGCGGATGTAGTCGCTGATGGCTTCGCGCGGATCCTGCTCGGCGCTGAAGCCGCGCAACGGCTCGAGCCACACGGCCAGCAGCTCACGCAGCACGCTCACGTAGAGTTCTTCCTTGTTCGCGAAGTAATAGAGCAGATTGCTCTTGGAGACATCGGCGCGTGCGGCCACCTGGTCGAGGCTGGTGCCCTGCAGGCCGAAGCGCGAGAACAGGCCGAGCGCGGCCGCGAGGATGACGCTGCGCTTGTCCTCGATCTGGCGTAGCCGGCGGCTCACGGCGGCCGGGCTCCGTGTGCCGGGTGCACGCTTCGCCAGTGCGCGTTGCGAGGGCTTGGTCGCCGGCTTGCCGGCCGCACCTCCTCGCGCGGCGGCCGCCCCACCTGTGGTCTTTGGCATGTCCTGTTGCTTTCTTGCGGGTTGCTCTGTGTCCGGTGCATCGCATGCTCGCACGAGTCATACCCGCACCGCGCACCACCGGCAGGCGCGTGCGCGCCCGATGCACCACACGGACGCAGGCTACCGCATTTGTCCATTTGGTCCAACTGGCACAGACGTTGCATACCAGCCTGGCCGGCGCCCCCTGTTCAGGCGTTGCCCCAAGGATTCAAGGCATGACATTGCTTTCCGTACCGATCATCGATCTCGCGCCCTATTTCTCCGGCACCGCAGCCGGCCGCACCGAGGTTGCGCGCAAGGTGGACGAGGCCTGCCGCAGCATCGGCTTCCTCGTCATCACGAACCACGGCATTTCGCCCGAGTTGATCGCCCGCGTGTCGGCGCTGTCGCGCCGCTTCTTCGAACTGCCACTGGCCGAGAAGCGCAAGGTCGACCGTCCGCGCGAAGACGCGGTGCGCGGCTACAGCGCGGTCGGAGAGGAGGGCCTGTCGTACAGCCTCGAAGAAGAAGCACCGGGCGACCTGAAGGAGTCGTTCTCGTCCGGGCCGTCGAACGTGCCAGATGACGAGTACCACCGCGGCCCGGCGGCCGGCCCGCACTTTGAGCCCAACAGCTGGCCCGACATTCCCGGCTTCCGCGAGGCCTGCGAGGCGTACTTCGAAGCGATGAGCGATCTCGCGCGCTCGCTGATGCGGATCTTCGCGCTCGGCCTCGAACTGCCCGAGTACTTCTTCGACGACAAGATCAACGAACACATCAGCATGTTCCGCGTGCTGAGCTACCCGCCGCAGAAAGAAGCCCCGCTGCCCGGCCAGTTGCGTGCCGGCGCGCACAGCGACTACGGCAGCCTCACCATCGTGCTGCCGGACGACAAGGGCCTGCAGGTGCGCAACAAGGCCGGCGAATGGGTCGACGTGCCGCTGATCCCCGGCGGCCTGGTCGTGAACATTGCCGACCTCATGATGCAGTGGACCAACGACCTGTGGGTGTCGACCCTGCACCGCGTGGTGAACCCGCCCTTCGAGGCGGCCGGCACCAACCGCCGCCAGTCGCTGGTGTTCTTTCACCAGCCCAACTACGACGCGATGGTGGAGTGCCTGCGCAGTTGCCTCGCGCCCGGCGAAAAACCCAAGTACGCGCCGATCTCTTCCGGCGACCACCTGATGTCGAAGTTCGTCAAGCAGACCACTTTCGGGGGCACCAGGGCCGCGGCCTGAACCCGACGACTCGATGGCCTACCTATCGTACGTCAACGTGTTCGCGAAGGACGTGGTCGCGCTCAGCGGCTTCTACCAGCGCGTGTTCGGCTTTCCCGAAATCGAGGCGATCCGCTCGCCGATTTTTCGCGGGCTCGACACCGGCCGGTCCAGCCTCGGCTTCAACGCACTGGACGCCTACGAGTTGCTGCACCTGGCCGAGTTCTCGGACACGCGCGGTGTCAAGTTCCTGCTGAACATCGACGTCGACAGCCAGGCCGAGGTCGACCGCATGGTGCCGGTCGCCGTCGAGGCGGGTGCCACGCTGATCAAGGCGCCCTATGTCACCTACTACCACTGGTACCAGTCGGTTCTGCTCGACCCCGAAGGCAATGTGTTCCGCATCAATTTCATGATGTGACGAGCGCCTGCGGCCAGCCATTTTTCAAGTTCTCACCCTGCCCACCACGAAAGGCTCTTCCATGTTCCGCACTCTTTCTCCAGCCGCCGTTCTGGCGCTGACCGTCTGCACCGTGCTGGCGGTGCCCGCCATGGCCGCCGACGGCTTCACCCTCAAGGGCGAACCGAAGATCGCCATGCTGTATTTCGGCCCCAAGAACGACGGCGGCTGGACGCAGGCCTTCGACGAGGCGCGCATCAAGGTCGAGACCGCGCTGGGCAAGAAGATCCAGTTCGTCGAGAACGTGCCCGAAGATGCGTCGGCCATCAAGCCTGCCGCGGAGCGCTTCATCTCGCGCGGGGCCAACATCGTCATCGGCACTGCCTTCGGCTACTCCGACACCTTCAAGGAACTGGCCGCCAAGTACCCTGACGTCGCCTTCCTGAACGGTTCGGGCACCACCAACGGCACCAATCTCGAATCGTTCTACGGCCGCACCTATGAAAGCCAGTACCTCTGCGGCATGGCCGCCGGCGCGGCGTCGAAGAGCGGCAAGCTCGGCTTCGTCGCGGCCAACCCCTTCGGCGTGGTGAACTGGACCGTCAACGCGTTCGCGCTCGGCGCGCAGAAGATGAACCCGAACGCCACCGTCAACGTGATCTACACCGGCGCGTGGAACGACCCGGTGAAGGAGCGCGCGGCCGCGATGGCGCTGATCGACCAGGGCGCCGACGTGATCGGCCAGCACGTCGATTCGCCCACGCCGCAGATCGTCGCGCAGGAGCGCGGCGTGTACGGTACCGGCCACCACCGCGACCTGCGCCAGTTCGCGCCCAAGGCCACGCTGTGCTCGTCGGTCTGGGTCTGGGACAAGTTCCTCACGCCCGAGCTCAAGAAGGTCATGGCGGGCAACTGGAAGCCTTCTCAGTACGGCGCCTTCATCGAGATGAAGGACGGCGGCACCGACATCGCCGGCTTCGGCGCGGGCGTGCCCAAGGACAAGGCCGCGCTGATTACGGCGGAACGCGATGCGATCCTCAAGGGCAAGCAGGTTTACGCCGGCCCGCTGAAAGACCGCGACGGCAAGGAACGCGTGGCCACCGGCGCCGCGCTGTCGGACGCCGACCTCTGGAAGATGGACTGGTACGTCAAGGGCGTGGTCACGCAGAAGTAGGCGCACCGGACAGGTCACAAGGCAGTGATGGCGATCGCGCTTCAACTGACGGGCATCGGGAAGTCTTTCGACGGCTTCAAGGCGCTGATCGATGCCCACTTCAGCGTGCGGCGGGGCGAGGTGCATGCGTTGCTCGGCGAGAACGGCGCGGGCAAGTCGTCGCTGATGAACATCGCGGCCGGGCTCTACGCGCCCGAGGCCGGACAGATCATGGTCGACGACAACCCGGTGCAGTTCAGCGGCCCGCGCGACGCGGCGCGCCACCACATCGGCATGGTGCACCAGCACTTCAAGCTGGTGAAGCCGTTCACCGTGGCCGAAAACATCATGCTGGGCCATCCGCTCGCCACCGGCGAGGGCAGCCACCGCAAACGGCTCGGCACGCTCGAGGCCGAGATCCGCACCAAGGCCGCGGCGCTGGGCTTCGACATCGATCCGCGCCAGCGCACCGAGCGCCTGTCGATCGCCGAGCAGCAGCGCGTCGAGATCCTGAAGGTGCTGCTGGCCGGCGCACGCATCCTGATCCTCGACGAACCGACCGCCGTGCTGACCGACCAGGAGGCCGAGCGCCTGCTGTCGACCGTGCATGCGCTCTCGCGCAACGGCGCCGCCGTGGTGCTGGTCACGCACAAGATGGCCGACGTCAAAACTTGGGCCGACCGCGTGACCGTGATGCGCGGTGGCCGCACGGTTCGCACGGTCGACCCGCGAACCGTGGCGATCGCGGAACTTGTGCAGCTCACGGTCGGCGAATCGATCGCGCTGCCTGGCGTCGGGCAGCACAGGCGCGCGCCGGCCGGCGAGGCGCGGCTCACGATTCGCGGGCTGCGCTCGACGCCCGCCGCCGGCCGCCCGGCGCTCGACGGCGTCGACCTCACGCTGCACGCCGGCGAGATCTACGGCCTTGCCGGTGTCGGCGGCAACGGGCAGAGCGAGCTGTCCGCGGCGCTGATGGGACTCGACCCCGCGATCGAAGGCAGCATCACGCTGCAGGATTTCGGCGACCTGCGGGCCACCACCACTTCCGGGCGCCGGGCGCTGCAGTTCGCGGCCATCCCGGCCGACCGCTATGGCATTGCACTGGCGGGCGCCTTGTCGGTGGCCGAGAACTTCGGCATCGGCCAGGTGCATGACGGGCGCTACGGCTCGCCGTGGCGGCTCGACACGAAGCAGATGGAAGCCGACGCGAAGACGGCTGTCGCGGCGTTCGACGTGCAGGGCGTGCGCCAGCTCGACCAGAAGGCCGCACTGCTGTCCGGCGGCAACGCTCAGAAGCTGGTGCTCGCGCGCGAGTTCGGCCGCGCGCCGCGCATCGTGCTGGCGCACAGCCCGAGCCGCGGCCTCGACGTGCGCGCCAGCGCCGAGGTGCATGCGCGCCTGCTGGCCGCGCGCGATGCGGGCGCCGCAGTGCTGCTGATCAGCGAAGACCTCGACGAGGTGCTGGCCCTGGCGGATCGCGTGGGCGTGATGACGCGCGGGCGCATCGTGGCCGAGTTCGAACAGCTGGCCGATCGGCAGGCGATCGGGCAAGCGATGGTGAGCAGATGAACCCCGCCGCGCAGGCCCTACCGCTCGCGAGCCGCCGTTTCGCACTGGAAATCCGCCACCAGATGGCCTGGTCCCGGCAGGCACTGATCCTGGCCGTGTCGCTCGCGATCGGCATGGGCATCTCGGCCGCGATCCTGGTGGCGGCCGGCGTGCCCGCCGACGAACTGCTCAACGAATTCGTGCTGCAGACGCTGTTCGACAAACAGAGCCTGCAGGCCGTGCTGTTCCAGGCCGCGCCAATGATCCTGGTCGGCATCGCGGCGTCGCTGGCATTCCGCGCACGCTTCTGGAACCTGGGGCTCGAGGGCCAGATGATCTGGGGCGCGATCGGCGCGACGGCGATCTCCTTCTTCGACTTCGGCCCGCCCGCGCTGCGCCTGCCGTTGATGCTGGCCGCGGCGATCGCGCTCGGCCTGCTCTGGGCGCTGGCGCCCGCGCTGCTCAAGCTCAGGCTGGGCGTGAACGAGATCATCTCGTCGCTGATGCTCAACTACATTGCCGGCAACTTCCTGCTGCACCTGGTGTACGGCGCCTGGAAAGACCCGAAGGATTCGTTTCCGTACTCACCGCAGTTCCGCGCCTTCGAGCGCCTGCCGGAATGGTTGGACAATGTCAGCACCGCCGCCATCGGGCTGGCACTGTGCGTGGCACTGCTGGCCTGGTGGTTCGTCGGCGTCAGCCGCGCCGGGCTGTACCTGCGCTTCGTCGATACTAATCCGCGCATGGCCGACGCCGTGGGCGTGCCGGTGCGGCGCATGATCCTGTCGGCGGTGCTGCTGTCGGGCGCGCTCTCGGGCATTGCCGGCTTCGTCGTCGTGGCGGGCCAGGAAGGCCGGCTGACGCAGGCCTTCCATGCGGGCTACGGCTTCTCCGGCATCCTGATCGCCTTCCTCGCGCGCAACAACCCGCTGGCGGCAACCGTGGTCGCGGTGCTGGTGGCGGCCTTGTTCGTGGCCGGACGGAACCTGCAGGTTTTCTATCAGATCCCGTTCTCGATGGTGCAGTTGATCCAGGCCATCGTGGTGATCTGCGTGGCCTCGTCGGACTTCTTCATCCGCCACCGCATCCGCAACGTCCGATGAACGCCTTCGCCATCGCCACCAACTGGCTCGGCAACGCGCCGGACTTCGCCGTGCCTTACGCGCTGGCCGCGCTGGGCCTGATCCTCACCGAACGCGCGGGCGTGCTGTCGCTCGGCGCCGAGGGGCTGATGCTGGTCGGCGCGCTGGCCGGCATCGGCGCGCAGATCGCGCTCGGGCAGCCGGGCATCTCGCTGGTGATTGCGATGCTGGCGGCCAGCGGCGTGTCGCTGCTGTTCGCGGTGATGGTGATCCTTCTGCGCGTGAACCAGGTGATCGCAGGGCTCGCGCTGGTGTTCTTCTGCCAGGGTCTCACCAGCCTCATGGGGACGCTGTTCGGCTGGACCAACGTCGCCGTCACGAGCTTCAGCGCGATCCCGCTGTGGCCCCTGTCCGGGCTGCCGCTGGTCGGCCGGTTGTTCGCGCAGAACATCGTGGTGTACCTCACGCTGCCGATCTTCATCGGCGTGGTCTGGTATCTCACGCGCACCAGCGCCGGCCTGCGCCTGCGCGCGGTCGGCGAGAACCCGCAGGCGGCCGATGCGGCCGGCATCAGCGTCACGGCATGGCGCTTTGCGGCCGTGCTCGCGGGCGCTGCACTGGTCGGTCTGGCCGGCGCCTACATCTCGGTCGTCAGCACCAAGCTGTGGATTGCGGGCATGACCGGCGGGCGCGGCTGGATCGCGGTCGGCCTTGTGATCTTCGCGCGCTGGTCGCCGTGGAAAGCACTGGCCGGCGCGGTGCTGTTCGGCTGCATCGAGGCGCTCATTCCGCAACTCGCCGCGGCCGGCGTGCAGCTGCCGCAGTACTTCGTGCTGATGACGCCCTATGCGGTGACGCTAGCCGTGATGGTGTGGGTGGCGCTGGCACGCCGCGGTGGCGACGGCGAACCCGGCGCGTTGGGCCAGCCCTACCTGCGGGAGGAACGCCGATGAGGCCAATGACGCCAACGCCGCTGCGCGCCTTCGTCTACGAACAGCCGCGCGAATTGGACGCGGCGCAGTTCACCGACTACCTCGACCCGGCCACCACGGCGGCGATTTCGATCGACATGCACCGCGGCCACCTCGACGATTCGCCCGACTGCCCCTGCCCGGCGCCGCGGGCGCGCGACGTGGTGGCGCCGATCGATGCATTCCACGACGCCGTGCGCGCACTCGGCGGCCGCATCGTGCATGTGAAGTCGACGCTGCGGCCCGACGGGGTCGACGACATCCGCGGCATTCCGTCCGCCTGGCGCCGCACCTTTCCGCTGCACGTGGGCGCGATCCCGAATGCCGATGCGCACGCGATCGAAGGCTCGCCGTGGACGGAATGGGTCACGCGCGTGGAGCCCGGCGACATGCGCGTCGAGAACAAGCGGAGGCTCTCGGCCTTCTACCCGACCGATCTGGATTTCTTGCTGCGCAACCAGCGCATCACGACGGTGGTGCTCAACGGCGGCTTCACCGACTGCTGCGTGCTCAACACCGCGTTCGATGCCAACAACCAAAACTACCGCGTGATCGTGTTGCGCGATCTGGTGCGCGGCACCGACGCGGCGCTCGAAGCCGCGGCGCTCACCATGGTGTCGCTGCACCTCGGCCTTGTGATGGAGTCGCAGGATCTGCTGGCCCAGTGGCGCGGCGGCTGATCAACCCCGCGCGCCGAGCCAGCCCTCCACCACCGCCGCCAGGTCGCCCTGTGCGGCCTGCCACACGACTTCAGGCGCTGCGATGTGCACGCCGGGCGGTGCAGTGCGCAGCGCCAGTTCGACGAACTCGGCCACCTTGCTCGCGCGCACCGGCTGCTCGCCGCTCGGCACCATGAAGCGAAAGATCGACAGCATCCAGGCCGCCAGCCACTCGGCCGGATTGGCGAAACGCTGCGCGGCGGGCTTCCGCGCCGAGCGCACCAGCAACACGCGCTCGAAGCCGAGCGCCACCACGGCGTGTTCGTCGAGGTTGGCCAGCCCGCGCTTGAGCGCCTCGGGCATCCGGCCCTGCGCGTGCGGCTGCACGATCGCCAGCGTCCGCACGCCGCAGGCCTTGAGCCAGCGCGCGAGTTCGGGAAGTTCGGCCGGCGCCGGCGTCCAGAGTGCGCGCTCACGGTCGTGATAAAGGCGCGGCGGGTCGAACGACACCAGCGCCGCATCGGCTTTCAGTAACGGCCACTGCGCAATCGGCACGGCCGGCACGACGGCCGTTTCCACGCCGCGCAGCCCGTCGGTGATCGGCTCTTTCGCCAGCACCAGCGTGCGGGCATAGCGTTGCGCGCCGGCCATGCGGCGCAACAGTTCGTTGCCAAGCGCACCGGTGGCGCCCGCAATCAGCAAAGTGGTTGCGGCAGCCAGGGTGTAGGACGGCGGCTTGCGTTGTGCCGCCTGTAGCGCCTGAAGGGGATCGACCGCCATCCATCTATGCTAACTTCGCCGCCTTGCACTCAGGAGGATCGCTCGATGATGAAACGCTGGCTTGGAATGATGGTGCTGGCCCTGTCGCTGACGGGCTGCGGATACAACGACTTTCAGAAGCTCGACGAGGCGAGCAAGTCTGCCTGGAGCGAGGTGCTGAACCAGTACCAGCGCCGTGCCGACCTGGTGCCGAACATCGTCGCGAGCGTGAAGGGCGAGGCCAATTTCGAGCAGGAAACGCTCACCAAGGTGATCGAGGCGCGCGCCAAGGCCACTTCGATCCAGGTCACGCCTGAAACGCTGAACAACCCCGAAGCGTTCAACAAGTTCCAGCAGGCGCAGGGCGAGTTGTCGGGCGCGCTGTCGCGGCTGATGGTGGTGGCCGAGCGCTATCCGACGCTGCAGGCCAACCAGGCGTTTCGCGACCTGCGCGTGACGCTCGAAGGCACCGAGAACCGCATCACCGTGGCGCGCAACAACTACATCAAGACGGTGCAGGAGTACAACGTGCTCTCGCGCAGCTTTCCGACCAACGTGACTGCCAAGATCTTCGGCTACCCGCCGAAGCAGACCTTCAGCGTGCAGAACGAGGCCGAGATTTCCAAGCCGCCCACAGTCGACTTCAACAAGAAGTAGGCTCACCCCCAGCC
>JBDUCH010000054.1:0-15903 GCA_040003555.1 Variovorax sp. | reverse complement strand
GGATGACGGTGATGGCCTGGGTCTTGTCGGTGATCACGCGCCGCGCGGCGCCGAAGTCGAGCACCACCGGACGGCCCGAGCCTTCGAGCAGGATGATGTTGTCGGGCGCGATGTCGCGGTGATAGCAGTTCGCGCCATGCATCACGGCCAGCGCCTGCGTCACGCCGTCCATGATGCGCAGCAGCCAGCCTTCGTCGACACCGCCCGGAATGGCGGCGAGCGCCTGGCGCAGCGTGTCGCCGCGGTAGAACGGCATCACCATGTAAGTGGTGCCGCGCTCCTGCCAGAACCGGTACACCTTGAGCAGCGAGGGATGGTCGAACTGCGCCAGCAGCCGGGCCTCGTTGATGAAGCTGCGCATGCCGAGGTCGAAGGTTTCGCGCTGGCGCTCCGACAGCGGCACCACGGTGCCGTCGAACTGCCGCGTCGAGAGCGACACCGGCAGGTACTCCTTGATCGCGACCACCCGTTCGAGCGTGTGATCCCAGGCCTCGTACACCGCGCCGAAGCCGCCCTGCCCGACCAGGCTGGTCACTTCGAACTCCGCGAGCCGGCTGCCCGGCGGCAGCACGCCGGCTTCGGACGAAGCGCTGGCCGCCACGGCGGGTCGGCGCGTCACGACCTGGGTGCGGTCTTCCGGCTCCGGTTGCGGCGCGGCTGCGCTGTGGGGTGCGTCGGTCACGCGCCCTCCTGGTTCGACACGACGGTGAAGCCGAACAGGGCTTCGAACTGCCGTTCCCGCGGCAGGCCCGACGCGGTCATCCGCAGCCCGATGGGGGTTGCAGGCTCGGTGTACCAGTGCGACTGGCCGGCGAGCGGCAGGTGCACCGGTTCGGCACTGTCCGGCGCGGCCGCCTCGTTGCGGAAGATGCGGTCGAGCAAGGCATCGAACCCCACCGCGTCGAGGTCTTGTTCCAGCCCCTCCAGCGCGGCCTGCGCGGCCCGTGCCCACCAGTGTTGCAGCAGCGCGTTCGCGTCATCGGGCGGCGCACCCGTCGGGAACTCGAGCTCGACGGCCAGCGTGAAAGGAAAGTAGCGGCCCACGCCGTCGACCGAAGGCATCAGCACGCCGAGCCAGGCGCGCGGGCCTGCCACCTGCTCACCGAGCACGAAGAACCACAGCGGCCCGTCGAGGTAGCGCTCAACCCAGTCTTCGTGGCGCTCGCGCAGCTTCACGAGGCCGCTCTGCAGCCACGCGTCCCACTGCGCGCGAAAGGTTTCGGGCAGCCGGCGGTGTGCGAAATCCCCTATGCCAGGCAGCTTGCCGAACCACCCAGGCTGTGCGAGCGCGCTCATGCCCTGCCCCCTTCGCGGAACACCGCGGAACCGGCTTTGCCGGGCCGCTGGTGTTGCCCCCGGTAGGGGGTGGGAGAAGCGACACGAAGTGCACGGAGCCTGGGGGCGAGCATTACAAGCCCTCCGGACATGAAAAGTCGCGCAGTTCTTTCAGCCGGATCGGATGCTGCACGCTGTTGGTCGTGACCTCGAAGCGGGTGCGGCGCGCGCCGACCTGGAAGGTGATGAAGAATTTCTCGGGGGCGTCGCCGGCTTCGAGCTGGCCGTCGTCGAGCGTGCGGAACAGTGCCCACGGCCCATCGACCGCCGAACCCGACGGTCCCGAGGTGGACGGTGGGCTGACGGTGACGCGCACCTGGTTGCTGCCCTTGGGGCCCGGCCATTGCACCGCCATCGGCACCACCGGACCGTGCGCGTACTTCACCAGCTGGCCGTCCACGTCGAGGATGAACTGCGTGATGCTGGCGTCCATCTCGACCGGCTTGAAGTCGAGCCGCATCGCCGGCCCGCGGCCGCCACCGCGGAAGAAGATGTCCTTGATGCGCGCGGCGCGCTCGAACTGCGCCAGCGCTGCAACGTTGACCGCAGCGCGTTCGGCCACCGGCTTGTAGCGCCAGGGCCGCGTGCTGGTGTCGACCAGCGCCGCGAGCCGCTTCTGGAAGAACTCGTCCATCATGCCGCCGGGGCCGAAGAACTGGCCGAAGTCTTCGGGCAGAACATCGCGCTTGCTGCCCAGCACGAACGGATAGCGGCCCGCGATGGCACGGGTGCAGAACTCGGTCACCGGCCGGAGATCCTGGCTCAGGTTGCCACGCTCGGCCACCTGCGCCTGTGCCGCGCCCGACTGGCTCAGGTTCTCGACCATCGAGCGCACCGGCTCGGGCAGCCGCCCGGCGTCGGACTTGAGCTTGCCGGCCACGTCGCCGGGCGGCGGCGAGGTGCGGCCCTTGACCGCCGTATCGACAGCCGTGAGGTACACATACACCTCGTTGAAGAGCTTGAGCGCGTCGTCGATCGGCGCCGGCCCGTTGGGCGTGGGCGAGGTCACGAGCTGGCGCAATGCCGCGAAGCGGTCGTCGACGATGCTCTCGATGCGCTTGCCCGTCGCCACCGGCTTGTTGGGGTCGCCGCCGAACAGGTCTTCGAGGCCCTTGCGGGTGTTGCGCACGGTTTCGCTGGCCTTGCTCACCACGTCCTTGGTGGCCTCGGCGGGGATCAGCGTGGTCTCCTTGACGGCCGCGCGCAGGAAGCTCGAGAGCGGCGAGGAACTGCCGGAAAGGATGCGCGCGGTCTCGATGTTCTTGTCGAGCCCGCCGCCTCGCACCAGCCGCACATCGGCCAGCAGTGTTTCCCAGACCTTCACGTACTCCTCGAGATAGAGCCGGCGCACGCGATCGGTCAGTGCGCCGAGCGCGGCCACGTCGCGCAGGCGATCGGCGGCGTTGCGATCCTGGCCCAGCACCCACGGGTCTTCCTGCGCGAGCAGCGGCGTGAGAACCGCCACCTCGGTCTGGAAGCGCTTGTGATAGCCGTCGTAGGTGAACATGCCCGGCACGCCTTCGGTCAGCGGCTTGCCGCTGATGCGCTCGAACACCAGCGGGCCCGAGGGGCCGGCCGCGGTGGCGACGCTGAAGGCCGGGATGTCCTTGCCGAGGCGCTGGCGCTTGAGCCGGCTGAACACGCGCTGCTCCAGCGGATAGCTCGCCAGCACGGCGCGCACGCTGCGCACCAGGTTTTCGTCCATCTTCAGCGGCGAGCGCGGCGGGCCCTGCGCGATCAGCACGTCGAGCTGGTCTTCGAGCAGCTTGCGCTGGTCTTCCGGCACGCCGCGGTCCAGGCTGCGGGCCCAGTCGAGCGTGATCCAGGCCTTCAGCGCCTCGGGGTCGAAGCGTTCGGGCTGGTGCAGCATCAGGTAGGTCTTGAGCGCCTCGTAGCTGAACTCGAGGTTGTCTTTCTGGGCCGTGCGCAGCTGGTCTTCGATGCGCTTGGCGAGCTGCGGCAGGAACGCATCGTTGAGCGCCCTCTGGTGCGCCAGCATGGCCGCCGCGTCGAGCTTGTCGCCCTGGTAGAGGCCCAGCGTCATCGACAGCGGCGCATCGCCGTTGCCGTTTTCGGGCGCCTTCCAGATGTTGCGCAGGCTCTGCAGCACCGGCGCCACTTCGACCAGGTTCTGCACCCGTGCCGGCAATGCCGCAAGACTCTGGCGCGCCGGGTCGACCCTGGCTTCGACCGACTTCAGGTACTCCAGGTTGCGCCAGCTGCTGTAGCCCCAGCCGGCCAGCACCGCGACCGTGAGCAGTGTCATGGCCGCGACACCGGCGAAGCGCAGCGTGTTGCGGCGGCGCTCCAGCTTGACGTCGGCACCGGCCAGGCGTTGCTCGGGAAACACCACGTCCTTCAGCAGCTTGGTGAGGAAGTAGCTGCGGCCGCTGCTCTTTTGCGGCGCGAGCATCGCGCGCTCGAGCCCGAAGCTGCGCGCGAGGCTGCCCATGACGCGGTCGATCGGGCTGCCCTCCTGCGTGCCGCTGGTGAAGTACACGCCACGCACCCAGGGCGGCTGCGCGAAGCGCGAGCCGGTGAACACCTGGTCGAGCAGGTCGGACAGCAGCGGCCCGACCGAGGCGAACTGCGCCGGAAAGCCGAAGATCGCGGCGCGGCGCGTGCCGTCGGTCTCTTGCTGCATGCGGTCGATCAGGCCGCTGTTGACGCGCTCGTGCAGCAGGCCGAACTCGCGCTGGAACGCAACGCCGACGCCCTTCTCGTCGACCTGCACGCCTTCTTCGGGCGGCAGCGTGAAGCCGAACACCTGCGCGCGCTGCTCCTTGCCGAGATCGTCGAAGTACTCGGTGAAGCCATAGAGCAGGTCGCTCTTGGTCACCAGCACATAGACCGGCAGCCGCGTGGTGAGCTTGGCATCGAGTTCGAGCAGGCGCGCGCGGATCGAGGCCGCGAGCGTGGTGCGCGCCTCCGGGCCCTGGCTCAACAGATCCGCGACGCTGACCGTGAGAAACACGCCATTGAGCGGCCGGCGCGGACGCGATTTTTTCAGGAGACCCAGGAAGCCTTCCCAGGCACTCTTGTCTTCCGACTGGTGGCTGTCCTGCGTGGTGTAGCGACCGGCGGTGTCGATCAGCACGGCTTCGTCGGTGAACCACCAGTCGCAGTTGCGCGTGCCGCCGACGCCGCGGATCGCGCCGGGGCCGAACTTGTCGGCCAGCGGGAACGTGAGGCCCGAGTTGACCAGCGCGGTGGTCTTGCCCGCGCCCGGTGCGCCGATGAACACATACCAGGGCAGGTCGTAGAGGTAGCTGCCGCCCGAGAGCGAAAGCCAGTCGCGCCAGCCGGGCTTGCGGCCGGCCGCATGCAGCCGCATCTTCTTGAGCGTGGCCACCGCTTCGCTGAAGCGGGTGTTGAGCACCTTCTGCTCGCCGTTGTCGGGTGCATCGGTCTTCACCGTCGGTGCGCGCATCAGGCCATCGGTGAGGTGCTGGCTGGCGCGGCGCGCGCGCCAGCGGCGCAGCACCGCGCGCAACACCACCAGCAGCACGATCGCGCCGATCAGCACGGCGCGCCAGAGTTCGCTTTCGAGTGGCGCCAGCGTGCCGATGCGAACCAGCGGGCCGACCCACCAGATCAGCAGGCCGACGACGATGAGGGCCAGCAGCGTGAGCAGCAGCGGATGGAACAGCCATCCGAAGATCTTCTTCATCGCTTCACCTCCCCGAGTTCGGCCGCGACACGGTCGGGCGGACTCAGCAGCACGATGTCGACGCGCCGGTTGCGCGCGCGGTTGGCCGGCGTGTCGTTGGCGGCGACCGGCTCGGCATCGGCCTTGCCGTCGGCGCGCATGCGGGCCGGATCGACCTGGCCCGTGAGCGCGGTCTTGACCGCGTCGGCACGCGCCGCCGACAAATGCCAGTTGGACGGAAACCGCAGCGAGCGGATCGGCTGGTTGTCGGAGTGGCCGGTGATCAGCACCTCGCCCTTGACCTCGGCCAGCGCCTGGCCGATGCGCTTGAGCACCGGCAGCGACTGCGGCATCGGCTCGGCGCTGCCGGAGCCGAAGAAGGAATCGCCGCGCAGCCGCACCACGCTGCGGTCGGCTTCGTCGGTGACCGTCACCAGGCCCTGCCTGACTTCAGGTTCGAGAAATTTCGCGAGCCGCGGCGCCTTGGCCAGTTGGGCCGGCGGCGCGATCTGGAGGTTGGGCACGCGCAACGACGACACGGCGGCATAGGTGGTGTCGGAGCGGTTGTTGAGCGAGAGGCGCAGCCCGAACCACACCAGCGCGAGCAGCAACGCGAACGCGGCTGCAAACACCCACAGCGGCAAGGCATGCCGCAGCCGGGTGGTGCCCACGCCCTGCCCGCGCCAGTGCGGCGACAGGTCCGCCTCGCGTGGCGGGCGATCCTTGCGGATCAGGTCGGCCAGGCGCTGGCGCACCGTGTCGAGCTGGGCACGGCCGTTGTCGACGACGCGGTAGCGGCCTTCGAGGCCGAGCCCGAGCACGCAGTAGATGAGCTCGAGCAGCTGGCGGTGCGTGGGCACGTCCTGCGCGAGCTTGGCCAGCAGCTGGAATATCTTTTCGCCGCCCCAGGTTTCGTTGTGGAACTGCACCAGCAGGCTCTGCTTGTTCCAGCCGGCCTGCACACCCCAGGGGGTGTTGGCAACGGCTTCGTCGATCGCGGTGCAGAGCACGTAGCGCGCGGCCAGCACGGTTTCGTTCGAGGCGCCGGCGCGGCGCGCCGCGGCATCGAACTGGTTGACCGCCTCGGCCGTCGACGCGCGCAGCGCCGGCACATTGGGCGACTGCACCAGCGTGCGCAGCCGGGCCGTCAGCGCCAGCAGCTTGCCGGCCGCCGACACCAGCGGATTGAGCAAG
Organism: Variovorax sp.; assembly: GCA_040003555.1. Classification (GTDB taxonomy): domain Bacteria; phylum Pseudomonadota; class Gammaproteobacteria; order Burkholderiales; family Burkholderiaceae_C; genus Variovorax. The sequence goes on along the minus strand of JBDUCH010000054.1, from coordinate 9,725 downwards.
CCGAGTTCGCCGATGTCGACCGGTGGCAGATCGCCACCGCCAGAAGGCGGCGGCGGCGGTGCGCCCGGCGCCTGCCCCGGCCCACGCGGCTTGGGCTTGATGACCGTGCGTTCCGACTCGAAGGCGGCGAAGGGGTCGGGAGTGCTCATGGTGGTGTTCCCACAGGAGGGCGTCAGCCGCGGATCGCCCAGAACGCCAGGTCGAGGCCGGGGAAGTCGCCGGCGATGTGCATTGCGACGCCGCCCGACTGTTCGAGCTGGCGCCACAGGTCGCTGTTGCGGGTTTCAAGCTCGAAGTAGTTGGCGCCCGCATGGAACGGGATCTGGCGCGGTGCCACCGGCAGCGGTGTCAGCGTGACACCCGGCAAGGCCAGGTTGACGAGGTCGCGGATACGCTCGACCGGTCCGATCTTGACCTGCGTGGGGAAGCGCGCCCGCAAGGCTTCGCTCGGCATCTGCGACTGCACCGCCAGCACGAACGTGGCGTTGCGCTGCAGTTCCACGTCGGGAATCACCGCCACGCGCACGCCGTGCTTGCGGTCGTGCAGCTCGATGCGGATGGCCGACTGCTCCAGCACCATCGACAGGCTGCGCCGCAGGTCGTCCATCAGCGGTCGAAAGGTCGTGGCCAGGTCGTCGTGGATATAAGGGCCGAACCTGGCGACCCGGCGTGTGTCGCGAAAGGTGGCGAGGTCACCGGCCAGCGCGAGCGCCTGCTCGAAGAAGTGCTGCGGGTGCAGCATCGAGCTCCTCGCGAGGTGCGCGAACACCGGCTCGTTGCGGTTGACCGTCTGTAGCAGCAGGAAGTCGGCGATCTCGGCGACGCCGCCGGTGCCGCCCTGACTCATGCGCCCGGCCAGCGCTTCGCCGCGCTGGCGCAGCAGGCCGAGCAACTCGTCGAGCCAGGAGCGGATCACCGCATGGCCGGCCACGTCGAGCAGCGGCGGCAGCAGCGCGCGGTCAAGCTGAACCTGGTTGTCGACACGGCGTTCGATCACACGCGCGACGTTGATGGTGGTCCACGCATCGGTGGTTTCACCGACACGCATCAGCCGCGTGTGCAACGCGCCGAGCTGCACCGTGGCACTGCGCTCGCCGGCTGTGTTGGAGTCGGGCACCTCGACCTCGAGCACACGGTGGCGCACCAGGTCTTCGTAGCCTTCGGCATCGGCCTCGCGTGCGCCGGCGCGGCGCAGCGGCAGCGCCAGCACCACCGCTTCTTCGCGCATCGTGGCGGGAATGTCGATCGGCTCGGGCAGCGGGTCGATGGCCGGCATGTCGAACACCGTGCCGTCGCCGAACACGCCGACCGCGCGCACCAGCGCGAGCTTGCCGAGCGTGAGCGCAGCCGCGTCGATCTCGAGTTCGGCAAAGCCCCATGCATAGGGTGTGGTGGTGCGCAGCAGCAGATGCCGGGCATGATCCGCGTGGCGCTCGCTTTGCTGCAGATGCTGAGGCTGCAGCAGCATCCCCTCGCTCCAAACCACTTTTGTTCGCCAACTCATCCGCGCTCCGTCAACGGCAGGGGCTGCCAGAAACATCTAGTTTCCGGCGCTTGCGGGCAGCGGCAAATCCACCTAATGGCCTAGCCGCAGGCGTTGGGTCTAATGCGAAGGGTCTAGGGACTGTTCAGCGCGGGCGCTCGCGCAGCGCGCCCACCTGCTCCGCGTAGGCGGCTTCGATGCGCTGCAGCCGGGTTTGCCGCGCTTCGTCGTTGACCCACTGGGCGGCGACGGCGCGTTGCTTTTCGAGCTGATAGCCGAGGGTCGCGGCCGACTCCAGCGCGCTGTTGTCGGCCGCAACGAAGCCCAGTTCCGCATGCAGGGTCTTCAGCACGGCGCGTTGGGCGGCCTGGTGCGGGCCCGGCGTGTGCCCGTAGCCGACAAGCATTGCGCGCACCTTGGCCTGCAACTCGGGCGAAAGGTCGCGCCGTACCAGGATCTGGCCTTGCGGCGTAGGCTCCGACGTCCAGACCACATGGAGCCGCGCCGCCTCGACCGGGAACTGGAGCTTGAAACGCTCGAAGTCGGTGGTGTTGTTGGTGGCAACGTCCGCGTCGCCATTGGCAACAGCCAGTGCCGTGGCCTGGTGCGTGCCCACGAACTCGCTCCGAAAGCGCGTCTCCATGGCAATCCGGCTCGGCAGGAAAAGCTGAACCTGCGGCAGGATGAAACCCGTCACCGAACGGTTGTCGCCGCGCGCAAGGCGCCAGCGCTCGGGTTGCGCGAGCACGCCTTCAAGTGTGGTCACCGGCCCCTCCCGGCGCGTCAGCAGCACCGCCCGGTGGGCAGAAGGGCCGGCTTGCCGCGCCACCTGCGCCACGACGTTCATGCGCCGCTGGGTCACGGCATCGAGCGCCATCTGGGCCGACAGGAAGGCGATGTCGACCTCGTTGCGCCGGATCGCCCGATCGAGCAGTTCGTACGAGGTCACGGACAACGCCGCCACCGGCCGACCCAGCGCAGCGCTCAGGTTCGCGAGCAGCGGCGTCCACGGTTCACGCGATTCGACCGCCCCGCCCAGCGGCAGGATGCCGAAACGCAGGGGCCGCGGCGTGTCGCCGCCGGCCGGTTGGGCCAGCGCGGCGCCCTGCCAGGCCAGCAGCAACAGAAGAACCGCATTCCGGAACAGGCTGGCCATGCTGTTGCGCTCAGGAGCCACCCGCGGCGCCCAGCGCCGCCGCCTGCTCCGCATACATGCTCTCGATGCGCTGGAGCCGCGCCTGTTTCGCCGCCTCGTTGACCCACTGCGCGCTCAGCGCGTTCTGCCGGGCGAGCTGGTAGGCCAGCCTGGCGGCCGGCAGCAATGAACCGTTGTCGGCGGCGAGAAAACCGGCCAGATCGTGCAGCGACTTGAGCGTGGCCCGCTCGGCGTCACCACGCGTGCCCTTGCCCTTCGCGTAGCCGGTGAGGAACGACTGCACCCTGAGCTGGAACTCGCGCGGATACTCGCGCCGCACCACGATCTGCGCATGGGGTATGAGATCCGACTGCCACACCACCTGCAGGCGCTGCGCCTCGGCCGGAAACTGCTGCATGAAGCGCTCGAAGTCGGCCGTGTTGTTGGTGGCCACGTCGGCGTCGCCGTTCGCCACCGCGAGCGCAGTCGCCTGGTGCGTACCGACGACTTCGCTGCGAAAGCGCGTTTCCATGGCAATCTGGTGCGGCAGGAACAGTTGCAGCTGCGGCACGATGAAGCCCGACACCGATCGGCTTTCGCCGCGCGCCAGGCGCCAGCGCTCGGGCTCGTCGAGCACTTCCTTCAGCGTGCCGGGCGGGCCGGCCTTGCGCGTGAGCATCAGGGCCCGGTAGCCGGGCAGGCCGTCGTGGCGCGTCACCTGGGCCACCACCTGCATGCGCCGCTGCGTCACGGCATCGAGCGCCATCTTGCCGGAGAGAAAGGCCATGTCGACTTCGTTGCGCTCGATCGCCCGCTCCAGCGCCTCGTAGGAGGTGACCGAAAGCACGCTCACCGGACGGCCCAGCGCACGGCTCAGGTCGGCCAGCAGGGGATCCCAGTCGTTGCGCGACTCGAAGGCCCCGCCCAGCGGCAGGATGCCGAAGCGCACCGGCACGGGGCCGTCGCCGGGCTGTGCCAGCGCAGAACCCGCGTTGCCCAGCCCGAGCAGAACCACCGACAGGGTCACCGCGAAGGCGCGAAGCCGATAGGCCATCCGGGAGGCGACAGCAGAGGCGGCGGGGCGAACAATAGAAGAAGCCTGCATCATTCAAATCGGGGCGGCGCACAATTAGATACCAACTTGACCCGCATTTTGTGACGCATTTCACTTCACTTCGTCACCTCGGAAGGCTATGACGCCCGACGTTGCGACTGCTACCGTGGCGCCGTCGCGGGTGGCGCGCGTGCTGGATCCGCTGACGCGGCTGTCGCTGGCCCAGCAACTGGTGCTGCTTGCACTGCTGCCGGCCATCGTGGCCACGCTCGGCGCCATCGCGGTGCTGACGCGGCAGCACCTGGCCAGTGTGAACGACCTGATGCGCGCCAACGGCCAGACGGTCGCCCTGCAGGTTGCGGCGCTGGCGCAGGCGCCGCTCGCGCACATGGATCGCCGCGCCCTCCTGCGTACCGCACAGTCGGGCAGCAGCCAGCCGCGCGTACAGCGCGTGCAGATCTGGTCCGACGACGGGGAGATCGTGGCGGACGCCCGCAGCCCCGAAGCCGGCCACGCCAAGGGACTGCAGGTGGTGGCGCCCGTCGTCAGCGACGAAGGCCGGCCGAATGGCAAGGTCATGGTCGAAATCAGCCTCGAGGCGGTGCAGCAGGCCAAGAACACGGTCTGGTTCAACGTGTTCGTGGTGCTGGGCGCCAGCCTGGCCGGGGTCGGCCTGGCCGGCTGGTGGGCCGCGCGGCGCATCAGTGCGCCGATTCGCGAGCTCGGCGAGGCCGTGGACCGGCTCGGCGCGGGCAAGGACGCCAGCGTGAAGGTTGCCGGCACCACCGAAGTGCGGCGCCTGCAGCATGGCTTCAACCAGGCGGCGCGCGCGCTGGTGGAAAGCCAGCGCCTGCTGCAAAGCCGCATCGGCCAGGCCACCGCCGAACTCGCCCACAAGAACGCGCAGCTCGAAGTGGCGAGCCAGGCCAAGACCCGGCTGCTGGCCGCCGCCAGCCACGATCTGCGCCAGCCCCTGCATGCGCTCACGCTGTTTTCGGACGGCCTGGCCAACGGCGAGACCGACCCGGTCAAGCTGCAGCGCATCGGCCACATCCGTGAATGCGTGGACTCGCTCGACCGGCTGTTCTCCGAGCTGCTGAACCTGTCGCAACTCGATGCCGGTGTGCTGCAGCCGCAGTGGATCGACTTTCCGCTGGACCGCCTGTTCGACGAGATCAGCCGCAACTTCCGCGCCGTGGCCGAACAGCAGAACCTGCGGCTGGTGGTGCGAAAGACCGACCTGTGGGTGCGCAGCGACTACGTGATGCTCTCGCGCATCCTGAACAACCTGGTGTCGAACTCGCTGCGCCACACGCACGAGGGCGGACTGTTGATCGGTGCACGCCGGCGCGGCAAGGCGGTACGCATCGACGTGTGGGACACCGGCATCGGCATCGCGCACCAGCACCAGGAACGCGTGTTCGAGGAGTTCTACCAGATCGATCCGCACCGCAGTCGCGGCGCCCGCGGCATGGGACTCGGCCTGGCCACCGTGCAGCGGTTGGCCAGCCTGCTCAACACCCGGGTCGAACTCAGTTCGGTGCCACGCAAGGGCACCGTCGTGCGCGTGATGGTGCGCGGAGCGGCAGCGGCGGCGACCGATGCCACGTCGGCGCTGGCATTCGGTGCCGGCGAAGAGGTGGAAGAGGCCAGCCTGGTCGGCGTGCGCGTGCTGGTGATCGACGACGAGCGAACGATTCTCGAAGGCCTGCAGGTGGTGCTGTCGAACTGGGGCGCCGAGGTGTTCGCCGCCCAGAGCCGCGAAGAAGCACTGGCGCTTGCCGACCACTGGGATCGGCCACCGGATGTGGTGGTGAGCGACCTGCTGCTGCGCGAGGGCGACAACGGGCTCGACGTGCTGGCCGCGCTGGAGCGGCATCCGCGCGGCATCGGCGCCGGCACCGCACGCCTGCTGGTGACCGGCGAAACCAAACCCGACCGCCTGCGCGAAGTGGCGAGCGCCGGCGTCGCGGTGCTCTACAAGCCGGTGTCGCCGCGCGTGCTGCGCCAGGCGATTGCAGCGCAACTGGCGGCGCTCGCCGATCGGTAGCCGGCCGCTGGCCGACCGTTAGCCATTAGGCATAGCTCAGGTGGCCGTGACGCGACGGCGCCGATGCGGACGCATCCCCAAGGCTGGGGTCGACATAAGCCCTCTGCCTTATCGCGCAACTGTGGTGCGCTCCGTACATTGGGTCAAGTCCCACTGCTGCGCTGTCCATGTTCCTCAACCCCCTCAAACCGCCCGTTCGCGGGCTGTGGCCCACACTTTGCCTCGCACTGGCCGGGCTCTGCACATCTGCAGGGCTGGCGCAGGCGATGAGCATGACGGTGCTGCAGGCCGACGACCAGCCGGCCCATGTCGAGTTCGTGCGCCAGTTGCAGGACACGCAGGAGCCCGGCAGCCGCTTCGCCCTGCTACGGGTGACGGCCGGGTCGGCCACCGCCGTCGCCGCGGCGGTTGAAACGGGCCCCGGCGCCGAGGAAGACCGGGCCAACGCCGGCGTGCGCACGCGCAGCATTCGGCCAGCCAGCGCCGTCGATGCGATCACCGTGGCGGTCGGTGCCGGCGCGGCACGCGTGGCGATCGATCGTCCGGGCAACGATCCGCTGGTGCTCGCGATGCTGAGCCGGCTCGACTACGAAAGCCTCAAGGCCAACCCCGCGCTGCGCCGCGCCGACCGGCGTGTCGGCGTGCTGCTGCGCGACCCCGCCATGTCCGACCAGCTGGCGCTCGTCGATGCGGTGCTCCCGCGCAAGCGCCGGCTCGGCGTGGTCGCCACCAACGAGTCGGAGCCCCTGCTGCGCGAGCTCCAGCGTGCCGCGCAGGGCTGGGAGCTGCAGGTGGAATATGCGCCGGACGCGCGCTCGCTGGCCGCCGCGCTCAAGACCGTGCTGCCGAAAAGCGATGCGCTAATGGTGCTGCCCGACCTGATCGGCGACGACCAGGCGGCCACGCTGGCCGTGTTGCGCGCGGCGGCCACGGCCGGCGTGCCGGTGTTCGGCGCAAGCGACGGCCTGGTGCGCTCCGGCGGACTGGCGGCGGCGGTATCGACCCCGGCATTGCTGGCGAAGCAGGCGCGCACGCTGGGGCAGAAAGTTGCGGCCAGCGCTCCCGGCGGCGCCACGCTGGTCGAGGCCGCCACGCCGGCCACGGTGCGCGTGAACGTCACCGTGGCGCGCGCACTCGGCCTGCGCGTGGCCGACGAGCGGGAACTCACCGAGCGGGTGACCGCCGCGCGATGATCACGCGCAGCATCCGCCTGGCCGAACCCGTGCCGGCGACCAGCCAGGAACCAGCGAAGGGATCGGCGCGCGGGCCGCTGCAGGTTCGCGGCAACCTCCAGCACGATCTGCTGCGGCTCGGCGTGTTGCCCTGTGCGGTGGCCGCGCTGGCGCTGACGGCGTGGTTCACCCACAGCAGGCTCAGCGCACTCGAGTCCGCCTTCAACGCCGAAGGCCATGCAGTGGCGCTGCAGGTGGCCGGGCTGTCCGACCTGAGTCTTTACGCAGGCGACCTGCCGGCATTGCAGAACGTTGCCAATGCGGCGCTGCGCAGCGGCCAGGTCACGCGCATCGAGATCAGCAACAGCGCGGGCGTCTACATCACGGCCGGGCCCAACACGACGCCGGTCGACCAGTTGCGCGTCTACACCGCGCCGGTCACGCTGCGCGAAGCCTCGCGCGCCAGCGCTTTCTCGCCGGAAGGTGCCAGCACCGCCGGCCAGGCGCCGATCGGGTTGGTGCAGGCGTTTCGCGACACCACGGCCTACAGCGGCGAACGCACCCGCTCGCTGATAGCGGGCATCGGCATCGCGCTGGTCGCACTGCTGGTCGCCTGGGCCGCGGTGCGCCACATGGCGCGCACGGTGACACGGCCGCTGCGCCGCATCTCGCGCACCGTGGCCGCACTCGAGGCCGGCCAGTTCGACGCGCGCTGCGAGGTGGTGGGCGGCAGCGAACCACCGGAGCGTGCGCACGAACTCGCGCGGCTCGCGCACGACGTCAACCGGCTGGCCGAACGCCTGCAACGCAACCAGCAGATCAGCGAAGACCGCGTGCGCGAAGCCACCTCGGTCGCGCTCGAGCGCATGGCCGAAGCAGAGCAGGCGGCGCTGTCGCGTGCCCGCTTCCTGGCCGCGGCCAGCCACGACCTGCGACAGCCTTTGCACGCAATGGGCCTGTTCATCGACGGCCTGCTGCCCACCGCCAGCGCGGCGCAGCGCCCGGCCGTGCAACGCCTGCAGGAAAGCACCGAGTTCATGGGCGTTCTGCTGGACGATCTGCTTGAGATCTCGCGCCTTGACGCGCAAGTCCTGATGCCCGCCATCACCGACCTGCCTCTGGCTGCGTTGTTCGACCAGTTGGCGCCATTGCACACGGCGCAGGCCGGCGAAGCGGGCGTGCGGCTCGCCTGGAAAGCGCGCGGCCTGGCCGTGCGCAGCGACCCAGCCCTGCTGCAACGCGTGGTCGGCAACCTGGTCGCCAACGCGATCCGCCACACGCCCGGCGGCACCGTGCTGGTGGTGGCGCGCCGCCGCGGCGAGAGCGTCCGCATCGAAGTGCGCGACGATGGCGTGGGCATTGCACCGATCCACCAGGCGCGCATCTTCGAAGAGTTCTACCAGGTGGCCAACACCGAGCGCGACCGGCGCCAGGGCTTCGGTCTCGGGCTGGCCATTTGTGCACGCATTGCCAAGCTGCTCGGCACCCGCATCGCCCTGCGTTCGGCGCTGCAGAGCGGCAGCAACTTCTCGCTGACGCTGCCGCGCGCCGAGCCCTCGGCGGCGCGGGCGCGTGCCGCCGAGCCGCCGGCGCCGGGGCCGCTGGCCGGCCTGCATTGCCTGGTGGTCGACGACGACCCGGTCATTCTCGATGGCAGCCGGGCGCTGCTCGGACAGTGGGGCTGCCAGGTCGACTGCGTCGCCACCGCGGCCGAGGCGCGGGCGCTGCTGGCCGAGCCGGGCAACCGCTTCGACGTGGTGCTGTGCGACCTGCAACTGGCCGGCGACGAGGACGGCATGACCGTCATCGGCGACGCCCGGCAATTGCAGCCCGACGCGCTGGCGGTGCTGGTGTCTGGAGCGACCGGCCCGGAAGTGCTGCAGCGGCTGCGGCAGGACGGCGTGACGCTGCTGACCAAGCCGGTGGCGCCGGCCAAGCTGCGCGCGCTCCTGTCGACGCGGCACCCGACAATGCATTGATGCTCGACCCGTCTGCACTGCAAGGCATCCGCCCCTTCGTCGCCACGCCCAACTACGGCGGCCTGCTCACGTCGACCTATGTGCGCAGCCTGCTCGGCCTGACCAACCTGGCCTGGACGCATCGCTTTGCGCTGCAGACCCGCTTCCTCGATGGCGACAGCCTGATCACGCGTGCCCGCAACCGGCTGGTCGCCGAGTTCATGGCCGATGCACGCTGGACGCACCTGTTCTGGATCGACGCCGACATCGGCTTCGAACCCGAGGCCGCGTTGCGCCTGCTGCTGTCGGGGCACGAGGTGGTGGCCGGCATCTACCCGCTCAAGACCGATGGCTGGCCGGCCGAAGGCTTGCGCGCGCCGTTGCCCGCCGGCACCACCCGGGCCGACTTCGAGGCACGCCACGCGCACTTTCCGTTCAACGCCATGGCGCAGATCCGGCAGACCGATGCCGACGGCTTCGTCGAAGTGCTGGACGCGCCGACCGGCTTCATGCTGATCGCGCGCTCGGTGTTCACGCGGCTGGCCGCTGCCATGCCCGAACTTCGCTACACACCCGACGCGGCACTCGGCGCGCACGCGGCGGCGTGGCCGCACTACCGGTTCTTCGACGTCATGGCCGAGCCGGACAATGGCCGCTACCTCACCGAAGACTATGCGTTCTGCCGCCGCTGGCAGGCGATCGGCGGCAAGGTGTTTGCAGACACGCACTCCCGGCTGGAACACCAGGGCCTGCGCACCTACACCGGTGACCTGCGGCGGACGCTCGAAGGGCGCTAGAAATCGGCGCAGCCGTTCTTGCGCTCGGTGTCGACGCAGTTCAGCAGGTTCGGCCGCGAGCGCACGCGCGACCATT
>JBDUCH010000329.1:0-4691 GCA_040003555.1 Variovorax sp. | reverse complement strand
GCATGACGCTGCCGATCGCGCGCGACCTGGCGCGCAACGGCATCCGCAACATGACGATCGCACCTGGCATCTTCGGCACGCCGATGCTGTTCGGCATGCCGCAGGAGGTGCAGGACGCGCTGGCCGCGAGCGTGCCCTTCCCGTCGCGCCTCGGCACGCCTGAGGACTACGCCAAGCTCGCGAAGCACATCATCGAGAACGACATGCTCAACGGCGAGGTCATTCGCCTGGACGGGGCAATCCGGCTTCCGCCCCGGTAGGCGCTCTGGCGCTGCCGGTGCGGTCCAGCCGCTCGTACTGCGCGATCACCTGGGCGCCGAACAGCACCAGCGTTGCGGCGATTTCCAGGCTCAGCAGCACCACGATCGCGGTGGTCAACGAGCCGTAGACCACGTTGACCTGCGACAGCGTCGAGAAGTACCAGACCAGGATATGGCGCGTGACTTCCCACAGCAGCGCCGCTGTCACGCCGCCCAGCAGCGCGTGGCGCAGCGATAGCCGGCCGACCGGCATCACCAGGTACAGCGAGGTCAGCAGGAAGATCTCGCCGCCCAGCCCCATCAGGTAGAGCAGCGCCCCCGACACGCCCGACAGCGACCAGCTGCGCCCGAGCAGCTCGACGCTTTCCTGCCCGATGAGCTGCAGTGCGCCCGACACCAGCGTCACCAGCATCAGCCCGACGCAGAGACTCAGGATGTAGAGGTACGGCATCACGAGCGAAAGCAGCGCGTGCCGTTGATGCTGGGCCTTGCGGTGGTGAAAGATCACCGCCATCGCGCTTTCGAGCACCGAAAAGGCGAGCGAGCTGAAGAACACCATCGTCAGCAACAGCACCGGCCCCAGCACGTCGCGGTGCGCCATGAAGTTCGACAGCTCGGTGACGATCGCGCGCGACTGCCCCGGCAGCAGCCACTCGAGATAGCGCCCGACGGTGCCCAGCAACTCGCGCTGATCCATGAAGTGCGAGATCGCGATCACGCTCACGATCAGCAACGGCACGATCGACAACAGTGCGTAATAGGCCACCGCGCCGGCCAGCAACAGGCCCTGGTTGGCCTTGAAAGCCTTGAGCGCCTCCCACACGAAGCGCAGGGGATGGCGCAGCAGTGGCGTAATGTGTGCAAAGGGGCGATGCATCGTCGAGCCAGTATGCCGTCGCCCGCAGCGGGCACGGCGGCTTGCGTATCATTTGCCGCTCCCCGCCTACATGACCATCCCGCCTTCATTCATCCAGGAACTCATCGCGCGCGCCGACGTGGTGGAAATCGTCGGCCGCTACGTGCAGCTGAAGAAGGCCGGCGCCAACTTCATGGGCCTGTGCCCGTTCCACGGCGAGAAGTCGCCCTCCTTCTCGGTCAGCCCGACCAAGCAGTTCTATCACTGCTTCGGCTGCGGCGTGCACGGCAATGCGATCGGTTTCCTCATGGAGCACGCCGGCATGGGTTTTGTCGAAGCGGTGCACGACCTGGCAGGCCAGTACGGCCTGCAGGTGCCCGAAGACGACGCCTCGCCTGAAGAGCGCGCCCGCGCCGCCGGGCAGCGCCAGAAGCAGGCCACGCTGTCCGAAGTGCTCGAAAAGGCCGGCGAGGCCTACCGCAAGCAGTTGCGCCAGTCGGCCACGGCGGTCGACTACCTCAAGGGCCGCGGCGTTTCCGGCGAGGTGGCGCGACAGTACGGCATCGGCTACGCGCCGCCCGGCTGGCGCACGCTGGCCAGCGTGTTCCCCGAGTACGACGACCCGCTGCTGGCCGAAAGCGGGCTGGTGATCGTCGGCGAAGACGGCGAGGACAAGCGCTACGACCGCTTCCGAGACCGCGTGATGTTCCCGATCCGCAACGTCAAGGGCGAGTGCATCGGTTTCGGCGGGCGCGTGCTCGGCGACGAAAAGCCCAAATACCTCAATTCGCCCGAAACACCGGTCTTCAGCAAGGGCCGCGAGCTCTACGGCCTGTTCGAGGCCCGCTCGGCGCTGCGCGACATGGGCTATGCGCTGGTGACCGAGGGCTACATGGATGTGGTCGCGCTGGCACAGCTTGGCTTCCCCAACGCGGTGGCGACGCTGGGCACCGCCTGCACGCCCGAACACGTGCAGAAGCTGTTTCGCTTCACCGACGCGGTCGTTTTCAGCTTCGACGGCGACGCCGCCGGGCGACGCGCAGCGCGCAAGGCGCTCGACGGCGCCCTGCCCTTTGCCAGCGATGTGCGCAGCGTCAAGTTCTTGTTCCTGCCGGCCGAACACGACCCGGACAGCTTCATCCGCGAGTTCGGCGCCGACGCGTTCGCGCGCTTCGTGAGCGAGGCGACGCCGCTCAGCCGGTTCATGCTCGAAGCGGCGCGCGAGGGCTGCGACCTCGGCAGCGCCGAAGGCCGCGCACACCTGGCAAGCAACGTGCGCCCGCTCTGGAGCGCATTGCCCGACGGCGCACTCAAGCGGCAGCTGCTGGAAGACATCGCCGGACTGGTGCAACTGAACGCCCAGGCACTGACCGAGCTGTGGGCGCCGCCAGCAGCCGCCCCGCGCGCCGCCGCACCGCCATCTGCAGCGCCTCAGCGCTATCAAAACGAGAGCGGCCGACGCCCTTCCGGCGGGCGCTACGGGCAGGAGAGGCCCCCTGCCCCGCCGGCGCCACGCGGCCGCGTGCTGCCGCTGGGCCGGCCCGACGTGGCAGCCCGGCTGCTGCTGTCGAACATGGCGGAATGGGAAACGCTCTCGCACGAGCTGCACGGCCTGCTGTGCGACTTGCCCGGCCCGCACGGCCAGCTGTTTGCGTGGCTCGACAGCCAGTTGCACGAGCACGGCACCCAGCCCTGGGCGGCCCTGCGCGAAGGCCTGCGCGGCCTGCCGTTCGAAACGCTGGCGGAGCGGGTGATGACCGGCCCCGACGGCGCCCCGGTCGATGCCGGCGCCGACGCCCAGGCGGCAGACGCCGCGGCCGAACTGCGCAACGTGCTCGACTACATGCTGGACGACCACCTCAAGGCCCAGGAAAGCGAGGCGATCGCGGCCGCCGGCAGCGACCCGCACGCGATCGAGCGCTACCGGGCGTTGCAAACACGCCGACGCGAACTGCAAATGAGGCTGCGCGCGGGCCGTAACAGCACTTGAAAATCGGCCACCGCGCTATAATGTAAGGCTGTCTAGTACGGCAAGAGCGACAGCAGCACCTCCGGGCCGACCCCACGCGCAATGCACTTCCCAACGGGAAACGGGTCAATACACCGCAAGGACTGCATACCAAATGATCGCCCGACATCTTGCCGTTGGAGAGATTTACTTCTCCGCCCCTGTATGCCTGCGCCGGGTAGGTAGCGCCAATGTTGTTGGCGTTTGTGATTCCGCTTGTTCATTCTTGTTCCACGAGGTCGTATGCCCAGTTCAAAGAAGCCTGCCGTGTCTGTCACCAAACCCGTCGCGGCGAAGCCGTTGAAGGCTGCGTCCGCCCCCAAGGCGGGCACAGCCAAGAAAGCCAAAACCGTGACCACGAAATCGCCCGCCACCGCTGAACTGAAAAAAACCGCTGCCACGGCCGTCGCTGCCGCCCCGGCCGCACCGCGCAAGGTCGGCCGCCCGCCCAAGGCCGTCGGCGCCGCTGCCGCGCCTGCCACCGGCGCCAAGCGCGGCCGCAAGCCCAAGGCTGGCAATGACGCGCCCACCAGCGACATCGACCTGTCGGACATCGAAGACGACCTGGCCGGCGAGCCGGTGGTCGCGTCGACCGAAGAAAAGGTCAAGCCGCTGCGCATGAAGATCAGCAAGGCGAAGGAACGCGCCTTGATGAAGGAGTTCGGCCTCGACGAGACCGTGCTGTCCGAAGAAGACATGGCCAAGCGCCGCCAGCGCCTGAAGACGCTGATCACGCTCGGCAAGACGCGCGGCTACCTGACGCAGGGCGAAATCTCCGACCACTTGCCCGACAAGCTGGTCGACGCCGAGACCATGGAAGTCGTGGTTACGATGCTGAACGACCTCGGCGTGGCGGTGTACGAGCAGACGCCCGACGCCGAAACCCTGCTGCTGAACAACACCGCACCGACCGCCACCACCGTCGAAGAAGCCGAAGAAGAAGCCGAAGCCGCTCTGTCCACCGTCGACAGCGAATTCGGCCGCACCACCGACCCGGTTCGCATGTACATGCGCGAAATGGGCACGGTCGAGCTGCTGACGCGCGAAGGCGAAATCGAAATCGCCAAGCGCATCGAAGGTGGCCTGATGGCCATGATGGAAGCGATCTCGGCCTCGCCGGCCACGATCGCCGAAATCCTGCGCCTGGGCAATGAGATTCGTGAAGGCAAGGTCGTCATCTCGACCATCGTCGACGGCTTCTCGAACCCGAACGAGGCCGACGACTACGTGGCCGAAGAAGACTTCGACGAGTTCGATGCCGAGGACGACGACGACGGCAACGGCGGCTCGAAGGCGCTGACCAAGAAGCTCGAGGAACTCAAGCGCGATGCGCTCGAGCGCTTCGACCGCATGGCCCTGATGTTCGAGAAGATCCACAAGATCTACGAGAAGGAAGGCTACGGCACGCCGGCCTACGCCAAGGCGCAGCAAGCCCTGTCGGACGAGCTGATGACCATCCGCTTCACCGCCAAGACCATCGAGAAGCTGTGCGACATGGTGCGCACGCAGGTCGACGATGTGCGCAAGAAAGAGCGCGAACTGCGCCGCATCATCGTGGACAAGTGCG
>JBDUCH010000053.1:0-15952 GCA_040003555.1 Variovorax sp. | reverse complement strand
GCCGGCACAGTCGGGCTCGGCCGCGAGGCGCGCGGCACCATCGAAGGAGACACCATGAGCGACAGGCGCTACCCCATCATCTATGTGCGCGGCTACGCGATGACCGAGTCGGAGCGCGACGAAACCGCGGCCGATCCGTTCTGCGGCTTCAATGTCGGCTCGACCGTCTATCGCGCCACCGTCGACAAGAAGGCGCCGGCGCAGAAGTTCGTGTTCGAGTCGCCGGTGGTGCGGCTCCTGGCCGACTACCAGTACCGAAGCGTCTACCAGAACGGGCTCGACATCCTCGACGAAGACTGGAAGCCCTCGCCCGACGAAACCGGCAAGGACGTGGAGGGCATTGCCGCAGCCTCGGTGATCATCTACCGCTACTACGACGCCGGCTCCGGGCTGCTCGGCGACGGCAGCGCACGCGACGTCAAGTTCTATGCGCAGGGGCTGAGCCAATTGATCCTGCGCGTGAAGGAACTGGTCGCAACGCGCGAAGGCCCGCCGGGGCCCGAAGGCTTCCGCTGCTACCTGGTCGCGCATTCGATGGGCGGGCTCGTGGTGCGTGCGTTCCTGCAGAACCCCGCGCTCGGCGATGCCGCTGCGCGCGCCTGCGTCGACAAGGTGTTCACCTATGCCACGCCGCACAACGGCATCGAAGTGGGCGGAATCAACGTGCCGTCCTGGCTCACGGTGAACGAGATGAACACCTTCAACCGCGACAAGATGGCCGAGTTTCTGGCCACGCCGGCGGTCGACGGCCGCATGGACTATCTGCCGCCCAGCGCGTTCCCACCGGAGCGGTTTTTCTGCATGGTCGGCTCCAATCGCGGGGACTACGAGGTGGCCAAGGGGCTGTCGCGCATGTTCGCGGGCCACGGCAGCGACGGGCTGGTGCGCATCGAGAACGCATCGCTCTGGTCGCGCGACAAGGCCGGCCAGGCGCGGCCGGTGGCCACCGCCTACACCTACCGTTCGCACTCGGGCTACTTCGGCATCGTGAACTCGGAGGAGGCCTACCAGAACCTGGGGCGCTTCCTGTTCGGCGACGTTCGGGTCGACCTGTGGTTTGACGTCGACGGTGTCACCTTGCCGCCCGACATTCCGAAGGATGCCGATGTCGATGCGCTCTACCAGGTCGAACTGCTGGCCGCACCGCGTGGCAAGCGCTGGTATCTGAGCCGGCGCATCGCCGAAGAAGATTCGCCCGCCTGCCGAACCCACAAGGAACTGACCAATCCGGCGACGCCGGAAAAGCGCTCGATCTATTTGTCGACCGTGTTCCTTGCCAACAAGGCGCGCGTGAAGCAGGATCGCCCGACCCTGGCCTATGCGATGACGCTCGGCGTGCGCGTGCCCGACTACCAGGTCAACAAGAAGTTCTGGGTCGATGGCCACTACGAAGGCAGCTCGCTGTTCCGCGACACCCTGGTGATCGAGATCGCGCCGCCGACGGCCGCCGACCCGGCCAAAAAGTGGCAAGTGCAGTACGGCTGGCAAACCGACACCGCCGGCCGCGCCACCTTGCCGATCAGCTACCAGGAAGTGATCGACGGCAAGCTGCAGTTCGTGGTGCCGCTGTCGACCCTCGGCGCGGCGCCGGCTGCACCCGCCATTTCGGGCAAGGTGCGGCTGGAGGTGAGTGCGTGGCGTTGATGCGTGCTATCACCCCTACCTGTGCCATAGACCATCCGCCACATTGCCGCCCTCCGTCGACCGTGAAATATTTCACGCTCGACACCGAGGAGCCGGATGGACGAGACGCTTCGAGAGCTGGTCAGGACGCGCCGTGAGGCGCTGCACGGGGTTGATGACGGCCATCGCCCCTGGGGCCTGGCGCTGTCGGGGGGCGGCATCCGCAGCGCGACCTTCTGCCTGGGGCTGCTCAAGTCGCTGGCGGCGCGGCGGCAGTTGCTCAAGTTCGACATCGTGTCGACCGTCTCGGGCGGCGGCTACGTCGGCGCCACGCTCGGCCGCCTGTGCACCGACGCGAAGTCGGCCGACGAGGTGCGCGACATCGAGCGCGCGATGGGCGATGTCGACCGCGCACGCTTCGGCTGGTGGCTGCGCGGCAACGGGCGCTACCTGATTCCGGGCGGCCTGCGCGACACGCTGTTCGCGGCCGCGCTCTACCTGCGCAACCTGCTGGGCACCCACATCGAGATCGCGATCGCCGCCAGCCTGATCGGCCTGGCCCTGGCCGCGACCAACCTGCTGATGTGGGACGCGGTGTTTCGCGCGGTCGATCTCAATAATATCCAGCCGAGCACGGCGCAGGCCACCATCGGGCTGCTGGTGCAAGGGGCGACACAGTTGCCCACGCTGTGGTTTGCGGGCGCGGGGCCGTTCGTCGCATCGATCGTGCTGGCCTGCGCCTACTGGTCGGTGCGCGACAAGCCGTCGATCGCCTTCCTGTGGGGGCAGATCGGTATGTGGTGCGTTCTCAGCATCGGCGCGTGCCGGCTCGGGCCGATGCTGGTCGAGCTTGCCAGCGGCCCGCGCTGGGTGACGCCGTTGTTCGTCGGCTTCGCGCTGTGCTGGGTGGTGGCGCTGCTCTGGGTGCTTTGGCGCAGCCGCCATCGCACCGCGGCCCAGCAGCGCAACGAACTGACCGAGGCGCTGGCTTCGGTGCTCAACACCACGCTGCTGATCGGGCTGCTCGGCCTGCTCGATCGCAGTGCCTGGTGGCTGGCCGCGGAGAACCAGGGGCAGCGCGCCTCTTACGGCGCGGTGTTGCTGGTCGTGGCGGCCGGCTTGCGCGCCGTGCTGCCCATGCTGTTGTCGCAGAAGCAGCAGGCGCCCGGCATCGGCAAGAACCTGATGCTCACGCTCGCCAGCCTGCTCGGGCTGGCGCTGGCCTTCTGCCTGGCGGCCTGGTGGATCGGGGTGATCTATGCGGCGGTGCTGCTGCCGGTGTTCCAGCCCCAGGGGCTCGAGTTCTGGCGCGGCTGGGCCTGGTTCGGCGCCATTAGCACGGTCATCGGGGCCTACGCGTTGCTCACTGGATCCAACTTCGCGTTCCTCAACATCTCGTCACTGCACATGTTCTACAAGGCGCGCATCGTGCGCGGCTACCTCGGCGCGGCCAACGCGCGGCGGCTCGGCGCGAGCCCGACCGACGAGGTCTCGGGACTGCAGCCGCCGCAGGTGCCGGTGGGTGAGGTCGACGCGCACGACGACATCCCGCAACTGCGCTACGCGCCGCACCTGCATGGCGGGCCGGTGCACCTGGCCAACGTGTGCATCAACCAGACGCACGACACCCGGCAGAAGCTGTTCAACCGGGATCGCAAGAGCCAGCCGCTGACCATCGGTCCGCTTGGCTGGATGCAGGCTGGCGGCGCCGACTGGGCGCAGGCGCATGGCGACAGCGCCATGACGCTGGGGGCGTGGACGGCGATTTCGGGCGCCGCATTTGCGCCGGGGCTGGGCCGGCTCACCAAGCGCGGCATTGCGGCGCTCACGGTGTTCGCGGGGCTGCGCCTGGGCTACTGGTGGAACAGCGCCGATGCCGGCATCCTGCAGCGTGGCGCAGCCGTGCGCGGCAGCAAGCTGCTGATGAAAACTCGCTTCATGCTACTCGAGTGTTTTGGCGCTTTTCCGGGCAGCAGCTCGGCCAACTGGTACCTGAGCGATGGTGGCCATTTTGAGAACACTGGCGCCTACGCGCTACTGCGGCAGCAGGCGGCGCTGATCGTGATTGCCGATTGCGGGGCCGATCCTGACTACCGCTTCTGCGACCTCGAGAACCTGATCCGCCGCGCCCGCATCGACCTGAATGCCGAGATCACCTTCATGAAGCCGCGCCCCGGCGCCGACTGGCAGCCGCTCGAAGCCTTCGGCTCGCTCAACGATCTGGCCTCGTCCAGCAGCCAGGCTTGCCTGGCACTCGCGCAGGTGCGCTATGCGAGCGGCGCCACCGGGCAGCTGGTGCTGGTCAAGCCCAATGTGTCGGCCTCGCTGCCGGTGGATCTGGTGAACTTCAAGGCCGCGAACCCGCTGTTTCCGCAGCAGCCGACCACCGACCAGTTTTTCGACGAAGCCCAGTGGGAGAGCTACTTTCGGCTTGGCGCTGAAATCGGCACGCGGCTCGAAGGCGAACTGCTCGACAAGGTGGCACTCGGCGCACCCGGGCTGTTCATGCCGGACGACGGGCAGGCCCGGGCAGTGGCGTCGCCGCCGGCCGGTGCGGCCAACGGCAATGGCAGCACGGCCACCGCCGTGGTCGCGACGGTGAGCCGGCTGCAGGCGCGCGTGATCCGGGCCGGCGCGGTCACCGCGACGGTCGGGCTCGGCACCGCCGCCACCTTCGGCGTCGCGGCCTGGCAGGGCATCGACACGTGGCGGGTGCAACGGGCCGAGGCCGAACGCTCGGAGAACGCGGCCTTCAAGGATCTTTCGCAACTGTGGGCGCGTCTTCGCGTCGGCACCGCCGCGAGCGTGGGCAGCGACGCGCCGGCCTTGCTGGCGGCCGAGCTGCTGCGCACCGGCGACCTGCTGTGCCGCGAAGGCCGCGACAACTTCATGGCCAAGTTCAGGCTCTCGGTGCGCATCGTCGACGATGCCAAGGCGGCCTGCGCCAAGGACGCGGAAGACCAGCGCGCGCCGGCCTGCAAGCAGCTGCTCGACGCGGGCAACGGCATCGACTGCCTGCAGCCCGTGGTCGCGCCGCCCTGCGTGCCGCGTTACTGGGCGCGCGACTACACGGGCCAGACGGCCTCCAAGGAAAACTGCAGCGGCATCTTGCCGGTGCCGTCGCCGGTCGTGGTGTGGCTGCGCGACCTGGTCGCACGGCCGGATGCCCCTGCATCGGTGGCCACCGTCGCGCCACCGCCGGCCGCGGGCACCGCCGCAGGCACCGATGCTGAGGCGAATCCGCCCTACGGGCTCGGCCTGCCCAACATCGTCAACCAGAGCGCGGCGCCCGCACCCGACGGGGTGTGCGCGGGCAGGGTGGTCTACATCCAGACCTACGGGCGCGGGCTGCGCGACAAGGTGCGCACCTGGCGGGAGCCATGGCGCGCATTGGGGGCATCGGTGCCGCCGACCGAGGATGTGCTCAGTACCTCGCGCCGGGCCGGCCGATCGCCGCCCACCGGCTACTACGAGCCGACCGTGCTGATCGGCGAGGAGACCGCGCGCGCTTGCGCCAACGCGCTGGTCCGTACCGCCGCATCGCCGACCGGGCAGCCTTGGGCGATCAAGCGCCTGCCCAAATCGATCCAGGGCGCGCCCGATGCGATCGAAGTGTGGTTGCCGCGCACCGGCGACGTGTTCGTGCCGTGATCGTCGTGCGGCATCACGCGATTCGTCAGTCCGATCCCGGCTTCCACACCCGCACCAGCGCAGCCAGCTTGCCGCGCAGCGTGAGCCTGTCGTTCGAGAGTGCGTCGATGAAGTCCGACAGGCGCTGCGACTTCACCATCGTGTAGATCGTGAGCCAGGTGGTGGCAATGAACACGACGCCGAACCACAGCAGCTTGGTCAGCAGTGGCGACTCGGCCTCGGCCAGCAGGTTCATGCCGAGGAAGCCGGTGGTGACGGTGCCGATCAGCCCGAACAGCGTGACCACGGTGAGCCGCACCACGGTGTTGGCCTGCCGGCGCAGGCTGTCGGCATCGAGGTAGGTGTTCATGTCGGCGATGCGCACGCGCACCTCGTCGTAGAGCGGGTCGAGCCCGAGGTGCGTGGCGCACAGGTGCGACAGTGCGCGCACCTGGGCCTGCTCCGAGATTTCGTGGAACCAGTAGCGGTGCGTGAAGCGCAGGAAGCGCTCGAAGTTGCCGCGGATCGAGCGCTTGAAGCGCTTGACGCTCGGCGTGCTGTGGATGTTCATCTGCTTGAGCGCCTCGACCAGCTGGTCGGAGAACATCAGCAGCGAAGCCTTCTGAAAGTGCGCGATCAGGAACAGCAGGAAATGCTGGTGGCGGAACTGGGCCAGCACGCCGCGATCCCTGCAGCAGAAAAATTCGGAATGCGCATCCCCCACCACCACCAACGCATGGCCGTTGCAGATGTAGCGCGTGTAGGGCGCCGCGCCGGCAGCGACCCAGAAGCGGTCGTAGCAGTACTTGTGCTCGAAATCGGCCAGGTGCTGCTCCGCATAGGGCAGGGTGGCGTCGCTTTCGCCCGCGCCGGTGACAAGCCCCAGCCGGATGAAATCATTGCGGCTGAGCTGCTTCGGATCGTCGAGCGACAGGTACGCCATCGTCGGCATGCGGTAGTACTCGATCTGCCGGTAGCGCAATGCGCCAGGCTCGTCGGAATGGTCGCTCACCAGCGGCTGCATCACATAGGCCCAATGCGCCGAGATGCGTGGCGCGCGGTGCTCGGCCACGTGCGACAGGAATGCCTCGCGCTGCTGCGCGTCCGAGCGCGACAGCACGCTGCCGTCGGCCGCGAGCCATTCGACGCTGCTCATGCAATGCAGCGCGGCGCCGTTCGCATCCCAGCCGGCCGGGTAGGCGCGGCCGAAGCGGTAGAGCAACTCCGCGGCCTGCGCGAGGCTCAGGTTGTCGGCACCGACCTCGACGTTGAGCATCACGACGTCGATATCGAAGAAGAAGTAGAGGTCGGTGTGCACCACCTGCAGCGTGACCGGCGCATCGCCGGGCCGCGCCACCAGGCGCACCGCCGCGATGTCGTGACGGCGGAACACGCGCATCGGCGAGTCGCCGTCGTTGCCTGTGGTGCCGCGCGCGCGGCCCTCGCCATAGAGGAAGCGCTGCACGTAGGGCAGAAAGCTCACGAACTCGTTGTAGTGGCGTTCGTGGAATCGGCTCGCGTCGCCGGTGTATTCGTCGATCACTTCCTGCCACGGCGACTTGTCGCCCATGTCGCGCAGCACCTGCCAGGGGCCGTGGTGGCTTGCGTGCGCCGCCTCTGTCGGCATCAGCCGCAGGGGCCAGAGCAAGGCCTGGCGGAAATGCTGAACGGCGGGGGACGTGGCGACGTGTGACATGCCCCCAGTTTAGACAGGGATATCGATCGGGGGAATCCCCGACCGGGTTCTGAACCGTCAGGGAAGGGCTCGTCGCCGGCCGTCCGAAGCATGAGAAACTGCGCCGGTTTTCCCTCGGGGCGTTCTTCCTGATGAGCGATGTGCTGATTTCTCTTTCTTCGTTCGGCGCTGCCGAAGTCGGCCGCCATGGCCAGCTCTTTTTCGCGCAGCTTGCGCGTGCAGCGGGGGCCGACTCGGTCGAGGTGCGCGGCGAACTGCTGCGCGACCCGGCCAGCGAACTGCCGGCGCTGGCCGGGCTCGCCAGCGTCTACTCCAGCCCGGAGGGGCTCTGGGCCGAGGGTGGCTGGCTCGACAGCGCGGCCTTGAACCGCGGCATTGCGGCCGCCACCACGCTCGGCGCGCGCCGCCTCAAGATGTCGCTTGGTGACTTTCGTGCCTCGTCGCAAGGCTCGCTCTGGGGCCTGAAGGTGCAGCTGGCCGAAACGCGCATCGAGCTCGTGATCGAGAACGACCAGACCGTGGCGGCCGGCAGCGTGCCGGCGCTGCAGCACTTTTTCGACGTGGCCGATCGTGCCGGCGTCGAGCTCGGCATGACCTTCGACATGGGCAACTGGCACTGGCTCGGCGAATGCCCGCTCCAGGCGGCGAAAGCTTTTGGTTCGCGCGTGCGCTACGTGCATGCCAAGGGCGTGCAGCGGCTGCCGGCCAAGTGGGTCGCAGTGCCGCTCGCCGATTCCGCGGCACCCTGGCGTGCGACGTTGCGTGCGCTGCCGGCCGAGGTGCCAAGTGCGATCGAGTATCCGCTTGTCGGGGATGACCTGCTGGCGGTCACGCGCCACGAGGTGGCGCAGTTGCGCGCCCTGAGGGCCGCGCGATGAGTGCGCCCACCGCCTTCGACGTGGCGCTGTTCGGCGAGGCCATGCTGCTGCTGGTGGCCGACCGGCCGGGCCCGCTCGAAGAGGCCACCGGTTTCCACAAACGCACGGCCGGTGCCGAGACCAACGTAGCGATCGGGCTTTCGCGGCTGGGCCTCAAGGTCGGCTGGGCCAGCCGCCTTGGCACCGACTCGATGGGGCGCTCGCTGATCGCCAGCATGAAGGCCGAGGGCATCGATTGCTCGCATGTGATCTGCGACCCGGCACAACGCACCGGCTTCATGCTCAAGGGCCGCGTGACCGACGGCAGCGACCCGCCAGTCGAGTACCACCGCAAGGACTCGGCCGCGAGCCAAATGGGGCCGGCCGATGTCGACGAAGCCTGGTTGCGCTCGGCGCGCCACCTGCATGCCACCGGCGTGTTCGCGGCGATCTCCGACAGCAGCTTGCAGACTGCGCTCAAGTGCATGGACGTGATGCGCGCTGCCGGACGCACGATTTCGTTCGACCCCAATCTGCGGCCCACGCTCTGGTCGTCGACCGACACGATGCGCCACTGGCTCAATGAACTCGCGGCGCGTGCCGACTGGGTGTTGCCCGGCATCGAAGAGGGCCTGCTGCTCACCGGCGAAAGCACGCCCGAAGGCATCGCGCGTTTCTACCGTGAGCGCGGCGCGAAGCTGGTGGTGGTGAAGCTCGGCGCGGCCGGCGCGTACTACGACAGCGACGCGGCCGGAGCGGGACGTGTCGAAGGATTTCCGGTGGCCCAGGTGCTCGACACGGTCGGCGCCGGCGATGGCTTCGCGGCCGGTGTGGTGAGCGCCTTGCTCGAAGGCCGCAGCGTGCAAGACGCCGTGCGCCGCGGCGCCTGGATCGGCGCGCGCGCGGTGCAGGTGCTCGGCGATACCGAAGGGCTGCCGACGCGGGCGCAGCTCGAACAGGCGAAGCTTTGAGACACGTCGACCGATGCGATCGGCCGGGCCGCTGCTAGCTGCCTGATCGAGCGACTTCGGGGATTCGATCCGGCGCCGCGCCAACTGCTGCTGCCGGGGCAACGGGTGGTACGCGGATCGTCGAAGGCGCCTGCTGCGAAACGGGTGCGCTCGCGCCAGCGGCCGCGCGGATCCACTCGGCTGCGCGCTCCGCGATCATGATCGTCGGCGCGTTGGTGTTGCCGCCGATCAGCGTGGGCATCACCGAGGCATCCACCACGCGAAGACCCTCGATGCCGTGCACGCGCAATTGCGGGTCGACCACGGCCATCGCGTCGGTGCCCATCCTGCAGGTGCCCACCGGGTGGTAGATCGTGTCGGCACGCGAGCGGATGTGCCGGATCATGTCTTCGTCGCTTTCCACGCCCTCGGTGTAGAGCTCGCGCCGCCGGTATCTGGCCAGGGCAGGTGCGCGCATGATCTCGCGCGCACGGCGAACGCCCTTCAGCAGCAGTGCCACATCGTCGGGGTGCGACAGAAAGCGCGGATCGATGCGTGGCGCCGAAGCGGCGTGCGCGTCGTTCAGGCCGACCTCGCCGCGACCCTTGGGCCGCAACACGCACACGTGGCACGAGAAGCCGTAGCCCGGATGCAGCTTGCGCGCGTGGTCGTCGACGATCGAGATCACGAAGTGCAACTGCAGATCGGGCCGTGCGAGGCCGGGGGACGATTTGATGAAACCCCCGCCCTCGGCGAACGGCGTGGCGATCAGGCCGCCACCGGTCTTGCGCCACTCGGCGATGGCTTTGACCAGATTCGCCGTGCCGACCAGGCCGATGCCGAACAGGTCGGTCTCCCTGGATTTGTACGAGAGGACGAAGTCGGTGTGATCCTGCAGGTTCTGGCCCACGCCGGGCAGCACATGGTGCACCGCGATGCCATGGCGCACCAGCTCGCCGGGGTCGCCGATGCCGGACAGCATCAGCAGTTGCGGCGAATTGAAGGCACCGCCGCACAAGGCCACTTCGCGCCGTGCGCCGATGCGTTCGACGACCCCCGCTCGCATCACCTCGACGCCGACGACGCGGCGGCCTTCGAGCAGCACGCGCTGCGCCTGCGTGCCGGTCATGACATGCAGGTTGGGTCGCTGATCCATCACGGGATGCAGGTAGGCCGCGGCGGCGGAGCAGCGCTCGCCGTTCTTCGGCCCGCCGTGGAACTGCGTGACCTGGTAGAGGCCGATGCCTTCCTGCTCGGGCCCGTTGAAATCATCGTTGCGCGACAGGCCGCATTCGATGCCGGCCTGGACGAAGGCCTCGGTGATCGGCCGCGGCGATTGCTGCTCGGCCACTTGCAGCGGGCCGCTGCCGCCGTGCAGCGCGCTTTCGCCACGCTGGTTGCCTTCGGCACGCTTGAAGCTGGGCAACACGTCGTCGAACGACCAGCCCTCGCAGCCGAGACGGCCCCAGTCGTCGTAGTCGGTGCGATGGCCGCGCACATAGAGCATCGCGTTGATCGCGCTGGAGCCGCCTAGACAGCGGCCGCGCGGCTGGTAACCGCGCCGGCCGTTCAGGCCGGGCTGCGGCACCGTCTGGAATGCGTGGTTGTTGATCTTCGGGCGGCCCGGCAGCATGAGCACCACGGCGGCCGGCGCCCGGACCAGAATGCCACGGCCATCGCCGCCGGCCTCGATCAGGCAGACCTGGACGGAGGGGTCTTCACTGAGGCGCGATGCCAGCGTGGCACCGCCCGAACCGCCGCCCACGATGACGTAGTCGAAGTCCATTTCCTTGTCTCCTCACCGGCAGAACCGGTGGGACGACTGTAGGAACAGCAGCGCCGCACGGCGCAGAGTGTTTTCCCGCGCACGCGAAAGCGCGAAACCCGGGCTGCGTCAGGCCACTTCTGCGATCAGCTCGATCTCGACGCAGGCGCCCATCGGGATCTGCGCCACGCCGAACGCGCTGCGCGCGTGCGCGCCTTTTTCGCTGCCGAAGACTTCCGCCATGAGCTCGCTCGCGCCATTGGTCACGAGGTGCTGCTCGGTGAAGGTGCCGACCGAGTTCACGAGGCTCATGAGCTTGACGATGCGCTTGACCTTGTCGAGATCGCCGACAGCCGCATGAAGCGTGCCGAGCAGGTCGATCGCGACCGCACGCGCAGCCGCCTTGCCGTCTTCAGTCGTCAGCGTGGCGCCGAGCTGGCCGACCCACGGCTTGCCGTCTTTTTTCGCGATATGGCCGGAGAGGAACACCAGCTTGCCGGTCTGCACGAACGGCAGGTAGGCGGCGGCGGGAATGGAAACGGGCGGCAGGGTGATGCCGAGTTGGGACAGCTTGTCGTAGACGCTCATGGGAAAGATGCTCCGGAATCAGGAAGAGGTCTGGGATTGTGACTGGGACTGGGATGGCGACGGGCTTTGCGCCGCGATCCGGGCGGCTTCCTCGCGCAGTTCCTCCAGCGGCCGCACCGTCACGCCGACCTTGAGCGTGTGGCGTGCGCCCCCGTGCAACACACCGCGCATCGGCGACACGTCGGAGTAGTCGCGGCCGATCGCCAGCGCCACGTAGTCCTCGCCGGGCTGGCGGCCATTGGTCGGATCGAAGTCGGCCCAGTCGCCGGGCCCGTCGAGCCCGGGCAGGTAGACCGACACCCAGGCATGCGAGGCATCCGCACCGACCAGCCGCGGCTGGCCCGGCGGTGGCTGCGTCAACAGGTAGCCGCTCACATAGCGTGCGGGCAGCCCCATGGTGCGAAAGCAGGCGATCATGATGTGGGCGAAGTCCTGGCACACGCCGCGCCGCTGTGCCAGCGCATCGACGGCGGGCGTGTTGACCTCGGTGCTGTCGGCGTCGTACTCGAATTCGCGGTAGATGCGCAGGCACAAGTCCATCGCCACGTCGAACAGGGGCTCGCCGACCGCGAAGCTGGGGCGCGCATAGGCCGCGAAGTCGTCATGCCGCGGCACGTAGGGCGAGGGATAGACGAACTCCGAGGCGGCGTCGTAGCGCGAGCCCTTGCGGTAGCGGAAGCGTTCGCGCACCTGCTCCCATGGCAGTGTGCGCTCCGCATTCGGCCCGAGCACGGGTTGGGAGGTCTCGACCACGCTTTCGGCCGTAACCACGAGTTCTTCGTGCGTCGTATCGAGCGCAAAGAAGGCACGTGCATTGCCGTAGACATCGGGCGACTCGCTGCGCTGCACGGGCTCGGGCGTGATGACCAGCTGGTGGCTCACCAGCCGCTGCGATGCGGTCACCAGCGGTTTCAGGTGCGCAAGGTGCTGTGCCGTCTCGACCGGCGGCACGTAGTCGTAGCGGGTTTCGTGGGTGACGTGCAGGAGCATGGGGAGGACTTTACTCGCCCCCCGCAACAATCACGCCCCGACCGAGCGCAGCGATTCAGACGTCAGGGTGAAGTAGCGCGTGCCGATGGCATCGGACACGTGGTAGGCGGCGGTCTCGCAGCTTTCGAACAGATGCACGAGCGCCGGGTAGTCGGCCTTGGCGCCGGCTTCACAGAGTTTTTCGAGCGTCCAGCTGGCCGGATCCGGCAGTTCGTACGAGAGCGCGGTGAGCTTGCCCGGGGCGCTACCGGCCAGCCGCGCGATACGGCCGCGCAGCGTTTGCGTGACCCAGGCCAGCGAACGCGGGTTGTCGCCGTCGAGCACCAGCAGGTCGACCATGGTCGCGACATCGCGGCGCTGCTGGTAGCGCGCGTGAAAGGTGATGGTGCTGTCGAACAGCGCGATCATGGCCTCGAAGCCGCTGACTTCGTGCACCGCACCGTCTTCGAAACCCGCGGCCAGCGCGCTCGAGAGAAATGCCAGCCGTTCGATGTGCCGGCCGATCGACAGCAGCCGCCAGCCATCGTCGCGCGTCATGCGGTCGGTCTGGGCGCCGGTCATGGCCGCCAGCCCGGCGCTGGCGGCTTCGAGCGAGCGCAGTGCGGCACCAGTGGCATAGCTGCCTTCACTGACTTCACCGGCCTGCTCGGCGGCGCGCCGCAGGAACTCGGCTTCGGCGCGCACGATCTGGCTCCAATGGTCTTGCGACAGGCGTTCGCGCACGGCGGCAGCGGTCTCGCGGATACAGCGCAGGCTGAAGCCCACGCTGGCGCCCTTGTCGGCGTCGCCCAGCTCGGCGATCAGTGCGCGCTCGAAAACGCGGCGCGACTTCGGCGCACTCGGAACCTCTTGCGGCACCAGCGCATTGCGCAGCGCCAACCGGTGCAGCCAGGCCAGCAGCGGGCGTGAAGACTGGTCTTCGCCGCCGAGCAGATCGAGCGTGAGGCGAGCAAGCCGCACGGCGTTCTCGGCGCGCTCGGTGTAGCGGCCCAGCCAGAACATGTTTTCGGCCGCGCGGCTGGTGACAGGTGCGCGGTGCCTTGCCAGCGAAGCCGGCGTCGCGTGGGGCTGCAGCAGGGTGGTGCGGTCGACTTCGCCGCGCGTCTGCACCCACACGTCGGCACTGCTGCCGCCGCGCTGCATCGAGGCGATCTGCGCGTTGGTGCCGGCCAGCCGCGCCAGCCCGCCCGGCAACACCCGCCACGACTGCGCGCCGTCGCTCACCGCGAACACCCGCAGCATCATGGCGCGCGGTGCGATATGGCCGGCGCCGAAGTCTTGGGCCCAGGTCGGCATCTGCGACAACGGCAGGTAGCTCTGTACCGTGTGGGCATCGCCCTGGCGCACGATGCGCCCGGCCCATTCGTCGAGCTCGCGCCGCCCCAACTGGCTGCCGAGCACCGCTTCGAAGCTGGTGTGCGAAGCGGAGCCGGGGTAGGTGGGCTTGATGGCGCAGTCGCCCAGCTGCGGCAGCACGGCTTCCAGGGCGGCCCGCTCGCCGCACCACCAGGTCGGAAGCGCCGGCAGCTGCAGCTTTTCGCCGATCAGTCGGCGCGCCAGCGCAGGCAGGAAGCCGAGCAGCGCCGGCGATTCGAGAAATGCCGAGCCCGGCATGTTCGCCACCAGCACGTTGCCGGCGCGGATGGCCTGCAGCAGGCCGGGCACGCCGAGCGTGGAGTCGGGGCGCAGCTCGAGGGGGTCAAGGTACTGGTCGTCGAGCCGCTTGATCAGCCCGTGCACCGGGCGCAGGCCCTGCAGGGTCTTGAGGTAGAGCCGCTGGTCGCGCACCGTGAGGTCGTTGCCCTCGACCAGCGTGATGCCGAGGTAGCGCGCCAGGTAGGCGTGCTCGAAATAGGTTTCGTTGTACGGGCCGGGCGTCAGCAGGGCAATGTGCGGCGGCGCACCGGCCGGGCACATCGCCTGCAGCCCGTCCATCATTGCGTTGTAGGTGGCGGCCAGGCGCTGCACATGCAGCGCCTCGAACGCTTGTGGAAACTGGCGCGAGATGGCGAGCCGGTTCTCCAGCAGGTAGCCCAGGCCCGAAGGTGCCTGGGTGCGCTGCGACACCACCCACCAGTTGCCGTCGGGTCCGCGTGCGAGGTCGAAGGCCGTGATGTGCAGCCAGGTGTCGCCGGGCGGCTTCACGCCATGCATGGCGCGCAGGTAGCCCGGATGGCCGCGCACCAGCGCGGCCGGCAGCAAGCCTTCGGCCAGCAACTGCTGCGGACCGTAGACGTCGGCCATCACGCGGTCGAGCACGCGCACGCGTTGCAGCACGCCGGCCTCGATCTGGGCCCAGCTTTCGGGCGAGACGATCAGCGGGAACAGGTCGATCGACCAGGGCCGCTGCGGGCCATCGCCGTCGGCATAGACGTTGTAGGTGACGCCGTTGTCGCGGATCTGGCGCGCAAGGCTGACGGCGCGGCGCGGCAGGTCGTCGAAGCCGCCGGAGCCGATTTCCTCGAAGAAATGCGTCCAGGCCGGAGCCAGTGGCGATTTGGCGGTGGGCTCCGCCGGGTCGACCGGGGCTGCGGGCGGTCGAGGTTCACCGGCCGCGTCGTACAACAGGGCGCCGGGCGGTGTGAGCGCGCCTGGGCGAGGTGCCCCTAGCGGCGCTGCCACACCGCGCAGTTCGTCGAAATGGCCCGCCTGGGCGGGCGGCGCAAGCGCAGACGCCAAAGCCGCAGGGGCTTCGAGCGCGCTATTGCCGAACAGGGATTCGTTCAAGGGTTCCACAGTCTGCCGATTGTCACATTGCCGTCACGGCCCGGACGCCCGGCCGCACATCAGCGTCGCAAATCCAGCGTGAACGGAAACTCGCGGCTGCCCGGCAGTTCGATCGTCGCGGGCGGTGTCTTGAGAAGGCCCGGTGTGTGGCCCATGCGCGCAAAGCGCGAATGGCGACGGCTTTCGGCCTCGTAGGCATTGACGGGGAAGGTGTCGTAGTTGCGACCCCCCGGATGGGCCACGAAGTACTGGCAACCACCGAGCGAACGCTTCATCCAGGTGTCGACGATGTCGAAGGTCAGCGGCGCGTGGGCGCCGATGCTCGGATGCAGCGCCGAAGGCGGGTTCCAGGCCTTGTAGCGCACGCCGGCCACGAACTCGCCAACCACGCCCGTGGGCTGCAGCGGCAGCACCTTGCCGTTGACGGTGACCACGTAGCGGCTCTCGTTGAGGCCGGTCACGCGCACCTCGATGCGCTCCAGCGACGAGTCCACGTAACGCACATTGCCGCCGGCCGCGCCTTCCTCGCCCATCACGTGCCAAGGCTCGAGCGCGTTGCGCAGCGAGAGTTCGACGCCCATCGCCTGCACCTGGCCGAGCAGGGGGAAGCGGAACTCGAAATGCGGCGCAAACCAGTCCGGGTCAAACGCAAAGCCGGCTTGCCGCATCTCGCTGATGACGTCGTCGAAGTCCATCTTCACGAAGGTCGGCAGCAGGAAGCGGTCGTGCAGCTCGGTGCCCCAGCGCGTGAGGGGCGCCTTGTAGGGCTCGTCCCAGAAGCGGGCCACCAGCGCGCGAATCAGCAGCTGTTGCGCAATGCTCATGCGTGCATGGGGCGGC
Source organism: Variovorax sp. (assembly GCA_040003555.1). Classification (GTDB taxonomy): domain Bacteria; phylum Pseudomonadota; class Gammaproteobacteria; order Burkholderiales; family Burkholderiaceae_C; genus Variovorax. The sequence goes on along the minus strand of JBDUCH010000053.1, from coordinate 286 downwards.
ATCTCGAATGCGCGCAGTTCCAGCAGGCCGAGACGGCCGGTGCTGGAATCCGGCGAGTAGAGCTTGTCAATGCAGAACTCGCTGCGGTGCGTGTTGCCCGAGACGTCGATCAGGATGTTGCGCAGCGTGCGGTCGACCAGCCAGGCCGGCATGTTCTGGCCATAGATCTCGCGGTTGCGCGCGATTTCCTTGAGCGCGATTTCCAGCTCGTAGACCTGGTCGTTGCGCGCTTCGTCCACGCGCGGCGCCTGGCTGGTCGGGCCGATGAACATGCCCGAGAACAGGT
>JBDUCH010000052.1:0-15952 GCA_040003555.1 Variovorax sp. | reverse complement strand
GGCTGTGGGTCAACGCGGGGCACGGCACGCTGGGCTGGACGCACGGCGCGGGCTCGGGCAAGGCGATGGCCGAGCTGATCAGCGGCACCGCCGCGCCGATCGAGGGCTTCGACTGCCGCGGGAGCTAGAGCAGTTCTTCGCCCACGATCGGCAACAACAGCCAGTTCTTGAAGCGCAACCACAGGAACTGGCCGGGCTGATCCTCGTGCACCAGGTCGCCGCCCTGGTCGTCGTACTCGACCCATTGCACGCGCCTGCCATCGGGGCCGAGGCGCAGCCGGTAGCCGAGGTTCAGGCGGTTGCCGGTCACCAGCTGCACATAATCGCGCACGAGTTCGGCGCTGTCGATCACCAGCCCCAGTTCGGTGTTGACGGCCGCCGAACGGTGGTCGAGGTTCATCGAGCCGATGAAGAAGCGCCGCGCATCGACCACCGCGAGCTTGGCATGCAGCCGGCTGATCGACTTGCCGAAATCCCCGAAACGGCCTGAGCGGCCAGTCGACTCGGGCGCAATCTCGGAAACGGCGACGCCGATCTTCAGCATGTCGGCGCGATAGCGCTCGTAGCCCGCATAGGCCAGCGGCTCGTCGGTCGCACCCAGCGAGTTGGTGACGACCGCGACGCTGACGCCATGCTCGATGGCCGTCCTCATCATCTCGAGACCGCGCGCGCCCGGGATGAAATACGGCGATGCGATGTGCACGTCCTTGCGCGCCGAGCCGATGACGCCCAGCGCGCCTTCCGTCACGCTGCCGCGAAAGGCCTCTGCCGGCGGGCGCGTGATCTTGGCCGGGTCGTCGGCAAAGAGCTCGGCGTGGGCCCAGCGGAAGTCGAGCTGCCCGGTCGCCAGCTGCTGCCCGACCGGCGGGCGGTCGAGCACGTCGCGCGCACGCACCGGCACGTCGGGCGCGGCCGTGCTCACCAGTTCGTCGAAACGGCGTTGCGCCGCATCGGGCTGCAGCCGCAGTGGCGCAACACTCTCGATCGGCCGCACCTGCTCGCTGTTCCAGTAGCGGTCGAAGGCATCCGACATCCGGCGCACGATCGGCCCGCACGAGAGCACGTCCATGTCGATGAAGTTGGCCGCGGTGCTGCGCATGAAGTATTCGTTGGCGATGTTGCGCCCGCCCGAGACCGCGAAGCTGTTGTCGGCCAGCAGCAGCTTGTTGTGCATGCGGTGATTGATGCGGCCGAACTCGTGCAGCGACAACGCCAGCCGCGTGGTGAGCGAGGTCGCGCGCGAAGGCAGCGGGTTGAAAAGCCGCACTTCCACGTTCGGGTAGGCCGCGAGCGCGCTGAACAGCTCGTCTTCGCCGCCCGTATAGAGGTCGTCGACGAGCAGCCGCACCCGCACGCCACGCGCGGCGGCGTCGCGCAGCTCGCGCAGGAACAGCAGCCCGACATCGTCGTTCTGGATCAGGTAGTACTGGACGTCGAGCGATTTCTCGGCGTTGCGCGCGAGGGAAATGCGCGCGTCGAAGGCGAAAGCGGCCTCGGGCAGCAGCCGGAAGCCCGAGAAGGCGGACGGATGGGCCGCCGCATCGGCCGCCACGAGGCGCGCGAGCGAAGTGGTGGCGACATCGGACATCGCATGCGTCGGCACGCCCGGCACCACGGGCGGCAGGCTGGCGCAGGCGCCGAGCAGCAAGGCCGCGCCGATCGCCAGCGAGGAACGCAGGGTGTCCGCTACACGCATGGCCCGCACTGTAAGACCGGCGGCAGGGTCTGACCAGACAGCCGGCACCTATGATCGCCCGGCACTTGCAACAAGGGACAACGCATGCTCAACGGACTGTGGCTCGGCTTCTTCCTCGTCGCAGCGGTGGCTGCACTGGGGCGCTGGCTGGTCGGCGGCGACGCAGCCGTGTTTGCGGCGGTGGTGGAAAGCCTGTTCGCGATGGCGCGGCTGGCGGTCGAGGTGATGGTGCTGCTGTTCGGCACGCTGACGCTCTGGCTCGGCCTGCTGCGCATCGCGGAGGCGGCCGGGCTGGTCGCCTGGCTGGCGCGCCTGCTCGGGCCGCTGTTCCGGCGGCTCATGCCCGAGGTGCCGGCCGGGCATCCGGCGCTCGGCCTCATCACGATGAACTTCGCGGCCAACGCGCTGGGCCTGGACAACGCAGCCACGCCGATCGGCCTGAAGGCGATGCGCGAACTGCAGACGCTGAACCCGAACCCGGCCACTGCGACCAACGCGCAGATCCTGTTTCTGGTGCTGAACGCGTCGTCGCTCACGCTGCTGCCCGTGACCATCTTCATGTACCGCGCACAGCAGGGCGCAGCCGATCCGACGATGGTGTTCCTGCCGATCCTGCTGGCCACCAGCGCATCGACGCTGGTCGGCCTGCTCTCCGTTGCGCTGATGCAGCGGCTGCGGCTGTGGGATCCGGTGGTGCTGGCCTACCTGCTGCCGGGTGCGCTGCTGCTCGGCGGATTCATGGCGCTGCTCGGCACGCTGTCGGCCGCGGCGCTGGCCTCGCTCTCGTCGCTGCTGGGCAACCTGGCGCTGTTCGGCATCGTCGTCGTGTTCCTGCTGGTCGGGGCGCTGCGCCGCGTGAAGGTGTACGAGAGCTTCATCGAGGGCGCCAAGGAAGGCTTCGACGTGGCGAAGAACCTGCTGCCCTACCTGGTCGCGATGCTCTGCGCGGTCGGCGTGCTGCGCGCGTCGGGTGCGCTCGACATCGCGCTCGGCGGCATCCGATGGCTCGCTGCGCAATCGGGCTGGGACGCGCGCTTTGTCGATGCACTGCCGACCGCGTTGGTCAAGCCGTTCTCGGGCAGCGCGGCGCGCGCGATGCTGATCGAGACGATGCAGAGCCAGGGCGTCGACAGCTTCCCCGCGCTCGCCGCCGCAGTCGTCCAGGGCAGCACCGAGACCACCTTCTATGTGCTGGCCGTGTACTTCGGCGCGGTCGGCATCCAGCGCGCGCGGCACGCGGTCGGGTGTGCGCTGGCGGCGGAGTTTGCCGGCGTGGTGGCGGCCATCGCGGTCTGCTACTGGTTCTTCGGTTGACGAAAGCGTCGCCAAAGCCGATCGGCCAGAATGCGAGCCAGCCCTTCTTCCCCCTTTCTTCGTGACCGTCCCCGCCCAGGCGCAAGCGCCCTCTTTCTCAACCGACGAATTCCGCGACGCGCTTGGCATGTTCGCCACTGGCGTCACGATCGTCACCGCACGCGCGGCCGATGGCTCGCTGGTCGGGCTGACGGCCAACTCCTTCAACTCGGTCTCGCTCACGCCGCCGCTGGTGTTGTGGAGCCTGGCGCGCAGTTCGGGCTCGATGCCGGCGCTGGGCGCCGGCTCGCACTATGCGATCAACATCCTGGCGGCTAACCAGAAAGAGCTGGCGGAGCGCTTCGCGCAGAAGCTGCTGGACCGCTGGACGGATGTGGACTTCGCCGAGGGGCTCGGCGGTGCGCCGCTGCTGGCCGGTGCCGCGGCGAGCTTCGAATGCTTCAACCGCAGTCGCTATGACGAAGGCGACCACGTGATCTTCGTCGGCGAAGTGGAGCGCTGCCGCTGGCGTGAAGGCGCATCACCCCTGCTGTACCACGGCGGGCGGTTCTACACCGAGCACCCGCTCTGAGGCTGCGCCATCGCGCGGGCGTTCCCGCGCACGGCGTTCGTCCAGGATGCGGTGAAGGTTGCCCTCGATCCAGTCGGCCAGGCCTTCGACCTGGCGCGCCACTTCGACACCCATCGGCGTCAGGCTGTATTCGACGTGGGGCGGCACCACCGGATAGGACTTGCGCAGAACGAAGCCGTCGCGCTCCAGCCACTGGAGGGTTTGGGCCAGCATCTTCTCGCTGACGCCGCCGACCTTGCGGCGCAGATCGCTGAAGCGATGCATGCCCGAGAGCAACGCCACCAGCACCAGCACGCCCCAGCGGCTGGTGACGTGCTGAAGCACTGCGCGGGAAGGGCAGTCGACGGAGAACAACGCGCCGCGCTGCAACTGCAGCGCCAGCGTGCCGGCGGCTGCGGTGACGGGGGCCTCGTGGGTGGATGGCATGGGTACTTACCTTTACGTACGTACTTTCAAAAAGTTTGTGCTGTCGGTATTCTGCCGATTCACCTCCATTTCGCCAAAGGATTTCCCTCATGATCGCCATCACCGGAGCTACCGGCCAACTCGGCCGGCTCGTCATCGGGGCACTGCTGCCGAAGCTTCCTGCCGCCCAGATCGTCGCCGCCGTGCGCAGCCCCGAGAAGGCCAAGAACCTGGCCGCCCTGGGCGTGCAGGTGCGCCAGGCCGACTACGCCCAGCCCGCCACGCTCGAGGCCGCGTTCCAGGGCGTCGAGAAGGTGCTGCTGATCTCTTCCAGTGAAGTCGGCCAGCGCGCGGCGCAGCATCGCGCCGTGATCGAGGCCGCCGCAAAGGCCGGCGTGAAACTGCTCGCGTACACGAGCCTCCTGCACGCCGACACCTCGCCCCTGGCGCTTGCAGCCGAGCACAAGGAAACGGAAGCTGCCCTGCGCGCCTCCGGCCTGCCCTTCGTGCTGCTGCGCAACGGCTGGTACACAGAGAACCGCACGGCGGGTGTTGCTGCCGCCCTCGAACATGGCGCAGTGCTGGGCGCGGCCGGCGAAGGCCGTACCGCATCGGCGGCCCGGGCCGATTACGCGGCAGCCGCGGCAGCCGTATTGACCCGCGAAGACCAGGCCGGGCGCGTGTACGAGCTGGCCGGCGACACGGCCTACACGCTGTCGGAACTCGCGGCGGAGATCGCGCGGCAGTCGGGCAAGGCGGTGGCCTACCAGGATCTGCCCGAGCCGGCGTTCAAGGCCGCGCTGCTGCAGGCCGGCCTGCCGGAAGGCTTTGCGGCACTGCTGGCCGACTCGGACGCGGGCACCGCCAAGGGCGGCCTGTTCGACGACAGCCGGCAGCTGAGTCAGCTCATCGGCCGGCCGACCACGCCGCTGGCGACCACGGTGGCTGCGGCGCTGACCGCGTAGGTCGCGTCGAAGCGCGACTGCAGGTAGGCCTGCGCGGTGATCGGTTCGTAGCGAGGCAGCTCGCCGGCGCGCACGCACGACGGGATCGCACTGACCAGCGCGTCGGCGTTCGGGTCGAAAAACAGCGCGATCGAATAGCGCTCGCGCGTGGGCCGTGCCACGCGGTGCGGCGTCGACACGTACACGTCGTTGGTCCATCGCATCAGGCAATCGCCGATGTTGCAGATGAAGGCCCCGGGCACCGACGGCGCGTCGACCCAGTCGCCGCCGCGCGTGCGCACCTGCAACCCGGCCACGCCGTCGGTGGCCAGCAGTGTCACGTTTCCGTAGTCGGTATGGGCACCGGCGCCGAGGCCCTCTGCGGTTGCGCCGGGCGCTGGCGGCGGATAGTGCAGAAAGCGCAAGGTGGCGAGCGGCCGGTCGATCTTGTCGTCGAAGAAGCCCTCTGGGAGCCCGAGGTCGATGGCAAAGGCCGCATGCAGCCTGCGCGCCGCCAGCAGCCCCGCATCGAAGTACGCCTGCACCCGCGAACGCCAGCCGTCGATCGGCGGCCATGCGTTGGGCGGCCGTACACGTTCGTCGGTCCAGATCAGGTTGAAGGCCTCCTTCTGGTCGGCGCCCTTTTTCTCGTCGAGCGCCTCGGTGCCGAGCCCTACATAGCCGCGGTTGTGGCCCAGCCTGCCGATCGCCAGCGCCTGCTTTGCCGCGGCATCGAGCGCGAAGAATTCGCGACTGGCCGCAAAGGCGTCGGCCAGCAATGCGGCCGGCACGCCGTGCCCGGTGATCGCGAAGAAGCCGACCTCGCGGCAGGCCGCGCCCACCTCGCCAGCCACGCGGACACGTGCTGCCGCATCGTCCGAGGCCAGTGCCGAGATGTCGATGACGGGGATGGTGGTGTTCATAGCGCCAGTCTGCATCAGGCAGGTCGCGGCGTCACGGCTACCATCGATGCATGCCGCGCCGTTGTCTCCGCTTCCGCCTGCATTTTTTGCTGGCACTGCTGACGATGGCAGGCGCGGCCCACGCCGGCGAACAGCGCCGCAACTGGTTCGACGACCCGTTCATGCAGGTCGCGGCGGGCCTGCCGGCCTGTCCCGTGCCGCTGGGCCCGCTCTACACCGAGGCCGAGCGGCGCAGCCAGATGCACGGCCGGCTCGAACGCGGCACCAGTTGCTGGCTGGCCGGGCGCTGCGCCGACAGCAACGCCTACCGCTACGACAAGGCGATCGCACCCGAGCTGCGCCGCGCTTTGGCCCGCGTACCAGGACTGCAGCGCGGCAGCGTGTGGGTGACGGTGCAGCGCCGCTGGGTCTACCTGCAGGGCTGCGTGCCGACGCGTGCGCTGGCGCAACGCCTGGCGCGCGCTGCACGCGCGGCGAAGGACGTGGAGACCGTTGTGCCCGATCTGATGGTCGGCACGCGCGGCCGGGCGCCCTACCCCGTGAATGACGACAAAGAATCGAACCGCCAGAAGTAAATGATCGACCGCAAGACCCATCTCGACACCCGCGCCATCACCCTGCTCATCGCCTGTTGCGCGTTCTGGGGGCTGCAGCAGATTCTCATCAAGACCACCGTCGCCGAGGTGCCGCCGCTCTGGCAGGCCACCATCCGCATGGTCGGCGCCGTGGCGCTGCTGTGGCTGTGGTGCCGCTCGCGCGGGGTGCCGCTGTTCGCGCGCGACGGCACGCTGCCGGGCGGCCTGCTGGCCGGGCTGCTGTTCGCGGGCGAGTTCTGCTGCATCTACATCGGGCTGCAGAACACCACCGCCTCGCGGCTCACGGTGTTTCTCTACACCTCGCCGTTCTGGGTGGCGCTGTTCCTGCCGCGCTGGGTGCCGGCCGAGCGGCTGCGCGGGCTCCAATGGGCCGGGCTGGCGCTGGCCTTCGGCGGTGTCGTGCTGGCCTTCAGCGAGAGCTTCGGGCACACCAGTTCGGCGCAGCTGCACGGCGACGTGCTGGCCCTGGTGGCCGGCATGCTCTGGGGACTGACCACGCTCACGTTGCGCGCGACGAAGCTCGCCACGGCGAGCGCCGAGAAGACGCTGTTCTACCAAGTGGCGGTGACGGCGGTGGTCTGCCCGTTTCTCTCGCTCGCGCTTGGCGAGTCGTGGGGCTTTGCGTATTCAGCCTGGGCCTGGACGTCGATCGGCCTGCAAACCGTGATCGGCGCGTTCGCGAGCTACCTGACGTGGATGTGGCTGTTGCGGCACTACCCGGCAACCCAGATGTCGTCGTTCACCTTCCTGACCCCGCTGTTCGCGCTGGTGTTCGGTGTGGTGCTGCTTGCCGAGCCGCTCACGCTCCAACTGGTGCTGGCACTGGTGGGCGTGGGGCTGGGAATCGTCCTCGTGAACAGAAAACGGGCTTGAGCCCCGCTTAGCCGCCCTTCTTGGCGCGCTTGCCGGGATTCTTCTTGCTGCGCGTCGCGGTGCCGCGCTCAAGGCTGCGCTTCTGGCCGCCACCCGACTTGGGCATGGTGAAACCCGGTGCGGGAGTGGGCTTGGGAGCGGAACGGTCGCTCTCGGTTCTGATTTTGGTGGGCATGAGTGGCTCCGGTAAAAAAATGTCCGGGCGTAATTAGGCCACAGCGGGAAACCTCGCCTGCGCCGCTAGCATATTGGGCTTTGCCCATGTCCAATCTCATCGTCCACGGCGGCACGCCGCTGCGCGGCCGGATCGTTCCTTCGGCCAACAAGAATGCCGTCTTGCCGGTGCTGTGCGCCACGCTGCTGACGCGCGAGCCCCTGCGGCTGCATGGCGTGCCCGACATCACCGATGTCCGCAAGATCCTCGAGATCTTCCGCACGCTCGGCAGCGAGGTTCGCATGGACGACGCCACCGGCACGCTGTACCTGCACCATCGCGACACGGTGTTCGACGCGCAGCGCCATCGGCTGCCCGAGGAGATGCGCTCGTCGATCATGCTGGTGCCGCCATTGCTGGCGCGCTTCGGCGTGGCGCGGCTGGAGGACAACGTCAAGGGCTGCACGCTCGGCGTGCGCGAGATCGATCCGCACGTGGAGGTGTTCCGGCATTTCGGCAGCACGGTCGAGCGCGCCGAAGGCTCGCTCATCATCCGGCACGCCGGCGGCCTGGTGCCGACCGACCACTGGCTGGATTACGCCTCGGTCACCACCACCGAGAACTTCGTGCTGTGCGCGGTGGGTGCCCACGGCACCTCGACGCTGACCAACGCGGCCTCGGAGCCGCACGTGCAGGAGTTCTGCCGCTTCATGGTGGGACTCGGCGCACGCATCGAGGGCATTGGCACCTCGCGGCTGACAGTGCACGGCGGTGCAGCGCTTGGCGGCGGCGAGTTCCGCTTCGACGAAGACTTCCACGAGATCACCACTTTTCTTGCACTCGGCGCGATCACCGGCGGCGATGTGATGGTGCGCAACAGCGCGCCGGCGCAGTTCCCGCTGATCGACCGCACCTTCGCCAAGTTCGGCGTGCAGATCACGCACGAGGACGGCTGGTCGCGCGCCCGCAGCGCCGGGCCGCTCAAGGTGCAGACGCCATTCACGAGCAACGTGCTGACCAAGGTCGAGGCGGCGCCCTGGCCGTATTTTCCGGTGGATCTGCTGCCGATCTTCATTGCGCTGGGCGTGCGCGCCCAGGGCAATGCGATGTTCTGGAACAAGGTCTACGACGGCGCACTGGGCTGGACCGGCGAGCTGTCGAAGTTCGGCGCCCATGTGTTCTCGTCAGACCCGCACCGGCTCATCACCTTCGGCGGCAATCCGCTGACGCCGGCCGTGGTGGAGAGCCCCTACATCATCCGCGTGGCGATCGCGCTGTTCATGGTCGCGGCCAGCATCGAAGGCCGCTCCGAGATCCGCAATGCGACGCCGATCCGCCGCGCCCATCCGCACTTCGTCGAAAACCTGCGCCAGCTCGGCGTGCAGGTGGAGTGGACCAGCGAGGAGTGAGCTTGCTCAGGCCGTCGGCATCGCACGGAAGCCGACCGCGAGCCGGTTCCAGATGTTGATGGTGCCGATCGCCAGCGTGAGGTCGACGCGCTCGCGCTCGTTGAACTCGGCGCACAGCGCATCATGGTCGGCATCGGGCGCACGGGTGTCGGCCACGCGCGTGAGCGCTTCGGTCCAGGCCAGCGCGGCGCGTTCGCGTGCCGTGAAGAACGGCGACTCGCGCCAGGCCGCCACGCCATACAGGCGGCGCTCAGTCTCGCCGCGCTTGCGGGCGTCGGTGGAATGCATGTCGACGCAAAAGGCGCAGCCGTTGATCTGCGAGGCGCGCAGCTTGACCAGGTCGAGCAGCAGCGGCTCGAGACCGAGCTTGCTCACGGAGGCTTCGAGCGCCAGCATCGCCTTGATGGCGTCGGGCGAAGCCTTGTAGAAATTGAGACGGGGTTCCATGGTGTGTTCCTTCGTGCAGTGGTTGTGTGGAGAGAATTGTGGAAGCGAAGAGGCCACCCGAAGGTGACCAATCCACCGCAAATCGAGGAGTCCACGGATGGAATTGCACATCGTGATCGAGGGGAAGAAAGACCTGGGCGGCCAGCTCCATGGCAAGCTCAGAGACGCGATCCGCTCGGGCCGTCTGATGGCCGGCGAGCGCTTGCCGCCCACGCGCCTGCTGGCGCAACAGCTCGGAATCTCGCGCAAGACCGTGGCCGAGGTCTTCGCGCGGCTGACCCGGGACGGGCTGCTGGTCGGCCGCACCGGCATCGGCACCTTCGTCAGCGAAGGGATGGTGACGCGCACGCCGCCGCAGCGCACCGAGGAGCTGGCCGGCGCCGCCGTGGTGGAACAGTGGCGCCGCATGGCCACCCCGCTGCGCCATATGGACCGCGAAGGCAGCGCGCGCTACGAGTACATCGGCGGCGTGCCTGCCGGGCCGCTGTTTCCGGCCGACGACTGGCGCCGCTGCATGCTGCACGGGCTGCGGCAGTTCACGTCCTCGCGCAGTCTCTACGGCACGGCTGAAGGCGTGCCGGCGTTGCGGCAAGCCATTGCCAGGCACATCGCGTTCGCGCGCGGTGTCCGCTGCGACGCCGACGATGTGATCGTCACCGCCGGCGCGCAGCAGGCGCTCGACCTGGTCGCGCGGGTGCTGGTCGCGCCGGGCAGCACGGTCGCGATCGAGGAGCCCGGCTACCCGCCGATGCGCTACCTGCTCGCGGCGCAGGGGGCGCACGTGGTGGGCGTGCCGGTCGACGACGAAGGCATCGTGGTCGACGCGATTCCTGCCGGCACGCGCTTCATCTACGTGACGCCGGCGCACCAGTTCCCGCTCGGCATGCCGATGAGCCCGCTGCGCCGCATCGCACTGCTGCAGCGCGCGCGGGAACTCGGCGCGGTGGTGATCGAGGACGACTTCGACAGCGAGTTCCGCTACGTGGGGCGGCCAACCGAAGCGCTCTACAGCCTCGACACCCAGGGCACGGTGGCCTACGTGGGCACCTTCTCCAAGACGATGAGCCCGCAGCTGCGGCTCGGCTACCTGATTGCACCGCCCTCGATCCGCAGCGCAGTCGCGACCGCCAAGCACCTGACCGACTCGCACACCGCGCCGGCACAGCAATGGGCGTTGGCGAAGTTCATCGACGACGGGCTGCTGGCCAGGCACATCCGGCGCTGTCACGCGGCCTACGCGCTGCGGCGCGAGAAGCTGGTCGCGCGCTTCGAGGGCGACCTTGCACCCTGGTTCCGCCTGGTGCCCGCTGCCGCGGGCTTTCACATCGCAGCGCTGTGCCGCAAGCCGCTGGACGTGGCGCTGCTGGTCGCACTGGCGCGGCGCGTCGATGTCGGGCTGTACCCGCTGGCGCCCTTCTTCCATTTCAGCGAGCCGCAACCCGGGCTGATGATGGGCTACGGCGCCATCGACACGCTCGACATCGACCCCTCGCTCGACCGCGTGCGCGACATACTCATGCAGATCGCCTGAACGGCCCCACCTGTTTTTGAAACGACACACCATGAAGTTCCAGCCCGTGCTCGACGAGATCGACGCCGAGATCCGGCCGCTGCTCGGTGTCGGCGGCACCGTCGCAAGCTACATCCCGGCGCTGGCGCGGGTGCCGGCCGCGCAGTTCGGCATGGCGCTGCGCACCTGCGACGGACAGGAGGCCCACGCGGGCGATGCGAACAAGCCGTTCTCGATCCAGAGCGTGTCGAAGCTGTTCACGCTCACCCTGGCGATGCAGCGGCTGGGCGAGGCACTGTGGGAGCGCATCGGCCGCGAGCCTTCGGGCAACCCGTTCAACTCGCTGGTTCAGTTGGAGAACGAACAGGGCAAGCCTCGCAACCCGTTCATCAATGCCGGTGCCATCGCCGTCGCCGACCGGCTGCTGAGCCTGTTCGGCCGCGAGGCCAAGAGCGACGTGCTGGAATTGATGAACAGCCTCACCGGCGACCCGATCACCTTCGACGGCGAAGTGGCCGCTTCCGAGGCGGCCACGGGCTATCGCAACTACGCGCTGGCCAATTTCATGAAGAGCTTCGGCAAGCTCGACAACGACGTGGAGACGGTGCTCGACATGTACTTTCACCAGTGCGCGTTGTCGATGAGCTGCGTGCAGCTGGCGCGCGCGGCCGGCTACCTCTGCCGCGACGGCGTGCACCCCTGGGCGGCGGGCGTGAACCTGCTGACCGAACGCCAGACCCGCCGCATCAACTCGCTGATGCTGACCTGCGGCACCTACGACGCCGCTGGCGAGTTCGCGTTTCGCATCGGCCTGCCTTGCAAGAGCGGCGTCGGTGGCGGCATCGTCGCGGTGGTGCCGGACCAGCTGACCCTGGCCGTGTGGTCGCCCGCGCTCGATGCCACCGGCAACTCGCTGCTGGGCATGAAGGCGCTCGAGCTGTTCGTGGCGAAGACGGGCCTGTCGGTGTTCTGACTGCGCCTGTGCAAGACTTCCCGGTTCATGACTGAAATTACTCCCTCTACATACAGCGGCGAAGACGCCGACAGCACCGACATCCAGGAGCCTCGCCTCTGGCGCGACGCGCTCTGGACGGCGCGCGTGATCAAGAACGAAGACGACGATGGCTGGGCCGTGGCGATGACGCGCCAGGGCGAGTCCGAGCCCGCGCTGGTCGGCCCCTGGACGATGGGCCGCGACAAGAAGAACCCCAAGCCGCTCGATGCGCCCGCCTTCCACACGCTGGTGAAAACCGCATCGGAAGTGCTGCGCCGGCACGAGCAGCAACTGCACGCACAACTCAACAAGCAGTTGAGCGTCGGCGCCGGATCGGAACGCATCCGCGTCGCGCTGCAGATCGTGCCCGACGAAGACAACCCCTACGCCCTGCTCACCGCGCAGGACGAGTTCGGCACGCAACTGGGCGAGGCGCGCGTGGCGCCGACGTTCAAGCTCAGTTCAGCCAGCGCCGAGGCGTGGATCGAGAGCGGGTACGCAGCGCGGCCGCGCTAGTTTTTCAGGCTGCCGCGGCTGTGGGCCAGCCTGCCTGCGCGGCGCGGTTCAGCGCCGAGCGCACCACCTTGCGGTGGAACGGCGCGATGACGCGGATGTAGGTGCGGCCCAGCAGGTTGTGGCAGTGCACCACGGTGACGGCGGTCAGCTGGTCGGCAGAACGCTGCACCGAGAGGCGAAAGTCCAGGTGCCGGTCATCCTCGCCCAGCACCACTTCGTCGGGCAAGGTTTCGTAGATGCGGAAGAAGCCGACGCGCGGTGGGCTTGCCGCACCATTGTCGGCACGCAGGTCGCGCGAAGTCTTCAGGCCGAACAACGACACGATCGCGTCGCGCACGGCCAGCAGACGTTCGACCCACGGCGCCGGCCGCGTCAGCGCGAAACGCGCGAGCGCCAGCACGTCGTGCGTGGCGCCGGGCGGCAGGTCGATCGCAAACGCGTCGGCCAGAAAGGCGCCGGGGTAGAGGCGCGCGACGCGCACCCCTGGCGGCAACGGAACAGCATGGGCGCGACGCGGTGGCGTGGGCATGAATCCTTGCCTTAACAGTTGCCCTTTTTCGCCTGGCCCGGAGGGCAGTGGCCGCCGCCGCCGTGGCGGTCATCGCCCCGGTCATGACGCTCGTAGCGCTGTTCATAGCGATCGTGCCGATGTTCTTCGCGGCGTGCTTCCCGACGTTCCGCGCGGCGCCAGTCGCCTTCGCGCCAGCGCCAGCCGCCATCGGCCTGAATCCATTGGCCGGGCGCGTAGGCGTAGTCGGGGCGGGCACGCTGCCAATTGCCACCGGCCCAAACATAGTCGCGGCCATTCCATTGCCAGCGGCCCGGCACCCAGACCTGGCCGACACGCGGGCCCGGCATGCGCTCGAAGCGCGGCGGCGGCGGCGCGACCTGCACCAGGCCCGGCAGGTTGATGTTGACCGAAACCTGCGCGGCCGCGGGGAGCGCCGCGGCTGCAAGCAGCGCGGCGAGGATGAAGGGGGTGGCTTTCATGAGGGAATTTCCTTGTTCTGTCGAAACCCGAAGGGGTTTACCTGCAACGCAGGGCCTCCGCGGACAGCCGACAGGATATTCCCTTGCGGTTTGTCAGCCGCCGCGAGCGGCCACGATCATGTCGAGTTCCACCGTCGCATTCTTCGGCAGGCTGTAAACGCCGACCGAGGTGCGCGTGTGCATGCCGGCCTCGCCAAAAACGCGGTGCAGCAAGTCCGATGCTGCATCGGCCACCTCGCTTTGCTGCGCGAAGTCGGGCGTGCTCTGCGTGTACACGGTGACGCGCAGCATCTTCTCGACGGCGTCGAGCGAGCCCAGCGTCTGGCGCAGGATCGCCAGCGCGCGCAGCGTGCAGATCTGCGCGGCCAGGCGGGCCTGGTCGAGCGACACCGCCTCGCCGACCCGGCCCGTGACAACCACGGTGCTGCCGACGCGCGGCACCTGCCCGCTGAGGTAGACGATGCGGCCATCGCGCACGGCCGAGGCGTAGTGGCCGCCGATGCGGATTTCGCCCTCGAAGCTGTGGCCGAGTTCGGCCGCGATCTGGTCTGCGATGGCCTGGCGGGTCGGTTCGGTCATGCGGGTTTCTTGTCGGTATGTTGAAGCGGGCCCTGCGTCGCGCGGCGCCACAGGGTCTGCCAGGCGGCGTACACGGCGTACACGGCAGAGACCGGCCGGTGGCTCCGGATCTCGGCACTGTCGCCGAGCGCCCGGAGTTCGACCCAGCCGCCGTTCTGCAGGCGGTGGCTCCGGCCTTCCGACAGCGTCGCGACCGGCGCCACCACAGTGTCGCCGAGCCAGCGCAGCGGCTCCCGCACGATGACCTCGCCCGCGGCAACCTGCAGCGTGGTGTGGGCGTCGAGCGGCATGTGCAGCGTTTCGCCGCGCTGCAGCCGGGTGATGGTGGTGGTCGTGGTGCGGATCATCGAAAGCTCCTTGAAGCAAGGCCTTGATGTTCGGCCTGCAGCCCCCCGCAAAACAGGCACAGGCTGCGCTGTTGCGACCGGAACAGCGCAGCGGCCGCGCCATCTGTTATGGTCATTTTCGCGCAATCTGCATCTGTTTCAACCCTGCGCTCCCGGGCCACCATCGGGCCATGCACATGACTCCGTCGCCCACCCAGCCGCCGCTCTACCGCCGCCTCGCCTCGCACTACCGCGGCGCGATCGAGGCTGGCTCGCTGCAGGCGGGCGAGCGCATGCCCTCGCTGCGCAACCTGATGCGGCTGCACGACATCAGCCTCTCGACTGCGCTGCAGTTGTGCCGCACGCTGGAGTCCGACGGCTGGGCCGAGGCGCGCGACCGCTCCGGCTACTTCGTGCGCCGGCCGCAGCGCCTGCGCATGACGCCGATGGACGAGCCCCCTGCCGGACAGCGGCCTGACCCGGCGCAGTACGTCGGCATCCACGCACGGGTGTCGGACTTCGTGGCGCAGCGGCGTGCGGCCCACATCAAGCTCAACCTGTCGATCGCGCGCGCCGCGCCGCAGTTCTACCCGGCCGAGGCCTTGCGCGCCGGCATGACGCGCGCGCTGCGCCTGCACCCCGAGCTGCTGGCCGGTGTGCCGCCGCTGCAGGGCGACCCGCACTTTCGGGCCGTGCTGGCCAAGCGTGGGCTCGCGGCGGGCATGACGCTGGCGCCCGAGGAGGTGCTCGTCACCAATGGCTGCATCGAGGCGCTCAACCTCGCGCTGCGCGCGGTGGCACAGCCCGGCGACACCATCGCGGTGGAATCGCCCACCTTCTACGGCCTGCTGCAGGTGCTGGAAAGCCTGGGCCTGCGCGCGCTCGAAATCCCGACCAGTCCGCAGACCGGCCTGTCGATCGAAGCGCTCGAGCTGGCGCTGCAGACCTACACCGACATCAAGGCCGTGGTGGTGATTCCGCACCTGCAGAACCCGCTCGGCAGCGTGATGCCCGATGCGCACAAGCAGCGGCTGGTGCAGCTGTGCGAGCGACAGGGCATCGCGCTGATCGAAGACGACACCTACAGCGAGCTGCTCGACGTCGACCACACGCCGCGGGCCATCAAGTCATGGGATCACGGCGGCAACACCGGCAACGTGATCCATTGCGCGTCGATGCACAAGATCCTGGCGCCCGGCATGCGCCTGGGCTGGATCGCGGCCGGCCGCTGGCAGGCCCGCGTGGAAATGCTCAAGTACGCGCAGACACGCAACAACGAGGTGCTGTCGCAACTCGGCGCCGGCGCGTTCATGGGCACCGGCGCGTACGACCGGCACCTGCGCCGGCTGCGCACCGTATTGCGCGGCCAGCGCGAGCGCACGGCCGAGGCGATAGCGCGCTACTTCCCCGCGGGAACCAGGCTGAACCTGCCCAACGGCGGCTTGCAGCTGTGGGTGGAGATGCCCAGGCAGTGCTCGTCTGCCGCGGTGTTCGACGCGGCGCTGCGCGAAGGCATTCTGGTGGCGCCGGGCTGGCTGTTTTCCAACAGCGCGCGCAGCGACCACTATCTGCGGCTCAACTGCGGGTGGCCGTATGACGACGCGATCGATGCGGGGTTGAAGCGGCTGGGGGAGATCGTGGGTGTGGTGGCGGGCTGAGCGGTTGCGCGCGGGTGGCTGCGACTGCCGGAACCTGTCGTTCAAGG
>JBDUCH010000328.1:0-4702 GCA_040003555.1 Variovorax sp. | reverse complement strand
GCCGTGACCAGGCAACTCTTGGCGACGGTCGCGCTGACCACAAACGGGAACGTGCTGGAGAGCAAGACACTGTTGCAGTCCGGCGGCATGAAAAGCAGGTTCGACGTGAGCATGATCGAGGTATGGCCGCCGGCAAAGCTGTCCTGGTACGCGCCCGGCGGCACCGTGGTCTGGAGCGCGATCAGTTCCCCGCGCATGTTGGCGCTTCCCGACACCCGTCCGTCGCCGTTGAAAAGACTCCAGCCAGGAATGCTCAACGCAACGGTGAAAGGATTCGGCGCCGAGGCGTTGCCGTTGGAGCCCCAGACCGTTCCGCCCGTCGACTGGTAGAGCTGGAACTTCAAGGTGTCTGCGGCGCCGCTCTTCATGATGCGCGGATTGAAGTTCCCGACGCCTTCGTTGCCGTCGCCGATGTTGAAGCAGACCCTGGCCTGCACGGCGAGGCTGTTGTTGGTGCAGGAGTAGTTCAGCGTGGCCGTGACGGGCGATGGCGCGCCTCCGGCGACCAGGTCGACCGTGCCGAAGGCCACGTTCGTCATCGTTGCGGTGCAATTGACGGCCGCCTGCGCATTGCCGACCGGCAGCCACCACAGCAACGCGCAGAGCAAGGGCAAGAGCAGGCCCTGCCAGATCCGGTTTGGAAGGTTCATGGCGACCTCGCGTCCCTGGCGCAGCGCAGCGGCCCGATTCGCGGAATGCCGGTGCCGTCCTTGCGGTAGTCGAAGCTGGCCCGGCAGCGGCCGTTGGGCATCTGCACCTCAAGCGTGTTCCGGGGTTCGAGCGTCTCGAGATAGACCGCGCCGTCGAAGCCGACCAGCGCGGGCTCGTCGGCCCGGCCGTTGGCGCGCACTCGACTGCCCAACGGCAGCGGCTTGCCAGCCTCGTCCACCAGGATCAGCGCAGCCGCGTGGATCGGCGTGATGCCGAATCGCACCATCGCGCCGGCGCGGTCGCTCGGCGTGGCGAGCGTCTTCACGCGTTCGACTCGCACATCGGCGGGCAACTGCATCGGGTCGATCGACAAATGATTGTTCTGGTAGGCGCTGAGTGGCGCTACCAGCAGCATGCCATTGGCGTCCGTGGTGCCGATCGACCGGTTCTCCAGCTTCACAGGCACGCCGGCAACGCCGTCCGCGGAGACCACCGCGAAGGCATCGTCGATGCGGCGCGCCGCGAACGGCTGGCCGCCCATGAACACGACCGAACCCGTGGCGCCGGCATAGGCGAAGCGGCTGTCGCCGAGCACGCTGATGCCAGCCATGGCGCGACCGTAGCGGCCCAAATAGTCGATCTCGGCCTGTCCGCCGCTCTGTCCGCCGCCGTGGCGCAGGCCGGTGCGCCAGCCGACGCCGCCGTCGCTCGGGGTCGAGCTCTGCACATCTGCGGTGTAGACGGTGCGATCCCGATCGCGCTGAACCTCGGCAGTGGCCGTGACCTTGCCGTCGAGCGACCAGGTGAAGCCGACGAAGAGACTGCGCTCTCGCCGCTCGTCGAGGTTCTGGTTGAGGCTCACGTTCAGCGAGGCGCCGCGTCCCAGCGCCTTGAACCAGTAGGCGCTCGCCAGGCGCGTCGCCTGTTGCGCGGGATAGCGCAGGTAAAGATAGCTGAGGCCGAAGCTGCCGAAGTTGTCGGTGGTGTAGCCGACCGTGGTGCGACCCGAGCCGCGCGCCGGCGCACTGCCGTACAGCGATGCGACGTCGCGGTACTCGCCACGTGTGCGGGTGCCTTCGACCGCGAAGTTGAAATGGTTGTCGCGCCAGCTGTAGCCCAGGTTCAGCAGCGAGCCGCCTTGCCCCTGGTAGCTGCTGTGCGCCACCGCGCCCGATAGCACGCCGCTTTGCCCGAGCAGCCAGGCGCCGCCGGCGCCACCCTTCACCAGTCCGCGCGTGGCCTCGCCGTGCGCCTCCAGCGTGAAGCTGTTGCTTACGCCGTAGCGCCAGGTGCCGGTGGTGGCGGGGTCGCTGCCGTAGTCGAAGGAGCGCAGGCCGTAGCCCTTGCGCACCACGCCGAGGTCGACGGACCAGTCGGACAGGCCCTCCTGAAGCAGCCGCTGCGTGTCGTACAGCGAGAAGTCGAGCGTCGTGGCGCGGCCGAAGGCGTCGGTGAGAACCACCTGGGCGTTGCCGGCGCCGTTGATGCTCGGAACCGTGTTGAGCTGAAACGGTCCGGCCGGCACCCGGCCCGTGTACTGGCGCATGCCGTTGATGTAGAGCTCCACCTGCGAGGGCAGCGCAGCCGCCCCCAGGAAAGCCGGCAGCGGCGTGGTGGGGCGATAGGGCTGCAGTGCAAAGTTGCGCGAGAGCTGGACGCCGCCGATCCGCGTGGAGCGCGACCATGGCAGCGCGGCAGTGGCCGTGTCGCCCACGCGCAGGGTCAGCATGTCTTCAGGGAAGGAAGTGCTCAAGGTGGTGTCGAGCCGAACCGAGTCATGCCTCCACCCCGCGCCATCGATGCGGGCTGCGCGCGTCATCAGCGTGTTGCTGAGCACCGAGCCTGCGCTGAACGCGCGCAGTTCGGTGATCGCGTTGAGGCTCGAAGTGTTGTTGCGGCCCTGCGTGCCGTAGAGGTCGTAGTTGAGCAGCGGGCCGGGCGAGGCGCTGGCCTTGGGCGCGATGACCGTCGACGTATCGACCACGGTCTTGGACAAGCGCAGCACGTCGGCGGGAGCGCTGATCGCCACGCTCTGGCGTGACGCGTCGTACTTGATCTGCACTCCCGGAAGGCTGTCCAACCTGACGGGATCGGCCATGCCTCCCGGCAGCACAAAGCCCACCTGCCGCAGTATGGCGGCGCTGGCCCACAGCGCCTGGCCGCGCAGGCCGAAGTGCACCAGGCCCTGCGGATTGCCGTTGAGGCTCAGTTCCAGATAGAGATCGCTGCCGCCCGGGCCTGCGAGGTCGCCATCCGCGGATGCAGCGACCGGTGAGCTTGCGGCGGTTGCAGCATTCTCGGCCTGAGCAGCGAAGGGCAGCAGGCCGGAGAGAAGCAGGGGTGCGGAGTACTAGGTACTAGGTTCGGTGGAAAGAGTGAATTGGGCCGGCCTGGGTAGTGTGCGCGCCCGCTTCTGAACGGCTAGTGCATTAGTGCTCACAAGTTTCAATATAGATACTTTTGTTGCAAGACGTTAACGGAACGGCTGCCACATACGTCTGCTGGGAATGGCGGTGCGGCAATTCTTGATCTGGACGAAGACGGCGCGGGCAGTGGCGGATCGCGGCCTGCTCGCGATTCCGAATCAGAATGCCCGGCACGCGATCCGAACGCTGCAAGCCAGCGTTTCGCCGGGCGGCAGAACCTGCCAGCCCGTCCTCTGCCGCGACTGCTGCGCGATGTTGGCGGCATCGGCCACATGCGAGACCGGCTCGACGCAGAAATACCCTTTGCCCGCTGGATGGTGGAGCACCAGATGCGGCAGCGCTTCGGCCCTCATGTGGATCGAGCGTCCGTCCGCCGACAAGAGCGTGGCCTGGCCGTCCCACTCGCCGTAGTACTGCGTCAGTTCGAGGTCGGACAGTGTGCGCGGCGCGGCGTAGTCGTGTTGCGATTTGACCTCCGCCGGCTCGAGGGCCAGGAAGTCGGCAGTGGGGGGCCAGACCGAGCCGGCGCGGAATTGAAGGCGGTGGCCGAAGTGAGCAGGAAAGTACGGATGAAACCCACAGCCACAAGGCATGGCCGCTGCGCTCTCGTTGGTGATGCGCAGGCGCAGGGTGACGCCGCTGCTGTCGAGCACGACGTCCTGCTCGGCCCGAAACGCCCAGGGCCAGCCGTGCTGGCCCTCTGCATGGAGATACATCATGGTCGCGCTCTGCGGTTCATGGCGGATCATTTGCCAGGACATCCTGTGGCTGCCCCCGTGCAGCGCGTGATGCTCGCCCGGATGGATCGGCAGCTGGACACTTCGGCTCTCGAACGCAAAGTGGCCGGCGCGAATTCGATTCGAGAACGGCACCAGCGGATAGCAGCCCGCCTTCGGCCAGGCCGTCGCCTCGAAGCCGGCCGCCCGCACCGTGTCGTCGAGCGGAACCAGCCAATCCGTCACTTCGCCGGTGGTTGCATCGGCGGACATCAGCCGCGTGAGGCGCCCGCCCGCGGCCGGCGCCAGCACCGCCTTGAGCGCGCCGCATTGCAGGGTCGTCTCGGGCGCGACGCCGAGCCGGGTCACGCCGCGGTCAGAGCACACTGCTGCGGACGGTCACGTCCGACCGCTGCAACAACGCCGGTGCCAGCGCCATGCCAAGGCCGGCACCCGGAGGTACGCTGGCGTGGCCGCCGCGGACTTCGGGCAGCTGTGTGACGAGATCGCGGTACCAGCCCGACAGGTAGGCGCGAACCACCTCCTGCAGCACCACGTTGGGCGTGCTCATGGCCAGGTGCAGCGACGCCGCCAGCACAACGGGGCCGGTGCAGTCGTGCGGCGCCACGGGCTTGTGAAAGGCTTGCGCGATCGCAGCGATCTTCTTCGCTTCGGAGATGCCGCCGACCCAGCTCAGGTCGAGCATCACATAGTCCACCGCATTGTTCTTGAGCAGGTGGATGAAGGGCTGGCGCGTGGCCAGTGTTTCGCTGGCGCACACGGGTATCCGCGTGCGCGACCGGTACTCGGCGACGGTGTCCAGGTTGGTCATCTGGATCGGGTCTTCGGCCCAATAGGGCTTGAACTCTTCGAGCGCCTGCGCGATGCGCACGGCCATCGGCAGGTTCC
>JBDUCH010000327.1:0-4715 GCA_040003555.1 Variovorax sp. | reverse complement strand
AGCGGCAGCAGCGCGAGGATCGGGATCGCGGCCACGTCCTGGAACAGCAGGATCGAGAAGCCGGCCTGGCCGCTCGCGGTTTTCAGCAGGTTGCGTTCGCCGAACACCTGCAGCGCGATGGCAGTGGACGACAGCGCCAAGCCCAGCGCGGCCACCAGTGCCACGCGCCAGCTGGCGCCCGCGGCCCAGCCAACGGCGAACAGCACCGCCGCGCAACTGAGCACCTGCGCCGTGCCCCAGCCGAAGATCGGGCGGCGCAGGTTCCACAGGCGCTTGGGCTCGAGCTCGAGGCCGACCAGGAACAGCATCAGCACCACGCCGAACTCGGCGAAGTGCAGGATGTCCTCGACGTTGCTCACCAGGCCCAGGCCCCAGGGCCCGATCGCGATGCCGGCCACCAGGTAGCCGATGATCGAGCCGAGCCCGAGCGCCTTCGAAAGCGGCACCACGAACACTGCGGCACCGAGGTAGATGAGGGAGTTGACCAACCAGGCGGGTGCGTGCTCCATGGTCAGGCGGCTCCGGCATTGCTGTTGCTGCTGGGAGAAGAGGCACGTGCGAGTGCGTCTTTCACCGCGCTCTTCAGGGCGGCGGCGTCGACCTTGGCGAAGTCGTCGACCTCGACCGGCCGGTCAGCCTCGGGCACCACGCAGGTCGGACAGGCGTCGATCTCGTCCATCTCGGGCCAGTTCGGATAGCTCGCCAGGCGCTCCTTGAACACCTCGATGTGCGCGACCACGTCTTCGTGCGCCGCGCTGCGCGCGCCGTGGAACAGCAGCGGTGGCAGGAAGCGCATGCCGCAGAGCGCCGCGGTCTGTTCGTAGGGCGGCAGAAAGGCGTCGAAGAAATAGCGGTTGTAGCTCTGCGGGTGGTAGCTCGATTCGGGGCCTCCCGTGGTCGCCACCAGCCAGCAGTCCTTGCCCTGCAGCGCGCTGCCGCCCGGGCCGTAGGCCCAGCCCCAGGCGAGCACCTCGTCGAGCCAGAGCTTTTGCAGCGGCGGCATGGAGTACCACTGGATCGGATGCAGCAGCACCAGCAGGTCGGCCTGCGCGACGCGGGCCTGTTCGGCTTCGATGTCGATCGCGTAGTCGGGGTAGCTGCTGTAGAGGTCGTTCACGTCCACGTCCGGCAGCGCCTGCGCCGCCTGCATGAGTTGGCGATTGACACGTGAATCGCGCCAGTGCGGATGTGCGGCGATCACATAGATGCGTGGCGGATCGCCCATGGGTGTTGTTGTCGGCATGCCGCGAACATAGCGCAATCGCGGGCCCGACACGGCTACGATGGCGCGTCTTGCGTACCGAAGGAGCATCCCATGCCGGTGGTTCTGGTCGCCAACCCCAAGGGTGGCGTCGGCAAATCCACGCTTGCGACCAACATCGCAGGCTATTTCGCCAGCTGCGGCCATGCGGTGATGCTGGGCGACGTCGACCGCCAGCAGTCCTCCGGGCTCTGGCTCGGGCTGCGGCCCCCGAAGGCAGCGCCGATCACGACTTGGGACGCCAGCGGGGATGGCAATGTGGTTCGCCCGCCGCGCGGCACCACGCATGCCGTGCTCGACACCCCCGCGGGCCTGCACGGCTGGCGCTTCAAGGACGTGCTGGCCATGGCTGACCAGGTGCTGGTGCCATTGCAGCCCAGCATCTTCGACATCTACGCGACCCGCGATTTCCTGGATCGGCTCATGGCGCAGCGCCAGGCCGGCAAGGCGCGTATCGGGCTGGTCGGAATGCGGGTCGGCGCCCATACGCTGTCGGGCGACCGGCTGCGTGAGTTCGTGTCGCAGCTCGGCGTGCCGATGGTGGCGGAACTGCGCGACACGCAGAACTACGTGCAGCTCGCGGCGCGCGGGCTCACGCTGTTCGACATCGCGCCGGGGCGCGTGCAGCGCGATCTGGAGCAGTGGCAGCCGGTTCTGCGCTGGCTCGATCAGTGAATCCCCGCGGTGCCGTTGTCGCCGCTGCTACAGGCGGTCGACCCGGCACGCGACTAGAGTCCGCTCCATGAAAACCTTTCAGACCCTTCAGGACATGGCCGCCTGCGTCGGCCAGGAGGTCGCGCAAAGCGACTGGATCACCGTGACCCAGGAGCAGGTGAATCAGTTCGCCGAAGCGACCGGCGACCACCAGTGGATCCACGTCGATGTGGAGCGCGCCAAGGCCGGCCCGTTCGGCGCGCCGATTGCACACGGCTTCCTGACGCTGTCGCTGCTGCCCAAAATCTTCGAGACGGCGGTCGAGGTGGTCGAGTCGCGCATGGGCGTCAACTACGGCCTGAACCGGGTGCGTTTCATGGCGCCGGTGCCGGTCGGCAGCCGGCTGCGGGGCCGCATGAAGCTGTTGTCGAGTGAGCCGATCGACAACAACGGCGTGCAGATGGTGTGGGAAACCACCATCGAGCTCGAAGGTGTCTCCAAGCCGGCCTGCGTGGCCGAGTCGGTGGTGCGGCGCTACCCCTGAGGCCGGGTTCGCCCTTCAAAGAAAAAAAGCCGCCCCCGGGCGGCTTTTTCAATGGTGGTGGAGCGGCGGCCGATTACATGCGGCGGTCGGTCACTTCGCCGTAGGTGGCGGCGCCGGCACGCGTGATCGACCGCGCGCTGGCCCGCACCGCCGCGCGATCCGTCGTCGTGTCGCGGCTGGCCATGACGCCGGTGCCGCCATTGCTGATCTTCATTGGCGTGCGCGCTTCGGCCTGCACGGTGCTGCGATCCTGGGTCGACTGGAACGACTGCGGTGGCAACGGGTTTTGCTCACCCTGGAAGGCCTGCGCGCCGAAAGCGGCAAAACCGGAGAGGGCTGCGATGGCGATGAGCTTGGTGTTCATGGTGAAACTCCTGGAAAGACGTTGAAAGACCGGGCTGCGGGTCGATGCCGGAAAAGGGAATCGCTGCATCGATGACTGAAATGTAGACTTGTAAGTATCAAAAATAAACTGCATAGTCTTCAATTGAACATTTCAGTATTTGCAACGATCAAGGGGCATTGAATGGACAGATTGCTCTCGATGCGTGTTTTCCAGCGTGTGATCGACGACGGCGGCTTCGCCGCGGCGGCGCGGGCGCTGGAGTTGTCACCGGCCGCGGTGACCCGATTGATCGGCGATCTCGAAACCCATCTTGGGGCCCGCCTGATCCAGCGCACCACCCGAAAGATCAGCCTGACCGAGGCCGGCGAGCGCTACCTCGAACGGCTGCGCGCCATCCTGCGCGAGATCGACGATGCCGAATCGGCTGCGGTCGCCAGCACGCGGGAGTTGCAGGGCACGCTGCACATCCTGTCGACGCCGGTGCTGGCCACCCACCTGCTGGCGCCGCGCATCGCGCGCTGGCGGGCGCTGCATCCGGGCGTGGCGCTCGACATCGTGGTCGACCCGTTCCCGCAACACCGGGTCGAGGCCTTCGACGTGAGCTTTCTGCTGCTGGAAGACGGCATCGACCTCAACGTGGTGGCGCGGCCGCTGGCCCACACCGACATGATCGTCTGCGCCGCCCCTTCCTATCTGCAGCGCGCCGGCACGCCGACCCGGCCCGAGGAGCTGGTACGCCACCAGTACCTGAAATTTCCCTGGCAGCAGACCACCGGCCACAGTGCCCGGCGGTTCCGGCTGCAGCGGCGCGACGGGCAGGGCGGGCCGGTCGAGGTCGACATGCCGGTGGCGGTGCAATCGGCCAGCTTCGACGTGCTCTACCGAGCCGCGCTCGAGGGCGCAGGCGTCGCGGCGCTGTCGATCGCGCTGGTGGCGCCGCACATCGAAAGCGGCGCGCTGGTGCAGTTGCTGCCCGACTGGATCTTCGGGCGCTTCACCATCTACGCGGCGTTGCCGAGCCGCAAGCTGCTGCCGGCGCGCACGCGCGCCTTTCTGGATTTCATGGGCGAACCGGCGCCGCAGCGGCGGGCGCGGGGAGCTGTCACCTGAAGCCGTTCTGCCGCCAGGCCTCGAACACCGTCACCGCCACGGCATTCGACAGGTTCAGGCTGCGTTGCCCCTCGCGCATCGGCAGGCGAAGCCGCTGCGCCGGCGCAAAGCTCTCGCGCAGTTCCGGGGCCAGGCCGCGCGTCTCGGCGCCGAACACCAGCCAGTCACCCGGAGCGAATGCGGCCTCGTGCACGAACCGCATGCCGCGCGTGGTCAGCGCGAAAAGCCGGTCGGCCGGCGGATGCTCGGCGTCGAGCAGCGCCTGCCAGTTCGCATGCTGGCGCACCTCGGCGTACTCGTGGTAGTCGAGCCCGGCGCGCCGCAGCAGCCGGTCGTCCATCGAAAACCCCAGCGGCTCTACCAGGTGCAGCATGCAGCCGGTGTTGGCGGCGAGCCGGATCACGTTGCCGGTGTTGGGGGGAATCTCGGGCTCGACCAGGACGATATGGAACATTGCGTGGCTGACTGAAAGGCGCCCTATTGTTGCGGAGCATCGGTGCGGGCCAGCACGACCGCGGTGATGTGGGCGGCGCCGGCGCTGCGCAAGACCTCGGCCGCAGCGAAAAACGAGGCGCCGCTGGTCATCACGTCGTCGACCAGCACGACGCGGCGCCCGCGCACCTCGGCCGCGCGCAACGGCTCGATCGCGAAGGCGCTGCGCAGGTTGCGCAGCCGCTCGGCCCGCGTCAGGCCGCTCTGGGCCGGGGTTTCGCGGGTGCGCAGCAGCAGCGTCGCGTCGGTTTTGTCCGGCGCCAGCCGCCGCACCAGTTCCAGCGCCTGGTTGAAGCCGCGCTCGCGCA
>JBDUCH010000326.1:0-4743 GCA_040003555.1 Variovorax sp. | reverse complement strand
GCAGGCTGCCGGCGGGGGACATTCGCGGAGCAGCGTGCCCCGCCGCCCTGAGCCCGCCCCGGAATCGCAGCGCCCAAGAATCAACCTCAGATCGGGATCCTTGAATGCACAAGACCGTATGAGGACTCAGATCGCCACGAGCTGGCGCACGCCCTGCGCCTCCATGTCCTTGCCCAGGCCGCGTGCGATGACCTCGCCGCGTTCCATCACCAGATAGTCGTCGGCCAGCTCCTCAGCAAAGTCGTAGTACTGCTCGCACAGCACGATCGCCATGTCGCCGCGGTCGGCCAGCATGCGGATCACGCGGCCGATGTCCTTGATGATCGATGGCTGGATGCCTTCGGTCGGTTCGTCGAGGATCAACAGCTTGGGTTTGGGTGCGAGCGCGCGTGCAATCGCGAGCTGCTGCTGTTGGCCGCCCGAAAGATCGCCGCCGCGGCGGTTGATCATTTGCTTGAGCACCGGAAACAGCTCGAACAGCTCGGCCGGGATCGGCGTGCTGCCGCTCTTGTAGGCCAGGCCCATGCGCAGGTTCTCTTCGACCGTGAGCCGCGCGAAGATCTCGCGGCCCTGCGGCACGAAGCCCATGCCGGCGCGGGCACGCTCGTAGGGCGTGTTCTTCTGGATCGGCTTGCCGTCGAACTCGATGCTGCCGCTCTTGATCGGCACCAGGCCCATCAGCGACTTGAGCAAGGTGGTCTTGCCGACGCCGTTGCGCCCGAGCAGCACCGTGACCGTGCCGAGCGTGGCGGTGAAGCTCACGTCGCGCAGGATGTGCGAGCCGCCGTAGTACTGGTGGATGTTCTTGACTGTCAGCATCTCTTATCTCCCGAGGTAGACCTCGATCACGCGCTCGTCCGCCTGCACCTCGTCGAGCGTGCCTTGCGCCAGGACAGAACCATCGCACAGCACGGTGACGATCTCCGAGATGGTCTTGATGAAGCTCATGTCGTGCTCCACCACCATCAGCGAGTGCTTGCCCTTGAGCGTGAGAAACAGCTCGGCGGTGCGTGCGGTTTCCTCGTCGGTCATGCCGGCCACGGGCTCGTCGAGCAGCAGCAGCTTGGGATCCTGCATCAGCAGCATGCCGATCTCGAGCCACTGCTTCTGGCCATGGCTCAGGTTGCCGGCCATGCGCGTCACGCTGTCGGCCAGGTGAATGGTTTCGATGATCTCGGCCAGACGGTCGCTCTGCGCCGAGTCGAGCCTGAACAGCATGGAGTGCTTCACGCCCTTGTTGGTCTTCAGCGCGAGTTCGAGGTTCTCGAACACGGTCAGTTGCTCGAACACCGTCGGCTTCTGGAACTTGCGGCCGATGCCGAGCTGGGCGATGTCGGCCTCCTTGTGGCGCAGCAGGTCGATGGTGCTGCCGAAGTAGACGGTGCCCGAGTCGGGCCGCGTCTTGCCGGTGATGATGTCCATCATCGTGGTCTTGCCGGCTCCGTTCGGGCCGATGATGCAGCGCAGCTCGCCGGGCGCGATGTCCAGGCTCAGCTTGTTGATCGCCTTGAAGCCGTCGAAGCTCACGCTCACGTCTTCGAGGTACAGGATGCGGCCGTGCGTGACGTCGACCTCGCCCGGCGTGGCGTGCCGGCCGAAGCCGGCGGCGCGGCCACCCGACTCGGTGTTGCCGCCCGGATCGACGCCACTGTGGCGGGCGACGCGTTGCGCGCCTTCTTCCATCAGGTCGGGGGTCATGCGCGCGCTCCCTTCGGTTCTGCCGCCAGCGGCGCGAGCGCGCTCGGCTCGACGCCTTCGGACGCGGCCAGCGAACGCTGTGCCTCGCGCCGTCCTTCGCTCAATTCCTTGCCGCCACCCTTGGCGCGGCCCAGCCACTTGCGCAACAGGCCGACGATGCCGTCGGGCAGGAACAGCGTGACGGCAATGAACAATGCGCCGAGAAAGTACAGCCAGTACTCGGGGTACGCCACGGTGAGCCAGCTCTTCGCGCCGTTGACGATGAAGGCGCCGATGATCGGCCCGATCAGCGTGGCGCGGCCGCCGACGGCCGCCCAGATCGCGATCTCGATCGAATTCGCCGCGCTCATCTCGCCGGGGTTGATGATGCCGACCTGCGGCACGTACAAGGCACCGGCCACGCCGCACATGATGGCCGAGATGACCCAGATCGTGAGCTTGTAGGGCAGCGGGTTGTAGCCCGAGAACATGACGCGCGTTTCGGCATCTCGGATGGCCTGCAGCACGCGCCCGAACTTGCTGCCGATCAGCCACTTGGCGAACAGGAAGAAGCCGAGCAGCGTCAGGCCGGTCATCACGAACAGCGTCATGCGCATGCTCTGCGTCGCGATCGGGATGCCGAGGATGCGCTTGAAGTCGGTAAAGCCGTTGTTGCCGCCGAAGCCGGTTTCGTTGCGGAAGAACAGCAGCATCGCCGCGAAGGTCATGGCCTGCGTGATGATCGAGAAATACACGCCCTTGATGCGCGAGCGGAAAGCGAAGAAGCCGAACACGAAGGCAATGAGGCCGGGCACCGCGACGATCAGGATCAGCGTCATCACGAAGCTGCCGGAAAACGTCCAATGCCAGGGCAAGGTCTTCCAGTCGAGGAACACCATGAAGTCCGGCAGGTCGCTCTTGTAGTTGCCATCGGTGCCGATCTGGCGCATGAGGTACATGCCCATCATGTAGCCGCCGAGCGCGAAGAACATGCCGTGGCCGAGCGACAGGATGCCGGTGTAACCCCAGATCAGGTCCATGGCCAGCGCGCAGATGGCGTAGCACATGATCTTGCCGACCAGCGCCACGGCGTAGTCGCTCATGTAGAACGCGCTGTCGTGCGGCACCATGAGGTTGAGCATCGGCGCCAGCGCGCACACCACGATCAGCGCCACGAAGAACGCCGTCCAGCCCTTGCCGCTCAAGAGCGGCCCCTTGGAGGGAAGAACAACCTTGCTCATGCTTCTGCGCTCCGGCCCTTCATCGCAAAAATCCCTTGTGGACGTTTTTGAATGAAGATGATGATGAAGATGAGCACGGCGATCTTCGCGAGCACCGCGCCGGCCCAGCCTTCGATGAACTTGTTGAGAATGCCCAGGCCCATGGCCGCGTAGACGGTACCGGCGAGCTGGCCGACGCCGCCCATCACCACCACCATGAACGAGTCGACGATATAGCTCTGGCCAAGGTCGGGACCGACATTGCCGATCTGGCTCAGCGCGCAGCCCGCGAGGCCTGCGATGCCCGAGCCGAGCGCGAAGGCGTAGGTGTCGACGCGCGCCGTGTTCACGCCCATGCAGGACGCGATCGGCCGGTTCTGCGTGACGCCGCGCACGAACAGCCCGAGCCGCGTGCGGCCGATGAGCCAGCCCATCGCCAGCAGCACCAGCACCGCGAAGATGATGATGCAGATGCGGTTCCAGGGCAGCGTGACGTTGCTCAGCATGGTGAAGCCGCCACTCATCCAGCCCGGGTTCTCGACGCCGACGTTCTGAGCGCCGAACAGCGAACGCACCAGCTGCTGCAGCATCAGGCTGATGCCCCAGGTGGCCAGCAGCGTCTCGAGCGGCCGTCCATAGAGGAAGCGGATCACACCGCGCTCCAGAACCGCGCCGACCAGCGCCGACGCGAGGAACGCGACCGGAATCGCGGCGACCAGGTAGAGGCCGAACGCCGACTCCGGCAGGTACTTCTGGAACAGGCCCTGCATCACGTAGGTGGCGTAGGCGCCGATCATCATGAGTTCGCCGTGCGCCATGTTGATCACGCCCATCAGCCCGTAGGTGATGGCCAGCCCCAGCGCGGCGAGCAGCAGCACAGAGCCGAGGCTGATGCCGCTGAACACGGCGTTGATGCGGTCGCCCCAGACCAGCGCGCCGTCGATGCCCGCGATGGCTTTTTGCAGTGCGGCCTTGACGTCTGGCTCGGTCTCTTCGGTCAGGCGCTCGTTCAGCAGCAGCTTGGTCTCGGGGCTCTTGCTCTCGGCCAGCGCGCCGGCTGCCGTGATGCGCTTGGCCTTGTCGGTGCTGTTGAGCAGCGACGCGGCGCGCACCAGCTCGAGCTTGGCCTTGATGTTGGCGTTGGTCTCGACGGACAAGGCTTTCTCGACCATCGGAATGCGGGACTCGTCCGGATCCTTCAGCAGCGCGTTCGCGGCCTCGAGACGCACCGCCTCGTCCTTGCTGTTGACCAGCTTGAGCACCGACTGCGCGGCATCGAAGGCGCCGCGCATCATGTTGTTGTTGACCACGTCTTCGGCGGCGTCCGGCACCTTCAGTTCGGCGCCGGTGACCGGGTCGTAGCCCTTGTCGTCCTTCATCACGAAGACCTTGTCGTCGGTGAACTTGACCGCGTCGTCGGCCATGGCCTGGATGAACGCGGAGGTTTTTTCGTCGGCGGTGGCGACCGCCTTGTTGAGTGCGGCGACGCGCGCCTCGGTGTCGCCGGACGCGATTGCCCTGGCCTCTTCGGCCGTCAGTGCATGGGCGGAAGCGGCCACGAGCAGCAGCGAGGCCGCCGCGGCCTTGAAAAAGCGCCGGAGCATGACTGTGGATTGCATGGTTCTGTCCAAAAAAAGTGGCCCGCCCTTGCAGCAGGGGTGCAGCAAGGAACGGGCCAGTGGCTCCGCGGATGCGCCCGGGGGCGCGTCGAACGGGCTTCTTACATCGACTTGCCCGCGGGCTGATCCGGCTTCTTGTCGTTGCCTTCGATGTACGGGCTCCACGGCTTGGCCTTGACCGGGCCTGGCGTCTTCCAGACCACGTTGAACTGGCCGTCGGCCTTGAT